>CAJXTX010000066.1 GCA_913060705.1 uncultured Bacteroidota bacterium | reverse complement strand
AATGCATTTCTAGTTCACGACGGATTCGAACCTTTGTTCGCAGCACGTATGACCGATGAGGCTCAGGTGTCTGTTCAAGTTCGTGGATCTATCGATCAAATCGATGAGGCTGTCTTTTTTGGATACGCCGATGATCAAGGATTTGTTTTGGCTAGGGTTCTCGGAGATAAGATGAATCCAGCTGCTTTTCTCGAATTGGCCACCACACTCGAAGAGAGCGAATTTGAAGGTTTGACACAAGGATTATTAAAAGACATTTTAGGAGAAGAAGAGCTGTAAGTTCTGCAGCGCTAGAATACATTTGAAGCATGTCAGAAACCTTGCTTAAAGTTGATAAACTCTCAAAACAATTCGGAAGGCTAAAGGCTGTATCAGACCTGAGTTTTACAATTGAAAAGGGAAGTGTATATGGTCTTTTAGGTCCAAACGGGTCTGGAAAGTCTACGACGCTAGGGATTGTGCTCAATGTGGTCAATGCCACCTCAGGCTCCTATGAGTGGTTTGATGGAAAGGTTTCTGCAAAGCAAGCTTTAAAAAAAATAGGTGCCATCATAGAGCGGCCAAACTTCTATCCGTATATGAGTGCACGAGAGAATTTAGAGCTCGTATGCTTAATTAAACAGGTTCCTTTCGCCGCAGTCGATAAATGTCTCAAAGAAGTAGGGCTTTTTGACCGTGCCACGAGTAAATTTTCAACCTTCTCACTAGGGATGAAGCAACGGTTAGCAATTGCCTCAGCACTACTGAGTGATCCTGAAATATTGATACTCGACGAACCCACCAACGGCCTAGACCCCCAAGGAATTCACCAGATTCGGACCCTCATTCAGCGCATTGCTTCTCAGGGGACTACCATTCTTCTTGCTTCTCATTTACTCGACGAGGTAGAAAAAGTGTGTGATCAGGTGATCATTCTAGAGAAAGGGCAATGTATTTACAGCGGATCTGTGAAAGAAATGGCAGAGCAAGGCAGCTATATACTCGTGGGGACTAGTGATATGAATGAGTTGATTAAAGTTGCAGAAGATCTAGAGGAGGTGACGGTTTTAGGCGCTCACGAGGGTAAGCTCAAAATCACCTCTACCCTCTCGCCCTCAGAGGTCAACCAACTTTTTTCATCGAGGTCTATCACACTGAGTCACCTGAGCAGTCATCAGAAGCGACTCGAAGAATTATTTCTTGAAATTACCCATAGCTCATGATTCGTTTGTTTCTTATCGAGTATCAAAAGCTAATTAAGAGTAGGTCGAGCGTCTTACTGATTGGTGCGTATTTCTTTTTCTTAACCTTAATTGCGGCTATTGCTGCAATCAAGTTTGACATTGGACCTATTCAATTTCATTTAGCAGAACAGGGCATCTTCAATTTTCCATTCATTTGGCATTTCAACACCTTTATAGCCGCTTTTTTCAAGTTATTCTTGGCGGTTGTTATCGTCTCAATGGTTTCAAATGAATACAGCAACCGTACACTCAAACAGAATTTGATAGACGGACTTTCGAAAGAAGAATTCATCGCTTCAAAACTGATCATGGTGGTTGTTTTTTCAGGACTTTCAACACTCTTTGTGACGCTTATTTCTGCTGTTCTTGGGGGGATCTATTCGGACTACACCGAATGGAGCCTCATTGTCTTAGACCTTCAATTTTTGGGACTTTACTTCTTAAAACTAATTGGCTTTTTTAGTTTGTGTTTGTTTTTAGGAATGCTGATCAAACGATCTGCTTTTGCGATTGGAGTATTAATAGTCATTGCGATCGGAGAGCAGGTAGCTTTTGGTATAGGAGGAGAACTCCTTTATGAATTTATGACTTTTGAGAGCAAGTCAGACGCCTTTGCCTTGGCGCAAGAGATTAAGTCTTACTTTCCGCTTCAAGCCTCATTTAACCTCATTCATGAACCCTTCTCTCGACTCAGTGCCGTTCAAACTGTTGCTAAAGAGCTAGGAGAATCGATGGAACTCGATTATTATACGAGTGCCAAAGAAGTTGCACTTGCTCTACTTTATACTGCTCTATACATCTGGGGGAGCTTTAAGTTGCTTCAGAGAAGAGACTTGTAAGGGGGTAAT
>CAJXTX010000065.1 GCA_913060705.1 uncultured Bacteroidota bacterium | reverse complement strand
GGAGGTTTTGGCGGCGGAGGCGGTGCCTCGGGCGGATGGTAAGCCCTATTTCTTACGCATAAAGATCGTTATAGGAACTCCCTCAAAATTAAAGTTCTTACGAAGCTGATTTTCTAGGTAACGCTTGTACGGATCTTTCACATACTGTGGCAGGTTACAGAAAAAAGCAAACTGTGGATAATGCCCGGGTAACTGCGTACAGAACTTGATCTTCACGTACTTTCCTTTCAACGATGGCGGCGGATAGTGCTCAATAAGTGGCAGCATGACATCATTCAACTTATGAGTAGGCACACGCTTAGAACGGTTTTCATAAACCTCAACCGCAGTTTCAATGGCTTTATAAATACGCTGTTTTTCAAGAGCAGAAATAAAGATGATTGGCACATCGGTAAACGGCTCCATGGCCTCGCGAATCTTCTTGGTATAATCGCGAACACTATTGGTCTCCTTCTCTACTAGATCCCATTTATTAACGAGTACAACGATCCCCTTATTATTTCGGTGAGCGAGCCAGAAAATGTTTTGTACTTGACCATCAAAGCCTCTAGTGGCATCTAGAATAAGAATAGCCACATCACAATGCTCGATGGCACGAACCGAACGCATTACCGAATAAAATTCAAGGTCTTCTTTTACTTTAGCCTTTCTTCGAATACCGGCGGTATCGACCAGGTTAAATTCGAATCCGAATCTATTGTATTTGGTATCGGTAGCATCTCTGGTAGTACCCGCAATGTCAGTCACAATAAAGCGATCTTCACCTAACAGCGCATTGATAAACGAAGATTTACCTGCATTCGGGCGACCAACCACCGCAAAACGAGGCAATTCGTCTTCTACTTCAGGCTCGTCGGGCAATACCTCAACAACGGCGTCAAGTAGATCACCAGACCCCCCACCGTTGATCGATGAAATAGTGAAGTAATCACCCAAACCAAGTGCGTAAAATTCAACCGCATCGGCCTCACGCATGGCGTTATCGACCTTGTTGATGGTCAGAAAAACAGGTTTATCGTGTCGACGAAGGAGTTTGGCAACATCCTCGTCCATTCCGGTAACACCTGACTCAACGTCTACCATGAAAATGATTGCGTCGGCCTCATCTATGGCCAGTTCTACTTGCTTATCGATTTCGAGTTCGAAGACATCTTCAGAACCTTTGACGTATCCGCCTGTATCAATGACGGTGAATTCACGACCATTCCAATCGGTTTTGCCGTAGTGACGGTCACGGGTTACCCCACTTACCGCATCGACAATAGCCTCTCTGCGCTGAATGAGTCGGTTAAAAAAAGTCGACTTTCCAACGTTCGGACGTCCCACAATAGCAACAATAGCTCCCATAGAAAAATTTGTAGGCGCAAAGGTAGCCGAAATTTGTTAAGGGCCGTGATTCTAGCCCTGATATCCGAAACGACGCAATTGATTTTCATTACTGCGCCAATCCTTATTCACCTTCACGTAAAGTTCTAAGTGTATTTGTTTTTGAAAGAAGGATTCTAAATCTTTTCGAGCCTCAGTTCCAACGCGCTTAAGTGCCTTTCCTTGGTGCCCGATAATGATTCCTTTCTGCGTATCGCGCTCTACCATAATAACGGCACGCACTCGAATGATTTTTTCTTCTTCTTTGAAGCTTTCAACCTCTATCTCTACTGAGTAAGGAACCTCTTTCTTATAATGAAGAAGAATTTTTTCTCGGATGGTCTCGCTCACAAAAAATCGCTCCGATTTATCAGTAAGCTGCTCTTTGTCAAAGTAAGCAGGCCCAAGCGGTAATAATTCTTTAATTCGCTGCATCACCTGATCTACGCCAAAACCTTCTAACGCTGATATCGGATGTATCTCGGCTTGAGGCAATACCTTTGACCAATTCGCGACCGCCTCTTCTAAACGCCCTTGATCGGTGGTGTCGATCTTATTGATTAAAAGCAGTAATGGAGTGCTTGTCGCCTCCAGTTTTTTGAAGAATTGCTCATCTTTGAGTCCCTTCTCTCCGATCTCAACCAGATATACTAGGACATCGGCATCTTCAAAAGCCGTTTTGACAAAATCCATCATTGACTCCTGAAGCGCGTAGGCCGGGTCAATGATACCTGGAGTATCTGAAAAGATAATCTGATAATTCTCTTCGTTTACAATCCCGAGAATACGATGTCTGGTAGTCTGTGCCTTTGAAGTAATAATAGATAATCGCTCCCCAACAAGTGCATTCATCAGGGTCGATTTACCTACGTTTGGGTTACCGATGATATTTACATAACCTGAACGGTGACTCATAGACGTCCTTCTTTATAGCGTTT
>CAJXTX010000064.1 GCA_913060705.1 uncultured Bacteroidota bacterium | reverse complement strand
TCTGAATTTATCCTGGGTATTCTTTTACCGCATCAATAAATGCCTTTGCATGATCGATAGGGATATTGGGAAGAATACCATGTCCTAAGTTTACAATGTAGCGATCTTTTCCAAAGGCGTCGATCATCTGCCACACGTCTGCCTTGATCCTAGATGGAGGAGACAGTAATCGGGAGGGGTCGTAGTTTCCTTGAAGCGTAATTTTTCCTTTACTGAGGTAACGGGCATTTCTTGCTGAACAGGTCCAGTCAACTCCTAGAGCCGAGGCGCCTGAATCAGCCATTTCACCTAAGGCGAACCAACAGCCTTTTCCGAATAAAATTACCGGAGCTAAGTCTTTCAGTGCATCTACGATTTGTTGCATGTATTGCATTGAAAACTCTTTGTAATCTTCAGGGCTCAACATCCCACCCCAAGAGTCGAATACCTGGACGGCATGCACTCCTGCTGCTACTTTGGCCTTTAGATAAGCGATGGTTGTATCGGTAATTTTTTGAAGCAGGGCATGGGCAGTTTTAGGATCTGAAAAACACAACCCTTTAGCGACATCGAAACTTTTGCTCCCTTGACCTTGCACGCAGTAGCAAAGAATAGTCCAAGGAGAACCGGCAAATCCGATAAGAGGAACACTGTTGTCTAATTTCTCAAGGGTTAGCGAAATCGCATCTAAGACATATCCTAAACTCTCTTCAATATCTGGAACGATCACGCGATCTAGGTCAGAAGCTTTGCGAATAGGGTTTGGTAAAAATGGCCCAACACCGGGACGCATTTCAACATCAATGTTCATTGCCTGAGGAACGACCAGAATATCGCTGAACAAAATAGCTGCGTCCATCCCATATCTTCGAAGTGGCTGAACCGTAATTTCAGAGGCTAACTCTGGGGTTTGACAACGGGTAAAGAAATCATACTTTTCTTTGAGCTCCATGAATTCAGGGAGATAGCGTCCCGCTTGTCGCATCATCCAAACAGGAGGGCGAGATACACTTTCTCCTCGTAAGGCTTTAAGATAAAGATCATTTTTAGGGCTATTTGCTCCCATAGTTATTGCTTTTTTAGGTCTAAGATGCAGTCTAAAACCATTCGCTCACTGCTAGGAGTTTTCGCGACTGCTGTTACTGGTATGTTTAGGCTTTCTGCTTTTTGCGCTGTAGTATCTCCGATACAATAGACTTTCACACCCTTATCAATCGAATTGCTTTTTAAAAAGTATTCAACTCCCTGCGGGCTATAAAAAAGAACCACATCAAACGATTCAGAAACCTTTTTTAAATTAGGTATCGTGAGATAAACATCTATTGAGTCTGCTTTCTTAGAACGAATAAAATCTTCGGTTTCTTTGGTTTTTTTGACGCCGGTTAGCCATAGCTTTCGCTTTTCTTCGAGCTCATGAACCGAAAGCTTTTCTTCAATTAATTCTTTTGCAGAATGTGTGATTTCAACTACTCTCAGATTCAGTTTTTTTAACGCCTCTGCAGTTTTATTACCTACACAATACCAATCGGTATTTAAGAGGTGTTTTTGATCTTGATTCTTCCAGTAATGTGAAATTGAGTTCACTGCATTTTGACTACTACATATGTAAATATCGTATCTCGGGGCCGCAAAGGGTAGAGGCTCAGCGCTGAGTATGTCGTAGTGGCTGATTTGATGTCCGGCAGCAAGAAGGCGTTCGAAAGAAACCTCACTTAAGACCTTGGTACTAAGAATCTTTGCCATCCCTCAATTCCTTTAGTATTTCTTCACCTCCTGATTTTAGAACTTCATCTACCCATAGCGTAATATCAGCTAAAGCATTTGATCGAGGGCTGCGTTTTTCAATAGTGACGGCCTTAGTCCCGTCAAGACTAAATAGGCCGCCTTTAAAAAATATCTCTTCGCCGCTTACCTTTGCGATTGCTCCTATGGGTGAACTACAGCCACCTTCTAATTGTCTTAGAAATTCCCGCTCTAATTGAGCTTCAAGGGCTGTATTTGAATGATTGATTAGCGCCAGGGCTTCTTTAAGATCAGTGCGGTCTGATTTCGCTACAACTACTACCGCTCCTTGTGCTGGTGCGGGTAACATCCAATCTAATACCTCAATCTCTAGGTCTTTAATTTCAAGACGCTCAAGACCTGCCAGTGCGAAAATGCCTCCTAACCAAGAGTTAGTGTATACTTTATCGAGTCGAGTTTGAACATTGCCTCGTAACCCTGTAATGGTGTGATTTGGGTTTCGTCTAAGCCATTGTGCTTTACGCCTTAAGCTGCCTGTGGCTACTACGGTCGCGCCAGTGGTTGGGCTTTTTACAATTACGTCCTCAGTAGCCCCTCTCTCAAGTACCGCTACAACTTCAAGACCTTCTGCAAGTGCTGTTGGCACATCTTTCATTGAATGTACCGCGATGTCAATTTCTCCTCTTAAAAGCGCGGCGTCTAATCCTCGAGTAAACACACCGCTAATCCCCATCTGATAGATAGGTTGAGCGAGGTTTAAATCTCCTTCTGATTTTACCGGGAGCAACTTGTTCGGTAAGTGATGACTCTCAAGTAGCGTGGCTACTTTATTCGCCTGCCAAAGCGCTAGGGCACTATCTCTGGTGCCAATTCGAATAGGCCTTTTCATCG
>CAJXTX010000063.1 GCA_913060705.1 uncultured Bacteroidota bacterium | reverse complement strand
GTGAGGGTTGGATAGAGGCGCGGATATCGCGTGATGAAGAACAAATTAGTCGGGAACAGTGGCAAATTTATCTTCGTCACCAAAGTCAACAGATGGGGGATTTCTCAGCTGAAATTCTTTTATACAAAAAGACTGTATCGATCCTATTCCAATCCGATCAGCCCTGGATGATTGACCTAATCAAAGAAAACTATAGCGAATTAGAGCAGGGCATTGCCGCGATCGGTTTATCTGTGCAACAGATTTCAGTAGCTCCAATGGTTGCCCAAAAACCAAATTTTTATGAGCAACACGAACAGCAAGCTATTTTTGATTTACGCGTTTGATGAATAAAGTAAAAGAGCAAATTGCAGTCGCGATCGAATATGGTCTAAACGAAACGCCAATCGTTAGTGCGAGTGGGCGTGGCGAGCTAGCTCAAAAGATTATCGATGCAGCTCATAAAGCAGGTATACCCATTCATAAAGATGAAGATTTGGTAGGGTTGCTTTCGATCCTTGAGCTCGATGAAGCAATACCGAAAGAGCTTTATCAAGTTGTGGCTGAAGTACTTGCGTATAGCTATTGGCTTAGGGGCATGAAGCCTGGGGATGAAAAAAGTAACGAGTAGCTATGTAATTTTATTCTGGCTGTGCATTCGTACTATTAGTTCTGCTTCTGATGGTTCGATACCGCAAATCTCAACAATTTTTTCAGCGCTTTGGTTTTCTTTCGCTAAACGAATAGCATGGTTGAAAACCGAATGTTCATCTTGTTGTTTTGCTTGTGGGGCCTGGGACTCTTTATTAGCTTCGCTTGAGCTTATCGGTGTCTGCTCTAATCGTTCAACAACAGCGGTAAGTAAAGGTAATAAATGAGAGTCTGTTTTTTGATGGCCAAGTTTTTGCAGTTGCGAGCGTAGCTCAGCAATTTCAGTGCTTAATAATTGAAGATCGTTCGTTTGTTTGGCTTGTTTAGAAATAAATGAATTAATTGACTCACCAAATTCTGAGTCTTTCTCTTTGCTATCTCGATACACTCGAAAAGAAATAAACAGTGACAGAATGATGCCTAAAGTGATAACGGCGAGAGAGGTGTAGTAAAAATTATCCATCATGCTTCAGTAATTTTATTGCCAATTGTGCTCAGTTTATTATTGCCGTATGCATCATAGAGTTTTGTTGCGTTATGAGACTTGTTGATTTGAAGGATGTCTAAGATCGCATTCGTGTTCTGAATTTTTTGTGTTAGGTAGAAATCAACTTTACGGTGAAGTTCATCACACGTTTTTAAGCCCTCTAAAAAGGCAAGCCATTTGTTTCCATCGCTTTCGGGTAAGAGTTTTTCAAGTTCGATTGTTTGGTCAGGTTTTTGTGACTTCGAGAGCAAAAATTGATTCTTTTGTTGATCAAAAAGCTGTAGGGATTTAAGAAGAGAGATTTTCTCGGATTGAATATTTTGAAATGTCTCTAGATCTTGGGATTGAAGAGACTCAAATTCTTTTTTTAAAGTTGATTCAAGCGAAGAGGTGGCCTGAATGGCATTTTCAAGATGTGCAGAAAAGTTATCTGTAAAGTTCACAGTGAAAAAATATTAATTTTTATTAGAGCTAGTCAATAAATTTTCAAGTGCCATCATATTTTCAGCTGTTCGTTGAGAATCGAGGGGGTAGTTGCCTTCAGATAAGGCTTTTTTAATGTCAGCGATTTTCTTCTCGTCCACGGCAGGAACCTCGTTAAATAGTTCTGCTGCTTTGATGGCATCATGAGCCTCTTGAGTAAGAGCGACAGAATCAACAGTTGAGGATGAAGCTTCAGTGGTTGAAGTTGGTGCAGAAAAATTGTTGCCTTCACTGCGGTTAAGGCGCTGCTGAGTGCCAATATTTGCTTTGGTTACGCTACCAGTAGAATCGACCATTTTATTATCCTTATGGGGACGTTACCCTGAAATGTGATGATGAATGATCATCTCAGTCCTCAAACTTATTAACGGCTCAAATGTCGAAAACTTGAGATAGACTTATCCTACGGGAAGCAATTATTCCTGTAAAGTCAAAGGGTTCAGGGAATTTTAACTACGCCGGGAGACTGGATCGTGGCAGAAAGTATTTTTTTTGTATCTGGTAACTGAATTTTGATTTTTTCGCGAAGGCCGCCATTTTCTAGAGCGATACCTTCGTTAACTACGCTCAAGCCGTTTCTCTCAAAAACTATGCTAACGGCGTCCCCTTTGCGAACCAAGATAGGGGGACGGAGCATGTTTGATGAAATTAACGCTCCTTTTGGGATAGTTTGATTGGGTTCCATACCAATAACGCCGTCGAAATTGCTGAAATGACCGATTTTTAAACGATTGTTAGGAAAAGCTTTAGATTCAACATCACTAGCGAGTATTTTTATGCCTCTTTGAAGTCTTCTTTTGGCAATGATGCCTTTGCTTGTTTCGATAGTTGATTTGACTGGTTCATCGGAGTATTCCGGCATTATGGATTTTGGAGATATGGTTAAAAAGAGTTTCCAGCCAGCTTCTTCTGGGCAGCGAACTTCAACTGTTGTTTCCGTAGAAAAGGGGTGTCTGACCTCTAAAATCTCATCACATTTTTTTAAGCGTAGTCTAGGATCTACTTCTTGAATTGCTACGTCACCGGCAAATTTTTTAACAGCTAAGTGTATTTCATCATGACTTTGTAGTTCGCTTGCAATGACTGAATTAAAACAAAGTAAGACAAAAAGCCACAATAAAGGCTTGCCAGTACTATCTAGAAGTTTTGAAGTTGGTTTTCTAAAAGGGTAAATATTCATTATCTACAAGAGTAGCTAAATTGACCTATTTCAGGCAAGGT
>CAJXTX010000062.1 GCA_913060705.1 uncultured Bacteroidota bacterium | reverse complement strand
GAAGGGATGGTCACAGAACCACCTACCCAGCATGAGAAGCTAATCACTTCACCGGCTCTTCCGGAGTTGAAGATGTCGGTTTTCGAAGGTGCCTTAGCGTTGTACGATTCAACCGCTTTAGCCGCTGTACTTCTAAGCGATGGATCTACACGACCCGCACGATCAGCAGTCTTCGCTGCCAACCAGTATACGGCTCTCTTGTCAAATTGTGTCTCACCGCACTCGTTTGCGCTATCTGCATAAAGTGCTGCTTGTAATAAGTACGCTCTACCGTTAGAAGGGTTTGCTTTGATCGCTTGATTCAAGTAGTTACGCGCTTGAACCTTGTTGTTTTTGCGAACGATAGTCGCGATCTTATACAGAATGTTCGAGCGCTTATACGCATCTGTCTCAAGTTCTGCTGACTTATTGAAGTCTTCAAGAGCTCCTTTGATGTCTCCCGCTTTTTGCTTCAACGTACCTCCGTAGAGATAAGCATCTGCAGAAGGCTCTAAAGCAATCTGAGCCTCAAATAATTTTCTAAACATCGGTGAGTCGGTACAGTCTTTACCGAACATACGGCCCACGGCACTCTTCACCCACTTAATATCTGCTTTACGCGCCTCATAGCTTTTCTCATAAAGCGGAACAAGGTTCTCGCAATCTGCAAGAGCTCCTAGCTTTGCATCGACACTTGCAGCAACCTTACCAAACGAAACCGAATTGGTGCTGTAAACGCGAAGGCGTCTTTTATCTTTGGCAGAGATCGATCCGTCTTCTTCTAGAGGAAGCAATTTGGCAATCTGATCGGTTAATTTCTTATTCTCCTCTTCCAATTTAGCCACAACCTCATCGTACACTTCAAAAACGTCTTGTAACTCGCGCTTACCAGCAGCGTTGAGATCTACAAGGCTAGAGAAGTATAAATAAAGGGCTTGTGGGTTTGAAAAGTTCTCGCGATCTGCTTTGAAGGCCTGATCAAGCTCACTAAAGATTTGCTCATCGTCGATCAATTTTTCTGATCGCTGAAGCAATACCTTGTCAATGACTACATCCGCCAACGGATAACGACTTGGGAAATACTTCATTGCATCGTCGTACACCTTGAGAAGCATCGCCGTGTGTGCTGCACGCTCTTCTCCTTCGGAGTTGTCAATTTTATGCTTTAAGATGCGCTCTCCATAGAGGTAGTTTGCACGGTTGAGCTCTGGACAGGTTTCATAAGTAAACTTCCATGGCTCATAGGCCGCATCGTAATTTTTAACTTTTGCACTTTCTACATAAATAGAAAGATTGGTCAAACACTCTTGATTCTGAGCTTGGCCAAAGGCCATAGAAAAGACCAACGACAAAGCCATGGCAGCAAAAAATACATTCTTTCTCATAACGGTTTGTGTTAGTGATTTTAAGGTCGTGAAAATACTATTTTTTGAGGTTAATTGATTCTTCTTTTAATAAACCAGCGATCATTTAACGATAATCCAATATTTATGCCAAAAAATGACTCTTTTAATAATGCATTATCGGTGGTCCCCCTACTTCCGTATTCTAAGGCCACGTTGATGCTTGAAAAGCGGTCTGCCGCGGTGCTTCCCATAGGAAGGCTAAAACCTAATGAACCCACCACCATTTCTATAGGAGTTTGATTCAAGCGGAGTCCGGTATCTTCTATGCGCAAGCCAGCGCGGTAGGTGATTCGATTCAAAATACCATTTAGGGCATTGTAGTTCGGAATAAAGTATCCCCCCACACGCAGACTGGAAGCCATTTCATAGGTACTGTTGGCGGGTTCAATGAACTCGTTTTTAAACAGGCTCATGTCTTGGGTGGCGTATTCTGCTCCAATGAACCAAGAAAAAGGTTTCCCTAAACCAATCCCCAAAGTAGTCTTTGAAGGCATCTCAATCTGAGAGTTCTGTAAACTACCTAAATCAACATCGAACACCTCACGGTCAGCTCCTGAAGAAACCAAGAAACTCCCTAAGGTCTGTTCGTTAGCGGCATCTAATTGATAGGCAAAATCATGAACAGCAGAGGCGTGAAGGTTCAATTTGCCTTCCTTTGTCTTTAGAGGCACAGTAACGGTCAATGCCGAATTGAAATCGATTCCTTTAATTCTCGAGAATCGTTGATCGCTGGTTCCGAATTGAACCTGATCTGAAGCCTGAAGTCGTCTCGATTCTTTAGTTCCCCAATTGTAGTGGGCCATAAATCCGACATTAACCCCTTTGATCAATTGATGCCCTACGGATGCAAATACACGGTTGATTCCTCCGTTTCCTTCAAAGGTGGTTCTTACGGTATCTGCTAGTGTACTGATCCGCGTCTGACCGATCTGATAGCTCGTGGCCGAATACGGCATAATTCCAAATGAAAAAGCGCCTTTCGGGCTGAACGGAAACGCCAAAGCCAAATAATCGAGGTTCGTAATATGACCCCTATCCACCTTATCCGCATCGATCTGTTCTTCAAGCGAACTGAGCACCGATGCCCTGCGGTTAGCACCTACTGCGTAGGTGGTGAGCCTGAGGTTTGCCAAGGCTGCCGGATTCTGGAGATTCATGTGGATACTATCCCCAAGCATACTGATACCTGCCATAGCGCGGTTCTCAATCAAGGATTTCGGGGCCATATCGCCTAAACCAAAGTACGAGTAGGGCGAGAAGGTCCCTTGCTGGGCCGACATAAAACTCACTAGAAAAAGGGCAATTAGCGAAAAACGCAACTTCATTACCTTATTGAATTGTACTCAAGAAGCTCGTGCAAACCTTCTAAGAGGAAATTAGAATGCGCAAATATGCAGTTTTTTAGGCGTTTGCCAAAAATTTCGGCGTCTCCGCCTGTTAAAATGACTGTTAAATCTTCGAAGCGCTTGCGGTATGCTCTGATGAGTTCTTGAAGCTCTCCTAGCACCCCATTATACGCCCCAATTTGCATACAACTAGCGGTCGTGTCCCCAAGCACTGTCATTGGCTCACTTGGCTGAAGCGAAGGAAGTTTACTCGTAAATTCATGCATGGCCTCGACCCGCATGCGCCAGCCTGGGCTAATCGCCCCTCCTACATAGCGCTTACCACTCTCGAGTACATCATAGGTAATGCAGCTACCCAAATCAATGACCAGCACATTTTTGCCCGGATAATTTCGGTGAGCTGCCGCCATTAAGGCCTTTCGATCTGCTCCAAGGGTCTCTTTTGTCTGATACTCGTTATCGAACATGAGTTCGGTGTGTTCATCTACCCAAATCACTTCTTTCAACGCATCGAGCACCTCAACGAGTCCGTCGGGTTCATCCCCTACAGTGCTGACAATAGCGCGATCGATGAGCTTAAATGCTGTAAGAATCTCTCGAACACCCGTCACCAACTGTTGAGGCTCATGTGCCTTGACCTCAAGACACTCCTTTGAGGCAAAAACAGCAGTCTTCGCGCGTGTATTTCCGATATCAATCACCAGATCCATTCGATAAAGATCGCAAATGCCCTCGAGCCCTCACATTTTGGATCCATTTATTTTCAAATCGTGAAATATCGGTTATATTTGCACCCGCTTGAACGACTTCAAGCCTTATTGAGAGGTACCTTAGCTCAGTTGGTAGAGCAATGGACTGAAAATCCATGTGTCCCTGGTTCGATTCCTGGAGGTACCACTT
>CAJXTX010000061.1 GCA_913060705.1 uncultured Bacteroidota bacterium | reverse complement strand
ACATGCTCAACAATATTCTTGTTTCGATCATCGCTGTGGCCATGCCTATTCTTATCGTGGGTTTGGTCCTTTTCTTCGATTACCGTAAGACACAAGACAAAAACCGCACCCTTATTGAAATCGCTAAAAATGCAAGTGATTCGGCTAAAATTGAAGAATTGATTCAAAGCCTTCAACCCCCAAAGGCAACCTCTGTCCAAATGAAACGCGGCGGAATCACTACCCTTTTTGTGGGCGTCGGACTCTTTTTGTTCGGGCTTTTCTTCTTAGGTAATATCCTCAGAGGTGCTGGCCTGCTCGTTTTATGCATCGGTCTCGGAATCTTTTTAGCCGGATTGTTTTTCCCTGATCAGAGTGAATCCTAACCAAGATAAGTATGGCCAAAAGTTGGAGCGAAAAATTTGAATCAAAGCCTCATCCAGAGGTAAAGATCATTGAGAAAGATTTCTGGGGCCAGAAAGCAGGAGACCGTATGCTCATCCCATCTCCTAAACTGATTGAAGAATACCTCAATGACAGTGTCCGTGGAGCTCAAATCGACATCCTTCAAATGCGTCGTGATTTAGCTGCCGCGCAGGATGCTGATTTTACTTGTCCGATGACCACCTCTATCTTTTTACGAATTGTAGCTGAATACAATCTAGAGAAGATAGCGCGTAATGAATCAGAAATTGCACCCTTTTGGAGAGCCATTGATCCAAAAAGCGATTTAGCTAAAAAACTCTCATGTGGCCCCGCCTTTATTTCATCAAAAAAAGAAGAAGAACTCAACTAATGAAACATCTCTTACTTAGCCTAATAGCGCTTTTTAGCCTGAGCCTTCAAGCCCAAGACCTCAGCGTTATCAGCTACAACATCCGCTACAACAGCTCAAACGATGGAGCCGACCTGTGGGACCTCCGAAAAGCAGAGCTCGTCGGTCAATTGAAGCAACACGCCCCTTCGACCTTTGGGGTGCAAGAGGCGATGCTGGTTCAGATGCAGTATTTAGACACCGAACTTGAAAACTATGCCTATGTGGGGGTAGGCCGTGAAGACGGAGACACCGCAGGCGAGTTCAGCGCCATTTTTTACCAAAAAGACCGATTCGAGGTTCAACAGAGCGGCACGTTCTGGCTTTCAGAAACTCCTGAAAAGGTCTCGACCGGATGGGACGCCGCACTTCCGCGCGTCTGCACCTATGCACAATTCTACGACCGTAAACTCCATCAAAGCTTTTGGCATTTCAACACCCATTTTGATCATATGGGCCAAGTGGCGCGCGATGAATCGGCGCGCCTCATCCTCACAAAAATCGAAGAACTCACCCGCCCCGAAGATCGCGTGGTGGTAACAGGAGACTTCAACGCCATGCCAGAGGACGCACCCATACAGCGCATGAAAAAGGCGATGGACGATCCGCTCGAGACCCTAAATCTAGAGGGGCCCGCTGGCACCTTCAGTGGATTCAAGCTCGATGCACCCTTGGACAGACGTATCGATTATATTTTTTCACGCAACCTCAAGCCGAGCTCCTATCAGCACCTCAACGAGCGACGTGCTAACGGACGCTTTATCTCTGACCATATGGCGGTGAAGGCCATTTTTTAAGATACGGGCCACAATTAAGTAGCACAGAGAGCACTTACGAAACAAAATATCAGCTCAGGAGCCGAGCATATCGGATTTCGAACCGTATGGGACGAATAGTCTAACTTCAAGGGTATGAAACATTCTCTTCTCTTTCTAATTCTGCTGTCAGGTGTTTTATCCGCCTGCCAAGATGATTCGAAAACTCAAAAGCGATCCGATCGACCTAATGTAGTGCTGATACTCACCGACGATCAGGGCTATGCAGATGCGGGAGTGTTTGGAGCTACAGACTTTGAAACCCCTTACCTCGATCAATTGGCAAGTGAAGGAGCCTTATTAACCCACTATTATGCACCGCAAGCGGTGTGTTCAGCTTCGCGTGCCGGAATACTTACGGGTTGCTATCCCAACCGCATCGGTATTCACAACGCCCTTATGCCCAATTCAGATAAAGGATTGCATCCTGATGAAACCACCATTGCCGATATGCTGAAAGAAAAAGGATACGCCACGGCTATTTTCGGTAAGTGGCACCTCGGAGATGCGCCTGAGCTCTTACCCACGAATCATGGATTTGACGAATACTTTGGCATTCCCTATTCGAATGACATGTGGCCACTGCATCCGCAGCAAGGGCCTGTCTTTAATTTTGGACCGCTGCCTCTTTACGAAAACACACAAGTAATCGATACGCTCACCGATCAGTCGCAATTGACTACCCAACTAACAAACCGAGCGGTCGACTTTATAAACCGAAAAAAAGACGACCCATTCTTCTTGTATGTGGCGCATCCGCAACCGCACGTCCCGCTTTATGTTTCAGAAAAATTCAAAGGCAAGTCGGCTAACGGATTGTACGGTGACGTCATCATGGAACTCGACTGGTCGGTGGGTCAGATCCTACAAGCCTTGAAAGAAAACGGACTCGAAGAAAACACCCTGGTCATTTTCACTTCTGACAATGGGCCTTGGCTAGCGTACGGCAATCACGCCGGAAGCGCGGGTCACTTACGAGAAGGCAAAGGCACGGCTTGGGAGGGCGGACAGCGGGAACCTTTTATCGTGAAGTACCCACCACGCATCCAAGGCGGATCTATCGTTGATGTCCCCGTAATGGGCATCGATCTATTGCCTACCATCGCCAACTTGACCGGTGCAGACCTTCCGGAACGCGCCATTGACGGAAAAGATGTAATGCCCCTTTTGACAAAGGAAAGCACCGAAAGTCCTCATGAGGCGTATTTCTTTTATTACGATGTCAACCAATTACAGGGAGTGCGCTATGGCGATTACAAACTTTATTTTGAGCATACCTACCGCACCATGGCAGGGCAGCCACAAGGCAAAGACGGATTGCCCGGAGACTATACCTACCTCACTTTGGATGAAATTGAATTGTATCACCTACCCACCGACCCAGGGGAGCGTACCAATATTGCAGAAAAGCATCCTGAGGTAGTAGCTAAAATTGAGGCCCTGGCTGATGAAATGCGCTTAAAATTGGGGGATGCCTTACGCGATCAAACGGGTAATGAAGTGCGAGAACCAGCGTACACCAAGCGGGACTGAGCCCTCCTTAAAGCACCCTCGAATTGTTGATAACTTGCGATTTGCAAATTTCACAAAACCTTTTCTGAATGTTACATTTACAACATTCTAAACGAAAAGGAAATGAAAAAAATTGCTGTACTCGGGCTCGGAAAGGTCGGAACACTGGTTGCCACCTTACTTTCAGAGCGCTTTGATGTCACTGGATTCGATAAAGAACCCCCTCATTACGATCACGAGCATCCGTTCGCGGTCCACTCACTCGATGTATCCAACAGTGCAGCCCTCGAAACGGCCTTAGGCTCTTTTGATGCCGTTGTTTCTGCACTCCCCTATTTCTTAAACAAGCCCGTGGCGAAACTGGCACATGATAAGGGGATCCATTATTTCGATCTGACCGAAGATGTACCGACCACAGATTATATCCGTGAACTGGCCAAGACGGCGAACTCGGCCATGGTACCCCAATGCGGATTGGCTCCAGGATTCATCGGCATCATGGGATACGATCTGACCAAGAGCTTCACTAAGGTGCGCGATGTAGAATTGCGCGTCGGGGCGCTTCCGCGTTACCCCAACGGTTTATTGGCCTACTCCTTTACCTGGTCTTCGTACGGAGTGCTCAATGAGTACATCAACGATGCCGAGGTCATCCACAATGGCAAGCGTAAAATGGTTCCGTC
>CAJXTX010000060.1 GCA_913060705.1 uncultured Bacteroidota bacterium | reverse complement strand
CTCATAATGGCTATATGATAAGCGAGTAACTGAAGTGGAATGGTCGTTAAAATGGGTGCGAGCGACTCTTCAATCTCTGGAATCTCAATGCAATGATCTGCCAATGCGGCCACCTCTTCATCTCCCTTCGTGACAATGGCTATAATCTTCGCCTTGCGCGATTTTATCTCTTGAATATTACTGACGACTTTCTCGTAATGTCCTTTGCGCGTGGCTATCACAAAAACAGGCATCTGTTCATCAATCAGCGCTATAGGGCCGTGTTTCATCTCAGCGGCAGGATACCCCTCGGCGTGTATATAGCTGATTTCTTTGAGCTTCAGGGCTCCCTCTAAGGCAACCGGAAAATTGTATCCGCGTCCGAGGTAGAGACTGTTTTCAGCCTGATAGTAGGCGGATGCAATTGCTTTAATGTGTGCATCTAACTCGAGAACTTCTTGAACTTTTTCAGGCACCGCTTCGAGTGCTTTCGTTAGATGATTGATCTCTGAATGCGAGAGGCTCTCCTTGGCCTGAGAGAGTTTGAGGGCTATTAGGGTGAGCACCGTTATTTGTGTAGTGAAGGCCTTGGTCGAGGCAACACCAATTTCTGGCCCAGCATGGGTGTAGGCCCCTGCATGAGTTTCTCTGGCTATAGAAGATCCGACCACGTTACATATTCCAAACACAAAGGCTCCCTTGCTCTTTGCCAATTTGATGGCTGCAAGAGTGTCGGCGGTTTCTCCAGACTGAGAGATGGCAATGAGTACATCTCCGGGGCCTATGACCGGGTCACGATAGCGAAATTCTGAAGCGTACTCTACCTCAACCGGTATTCTCAGATAGGTTTCAAAAATGTATTCGCCTACTAATCCGGCATGCCATGAAGTACCGCATGCGGCAATGATAATACGCTTGGCCTCTAAGAAGGTGTTTAAATGCTGCTCCACTCCAGCCATTTTGATCAGGCCTTGATCGCTGAGAAGTCTTCCTCTAAAGGTGTCTTGAATAGCCTTCGGTTGCTCGTAAATCTCTTTGAGCATAAAGTGATCGTATCCGCCTTTTTCAATTTCTTCGAGTGAAAGCTCGAGTTCAACAATGAACGGATCGACTTCTTTATTGCTTTTGATTTTGCGTACCTCAACCTCTTGGTCACGAGTGATAACCGCCATTTCACCGTCTTCAAGGTAAATCGCATTGGAGGTGTAGGCAATAAATGGGCTCGCATCTGAGGCGATAAAATACTCCTTATCTCCGACTCCTATGGCGAGCGGACTTCCCATTCGTGCAGTGACCAGTCGGTCGGGCTGTTCTCGATCAAACACGACGATAGCGTATGCCCCAACCACCTGATTGAGTGCCAGACGAACGGCCTTAGCCAGTTTAACTTGTTCCTTTTGCTGAATCTCTTCAATCAAATTGACCAAGACCTCTGTATCGGTATCTGACTTGAAAGTATACCCACGCTGCTCTAGGGTGGTCTTCAACGACTGATAATTTTCGATAATTCCGTTGTGCACTATGGCTAACCTTTCAGAATTAGATAGGTGAGGATGTGAATTGACATCATTAGGAACACCGTGGGTAGCCCAGCGGGTATGGCCTATGCCAAGAGCACCATTAACCGTGTGAGCATTTTCTGCCTTTTCCTTAAGGTCAAAGACCTTTCCTTTCGTTTTAGAAACAGTAATTTGATCGCCGTCGAAGAGCATTAAACCGGCGCTATCATAACCTCGATATTCGAGACGTTGAAGTCCTTTAACTATAACGTCAAAAGCCTCTCTATGACCGAGATAGCCAACAATTCCACACATGCCAATTGGGTTTGGCGCAAAGTTATGAAATCAAGCCGGTTTGAGGGCCTACTGATTGAGCTCTGTGTAGTAAATAGTAAGCTTAAGTCGCTTGTCTTCTGGTACACTCAAACTCGGTCCGTACAGTACTGTACCGAGCGGTGAAATACCCGACATCAACGGGTAGTCTACAGCGGTTTGATCGTCTAAAATGGCCTGCTGAACCTGTGGGAAAGCAATGTTGGCACTTATTGCGACATTGATAGGCGCATTCAACGAGTCGCGAATGATAATATCGTTGAAGTAATCGGTGACGTTTGCTTTATACGCTTCACCTCTTCCGGCGGTGTTCTTTCTCAGTGCACCGTCGTAATTGAGATATACTCCCAAGGCAGTTTGGCTTGAGGATGTCTCGTTACTTGCATTGTACAAAGGCAAGCTATTGGTCGATTTGTACATGTATAGGCGCGGAGGCTCAAAAGGAGTGAGTGCCATTTTATCTTGATCTACAAAGAATTCAAGACTGACCTCATTGACGAGCCAATTGTTTTGACGCGCCTCATCAATAACCGATTGCGGAATTTCAAGTTGAAGTAATGATCCACTACCTCCTTTTAAGAACAAACGATCAGGAGTTGCCTCTTTTTGAGTGTCAAATGATAATGCCTTACTATATGTCCAGGTGTTGATCGCATTCCCTTGGGTGAATCCGGTAGCGCTTCCGGTCAAAAAGTTGAGGCGGTACGTTGTGGTAATCTGGTCCCTCGTATCATCTGCAGTATCCGTAGTGCCCTGAGTATTTATAGAATCGTACTCGTATTCTATCTCGATATAGGCCTGACTCATGTCTAATAAGAGCATAAGATCATCGCTTGGATCAATACTCAAGTGAAGTCCTCTAAGGTGATCGACGAAATTAGCCTGCGAACGAAGGGCATCACTCCCTTCTTGACCCATAATTCTGTCTTGAAAGAAGAGCTTGTCTAACTCAACTAAAATTCCAGGGTCTTTAGACTTCGTTACATCAAGGGTGAGTGATTCATCAACATCCTCTGTTGCCGGATCATCTTCGTTATAGTAAACGTATTGATAATCGCTAATAACCACGGGGCCTTCGAAAAGTTCTTTTCCTAAAAAAGGCTCATATACAGCTGCTTTGTCTGAAAAATAAGCCTGAGACTCTAAGAAATCGGTCTGCGGATCGCGGTCGCGCAGATAATAATCTGAGGTTCTCACCTTAAGATTAAATCGGTCTTGGTCTGAGAAGGAGTAAATACTATCTAAGTCGTAGCGTCGCGCGTAAGAATTAGCGGCCGTATCGTCATCCTGAGCGTCTGGAATTCCGTCGTTATCGGTGTCTGATGAAAGTGGATTCCATCCGAGTAAACGCTCTTCATTGTCTGAAAGCCCGTCTCCGTCGCTATCGCTGAGAGGATCATTCGGGTCTACGTCAAAACTATCCAAAACGCCATCCGAATCGCTATCCGAAGAGGCTGCAGAAGCTCTAAAAAACGGAATGTACAGAGTAACCTTAGTTACGGTTTCACGCTCGTCTAAATCGTTGTCTAGCTCGCCCACAGCTGAGAGCTCTCCAAAAGAAGGGTTCGGAGCTGAAAGTTGCACTTGCGACAATATAGAGGCATTGGTCTCTCCAAAAACGGGGTCTTTGTAGTTTCCTAATTGATAAACAGGAACTTTATTGGTTTGTACACGGTCTATGGCCAATTGATTGATTGACTCAATGGTATACGTTTTCTTGCTCAGGGTAAAAGGTTCTCCGTAAACCAACGACTCACCCAGGGTGAATGATTCCGTTTCACACGAAACTAAACCTAAAAAGAAAATGCTCAGCACAAGCAAAACCTGCGCTTTTCCTTTCAAATGCTTCAACATAGAAACGCTCCTAGAAATAAGAATTGTAGAACTTGATGTAGGCTTCTTCGGTTTCTTGAACTGGAACATATTCAAGGATTGGTTTTCCTGAAGACTTGCAGTATTTCTGAAGGTCGTCAGAGATATTTTCACCGGCGAATATAAGGCCATCAGAGTGATCTGCGGCTACCTTTAACAAATTTGTATGATTTGGATTTTGAAGACACTCAAATGCAGAAAGGTCAATGTTGTCAAACGCGATCTTCTCGCAAATTTTTCCTGGAATCTCACCTTCAAATTCTTCCTCGTAAATAGAGGTAATGATCTTCGTGTCGTTGAACATCGCCTCGTCTTTGTAGAAGTTTTTCAAGTACAGTGGTAGCAAAGAGGCCATCCATCCGTGTACGTGAATAATATCAGGAGCCCAATTGAGTTTCTTCACCGTTTCAATCACCCCTTTGGCGAAGAAAATAGCACGTTCATCATTGTCTTCGTGCATTTCACCTTTCGGATTGGTGAAGGTAGACTTGCGTTTAAAATATTCGTCGTTATCTATAAAATATACCTGAATACGCTCTTTTGGGATCGAGGCCACCTTGATAATTAGCGGCATATCCATGTCGTTGACCACCAAATTCATTCCTGAAAGGCGAATCACTTCGTGGAGTTGATGGCGTCTTTCATTAATGACTCCATATCTAGGCATGAAAATTCGAATTTGACCGCCATTGCTGTTCACTACCCTCGGAGATTCATAAGACATTAATGAGACTTGATTCTCTGGCAGGTAGGGTACTAGTTCAGACGATACAAACAATATCTTTTTTCCATTCATAACCCTAGATTTTTGTGCGTCAAAAAAGAAGGGACAAAGATACGAATTTATTGTGTATAAGCCTATTTGATGTATTTTTG
>CAJXTX010000059.1 GCA_913060705.1 uncultured Bacteroidota bacterium | reverse complement strand
GTATTCATCATTTACCTGACGCAAAATAGAGTAGGCCGCGATGGTAGGATACACATAAATACGCGAAGCCACCGGTGGCGAAAAAATATCATACACAATCACATCAGTGAGTTGTTGCATAGAGGCGTTAAAGAGTGCAGGGTCTTGCAGACGGTCTTGATAACGTGTGTCTGGCTCAGCACAACTAGCGAGCGTAAGAACGACAACTAAGAGTGTTGTCCACGCACCCGCCCATTTAGAAAAACGATTCATAGAATAAATTTACTGCAAAATTTAAGCCGACCCAATTAGCTAAAGTCTCGTACCACCTTATAGGTCGGATCTTCAATAACGTTCACATCAATGATGGTCTCAGCATTGGCGATGAGTCGCTTGCAATCGTTACTCAAGTGACGCAGATGCACCTTCTTGCCCACCTTGGCGTAGCGCTCCGTGATACGATTCAGGGCCTCGATTGCTGACATGTCAACCACCCTGCTTTCGGCAAAATCGATGATCACCTCAGGCGGATCGTTTAGCACATCAAACTTCTCTGAAAAGGCTGATACGGAGGCAAAGAAGAGCGGTCCGTAGATCTCGTAATGTTTGATCCCTAATTCATCAATATGCTTACGGGCACGAATGCGCACGGCGTTGTCCCAGGCGAATACGAGCGCTGCGATAATCACGCCAATAATCACGGCCAAAGCCAGGTTGTGTAAGAATACCGTTACCAGGGTCACCACGACCATCACAAAGACATCCGAACGCGGCATTTTAGTAAAGGTTTTCAAGCTGGCCCACTCGAACGTACCAATGGCTACCATGATCATCAGACCGGTAAGTGCTGCCATCGGAACCTGCTCAATGAGGCTAGATCCGAACATCACAAAGCCCAATAAGGCGACAGCCGCTACGATTCCTGAGAGTCTCGCGCGTGCCCCGTTAGACACGTTGATCAGAGACTGCCCGATCATGGCGCAACCGCCCATTCCTGAAAACAGTCCAGAAAGGGTATTGGCCACTCCTTGTGCAAGGGCTTCTTTGTTGGCGCTCCCACGCGTTTCGGTGATTTCATCGACAATGTTTAGGGTCAATAGACTCTCAATGAGCCCTACTCCCGCAACGATAAACGCATAAGGAGCGATGATTTGTAAGGTTTCTAAGGCGAATGGAACTTCGGGTAAGTGAAAAGGCAAGAAGCCTCCTTTGATAGAGGCAATATCCCCTACTGTCTTGGTGTCGATGCCGAAACCTACCGCAATGCCAAATACGACTAGGATGGCCGTTAACGAAGAAGGGACGGCCTTGGTAAGCTTGGGCAATCCGTAGATGATCGCCATGCTCAAGAGTACCAACCCTAAGAAAAGGTATAGTGAGGGGCCGCTTAACCATGATCCGTCAGCCGCTTTAAACTGATCGAGCTGCGACATGAAAATGATAATGGCGAGGCCGTTGACGAATCCGAAAATTACCGGATGCGGTACCAAGCGAATGAACTTACCCAATCGCAGCACACCGGCCAAGATCTGAATGATTCCTGCTAGAATGACCGTGGCAAAGACGTATTCGACACCGTGATCAAGCACCAGGTTAACGAGCACCACAGCAACGGCTCCGGTAGCACCAGAAATCATTCCCGGGCGGCCTCCGAATACAGAGGTAATAAAGGCCATAACTACTGCGGCATACAAACCCGTAAGTGGTGAAAGACCTGCGATCAAGGCAAAGGCAACCGCCTCTGGGACCAGGGCAAGAGCCACGGTAAGACCCGATAAAATTTCAGTTTTGGCACTATAGGTATAGTCGAAGTCGAAGAGTTTGAGGTAACGCTTCATACACGGATAGGTTGATTGATGATTCGGGCGCGAAGATAGCCCTTCTTAGGCCTTTGCCAAAACGCGGCGCTCTATCAGTCTGAAACTGAAGACCAAGATTCCTGCGAATGCAAAATCTCCGATAAGTGAGGCCCTGAAGAATGGGATGGCTGCGGTATAGCAAGCCACGAGGCCTTCCCAAGTTTTAGGATACCCTAACACCCACACCCCAAAATTGGTGAGCACAAAAAATAAAACAGACGAGGCAAGTACGCTCCATACTGAAATGCGTTTGGCCCATTGACCAATGGCTACCACTCCTAGCAAGGCGGCGTAGACGAATACGCTAATGGTATAGAATCCAAGAAAGAGGTCTGTGATGGCCATCACCAAAATCGGAACCGCAAATCCGAAAGACTTCCGCTGAAAGAAGCGACCGGCGAAAAGCGCCGTAGCCGTCACAGCCGTCACATTGGGGATGTGAACAATCAAACGCGACAAAATCGCCACACCCACAAAGGCGAGGATCCATTTTTCGCGAAGACTTAATGACTGTAACACTTTCATGATGCGAATATCGCATATTCTTCAACAAATAAAAAAGCCTCCCATCGGGGAGGCTTCTCTATTTCATAGCAATCTTTAGATTAGTCTAATAGATCGAAACGATCGGCGTTCATCACCTTGTTCCAAGCGGCAACAAAGTCGTGAACAAATTGCTCTTTGTAATCGGCAGAAGCGTACACTTCTGAGAGTGCTCTCAGTTGAGAGTTTGATCCGAAAATCAAATCAACACGTGTAGCCGTATAGCGCTGCTCACCTGAGCTGCGATCTGTTCCGACAAAGGCATTGCTATCTCCCTCAACGGCCTTCCACTCCGTCGCAATGTCTAAGAGGTTGGTGAAGAAGTCGTTGGTCAACACCCCTACTTTATCGGTAAATACGCCGTGGTTTGAGTGCGCTGAGTTGGCTCCGAGTACACGAAGACCTCCAACCAATACAGTCATTTCAGGAGCATTCAATCCTAACAATTGAGCCTTGTCGACCAACCACTCTTCAGCCGGACGGTTCAGCGCCCCTGGCTTGGCGAAGTTGCGGAACCCGTCAGTTTGAGGCTCAAGAACTGCGAATGAATCTACATCGGTCATGTCTTGAGTCGCATCCGTACGTCCTGGTGAGAATGGTACCTCAACCGTAACTCCTGCATCAGCAGCAGCCTTTTCAATAGCGGCACATCCACCTAGTACGATAAGATCGGCAAGCGAAACCTGCTTGCTTCCTGCAGCAGCATTAAATCCGGCCTGAACCGCTTTAATCGCTTCTAGGTTTTTAGCTAAGCGATCTGGATCGTTAGCCTCCCAGTATTTCTGTGGACTCAACGCGATGCGTGCACCGTTGGCACCTCCGCGCTTGTCAGAACCTCTAAAGGTAGAAGCAGACGACCAAGCGGTGAATACCAATTCAGAAACCGATAGTCCGCTCGCAAGCAACTGTCCTTTTAGGTTTTTGATGTCAGCAGCATCAATCAAGTCATGAGAAACGGCCGGAACCGGATCTTGCCAGATCAATACTTCTTTCGGCACCTCTGGTCCACTATAGTTGGTGATCGGCCCCATGTCACGGTGTGTTAGCTTGTACCAAGCACGTGCAAAGGCATCTGCAAATTCATTTGGATTTTCGTGGAAACGCTTCGAAATCTTTGCATACGCAGGATCTTCTCTAAGCGCTAAGTCAGTCGTTGCCATCATTGGCGCATGACGCTTGTTCGGGTTGTGCGCATCAGGCACTGCATCGGCAGCTTCGCCATTGGCTGGCTTCCACTGATAGGCTCCGGCAGGGCTCTTTGTAAGTTCCCACTCGTAGCCGAACAAGGTATCAAAATAGCTGTTGTCCCATTGGATTGGAGTCGGCGTCCAAGCTCCTTCTAGACCAGAAGTAATGGTGTGCTCTCCTTTACCTGATCCGAAGCTATTTGCCCATCCGAATCCTTGTTGCTCGATCGGAGCGCCTTCTGGCTCAGGACCAACATGAGCGGTATCTCCGGCACCGTGCGTCTTACCGAAAGTGTGTCCTCCTGCAACAAGCGCTACAGTCTCTTCGTCGTTCATCGCCATACGCGCAAACGTCTCGCGGATATCACGAGCAGCTGCGATTGGATCTGGCTTACCATTGGGTCCTTCTGGGTTTACATAGATGAGTCCCATCTGAACCGCAGCGAGTGGGTTTTCAAGCTCACGATCTCCTTTGTAGCGCTTGTCTCCTAACCACTCGGTTTCAGGACCCCAATAAATGTCTCCTTCTGGCTCGAAAACATCGGCACGCCCTCCGGCGAATCCGAAGGTCTCAAAGCCCATAGTCTCTAAGGCCACGTTACCGGCCAAGATCATCAAGTCAGCCCAAGATATTTTTTTTCCGTATTTCTGCTTGATAGGCCACAACAGTCTGCGGGCCTTATCTAAGTTTCCGTTATCTGGCCAGCTGTTTAGCGGCGCGAAACGCTGTGTTCCGGCGCAGGCTCCACCGCGTCCGTCTGTAATTCTGTAGGTACCCGCACTGTGCCAGGCCATACGAATGAAGAATGGACCGTAGTGCCCGTAATCTGCAGGCCACCAGTCTTGCGAATCAGTCATCAAATTGACCAAATCTTGCTTAAGCGCATCGTAGTCGATCGAAGCAAAAGCTTTTTTGTAATTGAAGTTTTTTAAGGGAACAGATTCTTCTGTGTTCTGGTGAAGCATCTTGAGGTTAAGCTGCTCTGGCCACCAGTCTGAATTTGAGAATCC
>CAJXTX010000058.1 GCA_913060705.1 uncultured Bacteroidota bacterium | reverse complement strand
GAGTAGTGAGGTAATGATGACACTACGTGAATACCATTTTCTTTGAAAAATTGCGGATAGCTTTTATAGTGGTTGTTTGACTCTAAAATGGTCAAATTAGATCTGACAATGATGTCTTTTACAGATAGAGAAACAGCGGCACGTATTAATCTTTGAAATTCTGGATTCATTTCAGGCGCTCCCCCAGTTAAGTCTAGTGTATTCGGCCTGAAACGCTCAATGGCATCAATAACTTGATTGATGGTATCTGAGGACATAATTTCTTTTCGGTCGGGCCCTGCATCTACATGACAATGAGCGCAAGTTTGGTTACACATATACCCCAGATTAACCTGCAGAATTTCAAGCCTGTCAGTTTTAAGCTCTACGTTAAGCCCTTTTAGCCGGTCTGAAAATGTCGGCAAGGCACCCGAAGAGAATGATCCCGAAGACAAAACTTGGAGTTGTTGTTTGGGGTCTGCAAGCAAGTGCTTCGACCGTTGAAGGGATGATTTTGCCATCTAGTGAGAAAGCTTTTTGTGCTTATTCATCATTTGAACAGCATGAACCAATGTTGCTCCGCTTTCAATGGCTGCACCCGCGTGCACAGCCTCCATCATCTCTTCTTCTGTGATTCCTCTTTGAAGACCATCTTTGGTATATGCATCGATGCAGTAAGGGCATTTTACCACATGGCTTACCGCCAACGCGATTAATGATTTTTCCCTTGCTGAAAGAGCACCTTCTTCAAATACCTTGGAGTAGTATTCGAAAAATCGTGTGCCAAGCGGCTCGCTCCAATCAGTGATTTTTTTGAAGTTTTTAAGGTCTTTTGGATCATAGTAGGCGTCACTCATAGCTTAACTTTTTCGAAACTCTAAGTTAAGGATTTGGGCCTCATTTTGTGGTTATCTTTGTAGTTAAAACCCTCTTATGAGTTTCGATAACACCAAACGCACGGCTCTTGTTCTCTCTGGTGGAGGCGTTCGTGGAATGGCCCATATTGGTTTTATAAAGGCGCTTCAAGAGCACGATATTCAAATTGATCGGGTTGCAGGGTCTAGCGCTGGCGCTCTTGTTGGGGCATTATTTGCGAATGGAAACTCGACAGAGGATATGCTTTCTTTCTTTAAGGAAGCGCCGCTTTTTAAGTACAATTACTTTAGTATTACAAAACCAGGCCTTATTGATACAGAGCGCTATTACGATCTGTTAAAGGGTTTTTTAATGCACGATAGTTTTGAAGAGCTTCAATTGCCTTTGCATGTGGCTGCCACTAATTTATTGGACGGAAGTCTGAAAGAATTTAATAGCGGGGAACTGATTAAACCTTTACTGGCTTCAGCTTCATTGACCCCAGTGTTTAGCCCTGTGATGATAGATAGGCAGCTCTATGCTGACGGAGGAATTCTGAGCAATTTTCCATTAGAATTAGTAAGGGATTATTCGGATCGAATCATCGGATCGAACACCACCGAATTGAGCACTGTTGAGCCTCATCAGCTGAAAAACGCGATTCAACTTACCGCCAGGGTAAGTAGTTTAATGATCTACTCTCGCACGATTGAAAAACTAAAGGCTTGTGATTTTTACATCCAACCCGAAGGCCTCAAAAAAATTGGGTTCTTAGATAAATCAGGAATCGAAAAAGCTTATCAACTCGGATACGAAGAAGGCAGCCGAGTGATTTCAGCCTACCTCTCGACGAATTAAACGTTGTCGAAGTCTACAGCTATACTGGTTGAAGTGATCTTAGCCTGACAGCTCAACACAAACCCATTCGCGATCTCATTGTCTGTGAGCACCTGGTTACGGGCCATATCAGCACTACCCTCTGTGATTTTACAAATACAGCTACTACATGAACCTCCCTGACAAGAATACGGAGCATCAATACCTTGTTCTAATAGACTATCTAAAAGAAATTCTTCTTTAGGTACTTTTATCTCATGAGTCTCACCATCTAGCAGAACACGAACAGATGCCATCCCACTGACATTAATCTCTTTGGCATTTTCAGAGGTCACAAAAAGTTCAAATAAAACATGTTCTTCGGCTATACCTTGGTCTAAAAGCGTATCCTTTGCAAGGTGAATCATCGCTTCTGGGCCACAGAGGTAGGTTTTGTCTGGCACTCCTAGCCCGACAAGTTTATTTTTCAAAGCATGTAGAATAACCCCCCTATCGATTCTTCCAAAGTAGTCGCCTCCCTGCTCCCGAGAAAAGGCGTTAACCGCAAAAAAACGGTCGCTAAAGTTTTGAGAAAGCTCTTGAATCGAATCTTTAAACATCATTGAACGGCCACTCTGATTTCCATAGATCAGACCAACTTTCACATTTGGGTTGTTCGACAGCGCTACTTTCATAATACTGAGTAGTGGTGTTATACCGCTCCCTGCACCTATGGCCAAGATTGAATTTGCCTCTTTATCGAGAACAAATCCACCTTCAGGAGTAGCTACCCTCAAAACGTCCCCTTCTTTAAGCGTTTTATTAGCGTATGTAGAGAATATACCTCCTTCGACTTCTTTTACCCCAACAGTGATCATTTCGTCTTCAGGTGTTGACGCGATAGAGTAAGACCTGCGAATTTCTTTGTCCCCTACCGAATGACTAAAGGTGATGTATTGACCGGGTTCAAAGTGAAAAATTGACTTTAGATCAGCAGGTATAGCTAGACTAATGGCTATAGACTCAGCATTAAACCGCTCAATTTTGGATACCGTTAAGGAGTGAAAATTCATGGCAATTCTTTTTAGCAAAAATACGAAGCTTATGCAGATTTTAAGATGTACTGATAAGGACTTAACTTAGGCGAGTGAAGCGAATTCGACTTTCTTTATTTCTGGGGCTGCTATTAACTCTGGGCTCGTGCGCAATCATTCCTTCGTCGCGAACTAAATTGCAGTCGAAGCGATTAAACGCCAAGTTTAATACGTTATATAACGGCGAGCAGGCATTACTAACCTTTTTAGATCAGCGAAACTCGAATCAAAACAATTTATTAGAATCGCTATCACCTTTGCCCGATTGGTATTTTACATTCCCAACAGACACCTCTACAAATAATTCCCTTGAACGAGTTGAAGAGAAAGCAGTTAAGGCTATACAGCGCTTTTCTGTTGAAGTTGGCCGAAAGGAAAAGAACGACAGGTTAGATCGAGCCTACGAGCTTCTGGGATATAGTCGGTATTTTAACGCAAGACCCTTTCCTGCACTGGAAGCGTTTAGAAAGCTTAGTTCCTATTCAAACAGAAGCCAAGCTGTTTCTGCAGGTTACTTAGGCGAAGCTTTCGTTTTCTTTTCAACAAAGAACTATCCGGCTGCCGAAGAGGCCTTAGATAAATTAGAAATTCTAGCTCCAAGAAAATGGGATCAGCGTTATCTCGCCTCGCTTCTTCGCTCGCAGATAAGATTAGAATCGCAAGACCCCACGGCGGCGATAAAAAATCTCGAAAACGCTTTAGAACAGAAAATACCAGATTCATTACTTCGACGAACCCAGTGGGCTCTTACTCAATTGCTTCACAAACAAAACCAAAAGGCTTCATCAAATCAGCTTCTAAAACAATTAGCTAAAGATAAAAGCTATCGTTATGCTCCGTACCGAATTCTCGCCCAAATAGCCTTGACAGATCAAGAGAATCTAAACACTGAAGATTATCACAAGGCCTTAGACCGGATGCTCAATCGATGGAACAACTACGAAGATCGAGGGCTTATTTACCGCTCCAAGGGATTAAAAGAACTTAGCTTATTCAGGAAGGACACTACCGCTAATGATTTTTTTCAAAATGCTATTTCGCATTTTGAAAGTTCGAATAGTTTGGGGTCGCCTGAACTTCAAATCGCCAATTTTGACACGCTTATAGCCTTTGAACTACAGCGAAGAAATTATCGTGGCGCACTGTCGTATTTAGACAGCCTGCTACAGCATCAATCGCTTATCGAGCCTTCTAAATTACAGGCTCGTCAAGGAGCTCACGAACAGATTTCAGAATTGTTCGTATTGCTAGATCGCGCTTCAGAAATAGACACTCTTCTCGCTTACGCTGAGCTCACTGAAGAGGAAAGAGTAAGTCGAATAACATTGAAAGTTCGCAATGAAATCGAAGCCAAACAGAAACAAGAGCGGGCTGAACAATTATTGGCTGAAATAGATCAAGAGGAAAACCAAGATTCAGAGATTGAGAGCATATCCAACTTTTATTTCAATAATGAACAATTAATAAAATCTGGAAAGTTGGCCTTTGAAAAACAATGGGGAGTTCGATCAAACGTTGATTATTGGTCACTTCGAAGTGTTTCTCCAGAACGCGCCATTGCAGAGGCTGAGATTAAAAAAAGCGAACAGCCAGACGATCGCGTTTCAGCTCCGACGTCAATTATAGAGAGTGAAATTAATTCTGCTGTTGCGCAAAAGCTTGGAGAGGTTCCGGTAAATGAAGAGGCTGTTGACAATTTAATCAAAGAAAAAATTGAAGCACTTTTTACAAGTGCCTCTATTTACTATTACACCTTTGAAGATTATTCAAGCGCTGTAAAATTACTTGAGCCTTTATTAGAAGACTCTTCTGATCTGATACAGGCAAACACACTTTACACGCTCTATTTGATCAGCGTTGACACCAATGAGGTTGCCTCTCAATTTTATAAAAACAGATTGCTTAAGGAGCATCCGAACAGTCTTTTTTC
>CAJXTX010000057.1 GCA_913060705.1 uncultured Bacteroidota bacterium | reverse complement strand
TATCACGATTTAGCCATTGAAAACGCGATTACGTATTACCAGGCACTTGGTCCGCAGCGAAAAGAGGAGCGCCTGAGGGCACTGGCCTCTCGTTGGATGGAGGCCCTCAGAGACCATCCGAGCATCCGCATCAATACGCCCGCTCAGAAAGAACGGTACGCGGGTATAGGCAATGTCGGATTAACCCAAATGCGCGCCTCTGAACTCGCACGCAGGCTAATGGACGATTATCAAATTTTTACCGTAGCCATCGAAGGAGCAGGGGTAGACGGATGTCGCATTACTCCAAACGTTTTCACCTCAACGGAAGAAATCGATCGGTTCGTTCAGGCGATGCTTCAGCTTGCAGACACCTAAGGCTTTTAGACCTTTTCTAAGGCCTGTGCGAGATCCGCTATTAGATCCTCGGCATGCTCGATCCCTACACTAAGGCGCACTAAACCAAGAGCGACGCCGGTGCTGATTTTCTCTTCATCAGGAACGTTGGCATGGGTCATTGAAAAGGGGTGCTGTGCCAAACTCTCATTGCTTCCGAGACTCACGGCCAGTTTAATGAGTTTTAGGTTATTCAAGAAACGGAAGGCCCCGGCCTCCTCGCCTTGAACTACAAAACTGATCATGGCCCCTGGAGCCTTACACTGATTTGCGTAGATCGCATTTTGACGCGCACCCATCGAAGCCAATCCCGGAAAATAAACGCGTGTCACCTTCTCGTGCTGCTCTAAATAGGCCGCGATTTGAGAGGCATTTTTTGTTTGGTAGTCCATCCGCACATGCAAGGTTTCAAGGCTTCGCGTAAGCAACCATGCGGTGTAAGGCGCAATCATTCCCCCCAAAAAGGTTCGCAGGCCCTTAACCGGACCAATATGCTCTTTTGAGCCCATGACCGCACCCGCAATCACATCGCTATGCCCATTGAGAAACTTGGTAGCCGAGTAGCACACCAAATCGGTCCCTATTTCAATAGGGTTCTGCCAAATCGGTCCCAAATAGGTGTTATCAACCGCAGAAATCACAGGGAGCTCATTCTGTTTATTGAGCTCATTTTTCACCCCTTCAAGTATAGAGAGATCGATCAATTTTCCGGTGGGGTTGGCTGGGGTCTCGGTATAAATCATGCGAACGCGGTGGGTAAGATTTTTAGCCGTGAGCTCGCCCATAATGTCTGCCACCGAGTCAACGGCTGAGAGCACGTAGGCCTCTACCCCGATGTCTTTCAGAAAGTGATGCACAAAATGATGTGTACCCCCGTAGACTTGATCGGTAATAAGCAGTACATCGTTCGGTTTTAGATACGCCAACAAGGCGGTTGAAATCGCACTCATACCGCTTTCAAAGGCTGCCGCATCTTCGCTCCCTTCGAGCACGGCTAGGCGCTCTTCGAGAATCTGCATGTTCGGATTGTTCAACCGCGAATAGATGAGCCCCATTTGTTCATTGGGTTCTAATTGGGACTTCCCGTAAGCGATTTCAAAAAATCGCTTGCCTTCTTCGGCGGTTTTAAATCCAAAAGTCGAGGTTTGAAAAATGGGTGGTTTAATAGACCCCTCACTCCACTCGGGATTGTACCCGAGTGACATCATCATCGATTCTTTGTGCTTTTCCATACCTAAAGGCTTAAGGGTCCGATTCCCACCTCAAATAAACGCTGTTCTAGTTCTTTCAAACGCTGTTCTAAGGGGTCTGCGACTGCTTTGTGCTTCTGCCATTCGGCATTTAATTCTCCGATGCGCTTCTTCGTCCCTGCGGTCACTCGAGGTTGATCTGAATCGGCCTCATTGAAGGCGCGAATGTAATTCGCAGTGAATCCGTTCACATAATTCTCAACATCATCGTAGGCCTTGCTCAAGCGTTGGGCCATGACACCGTCGTAAGTCTTCAGCTCTTTAATCAGCTGCTCAGCAGCGGCGCTCAATTCGGCATTGAGCTCTTTTTCTGCTGCGATCTTTTGTAATTTTTTTGACTTCTCAAAGAGGCGATTGACCTGTTGTGTCATTTCATTGTAGGTAGCCTCTGCTTCGCTCATAAATTCGTGATACTCCTGATACTGCGCATCGGTCGTTTCAAGCAGTGGGTTTTTACGAATCTCAACAGGTACTGATGCACTGTAGTCTCCGTAAGAAAGGGTAGCCGTGTAGGTGCCCGGAATCGCCTTGTGCCCTCTAAAACTGGCTTCAATGTATACGGCAGGAATTCCTTCAAGGGTTTCGTGACGCATGTCCCAAACAAAACGGTTTAACCCTACCTTTTGATCTAAGGTGGCTGGCTTAGAAGGATAGCCTTCATAGGAGACAAAAGAAGGATCGTCTTTCGAAGTGAAAGAGCGCACCGTATTACCGGCTTGGTCTTTGATCTCAAGGCGTACCTCTTGGTCTTCTTTTAGTTCAGGCAAACTGTAGTAAAACACTACTCCACTCGCCGGATTGACCCCTACAAAATCACTGGTTCCCGATGGATTCTTCGCATTCATCGCCGAATACCAATTGGCCATGACTGCAGGTTCTGGCGTATACAATTTGGGTGCCGATGAGCCGCTGTATTGACGGAACAGGTTCATGTCATCGAGAATCCAAAACGATCTTCCTTGTGTGGCGATGATAAGATCATCATGCTTGATTAATAGATCGGTGATCGGAGTAACGGGCAGGTTGCGCTGATACCGCTGCCAATTAGATCCTCCGTCTAAAGAGACGTAGAGTCCTAATTCTGTACCCGCAAAAAGCAAGTCTTTACGCACTGGATCTTCTCGAACCACACGGGTGTAGGCGCCATAAGGAATGCCGTTTGAGATCGCCTTCCACGATTTACCGTAATCGGTCGACTTATAAAGCGCTGGGGTAAAGTCATTAAACTTATAGCGCGTGGTGGCAATGTAAATCGTCCCCTTATCGTGCGGAGAAATATCAATCGCATTGATCAGGGTCTCGGGCAACTTTTTCGGAGTAATGTTCTGCCACGACTTTCCGCCGTCTCTGGTGATATGCACAAATCCATCATCACTACCGGTAATCATGGTACCGGCCTCGTGTGGAGATTCTATAATATAACTGAGGGTTCCGTAATTCTCGGCACCCACCGCTTCATTGGTGTAAGGCACTCCCCCGTTGCCCTGCTTTTCGTCTTGATTACGGGTCAGGTCGGGTGAGATTTCTTGCCACGAGTGCCCTTCATCGGTTGTCTTGAGCACGTACTGAGCACCGTGAAAATAAGTGTTAGGCTCGTGTTGCGATTTGATAATAGGCGCATTCCAATTGAATAAATACTTCATATCACGTGCTGCAAGACCTAAATAGAGATTCGGCTCGATCATGATGTTCGTTCTAGCCATGCTCTCCATATCCATAATATTGATTGAACCCAGATAGCTACCACCCATGGTCTTGACCGGGTTCTTTGGATCGAAGGCCAAAAAAGCACTTTCTCCACCGGCGGCTGGTTGCCAGTGACGGTGATCAATCCCGCTGGTCCCTAGAGCGAGGGTTGCAATTCGTAAAGAGCTATTGTCTTGTTGCCCAGCATAGATATTGTAGGGCCACAAATCATCCGCCGCGACACGATAGAGTTGCGCGGTGGGCATATTCTTTTGATCGGTCCAATTTTCTCCGCCATCAAAGGTGATCGATACCCCTCCGTCATCGGCTACCGCCATGTTGTTCGGATTGTTCGGATTGATCCATAAATCATGGTAATCTCCGTGGTAAGCATCAATGCGTGACCAGGTCTTTCCGGCGTCTTTAGACTGCAGGTACGAGGCATTTAACACATTAACTTTTTCTTTGTTCTGCGGATCTGGAAATACTTCAATGTAATACCAAGCGCGCTGAATAAGGCGGTGGTCTCCGCTCACTTTAGACCAAGAATTTCCGGCATTGGTAGATAAGAAAAGACCACCCTTTTCCGCGTAGGTATCACTCTCTACAAGAGCGTACACCCAGTCTGAATCGGCCCTTGAGACCGCAATGGCCATCTTGCCTTTTTCTGCTGGAATTCCATTGTGAATGGTGTTCCATGTCAAACCTCCATCCGTAGATTTATACAACCCACTTCCTGGGCCTCCTGAGCGTACCTCCCAGGGTTTGCGATCGTGATCCCACATCGCAGCATAGAGCACATCAGGGTTGTGCATATCCATCGACAAGTCACTACATCCGGTGGTTTCATTCACAAATAGGGTATGCTGCCAGGTTTTACCCCCATCGGTAGACTTGTAGATTCCGCGCTCTTTTGTTGGTCCATTCAGTGCCCCTTGAGCGGCCACGAAAACAATATCTGGATTATCGGGATGAATGCTTATACGCGAGATTTGACGCGTCGCCTCGAGTCCGAGGTGCTTCCATGTCTTACCGCCATCGGTAGATTTATAAACCCCGTCTCCGTAAGAGGTCATCACCCCTCGAGGGGCGTGTTCTCCCATTCCGGCATAGACCACATTCGGATGGCTCTCTGAGACTGCAACGGCACCCATAGAACCGGTTTTGAAATAACCGTCTGAGACATTGAACCAGCGATGACCGGCGTCGGTGGTTTTCCATAAACCTCCTCCGGTAGTTGCCATATAATACGTGAGGGGGTCACCAATCACCCCTGCCGCGCTATTGGCGCGTCCTCCTCTAAAAGGACCTATACTTCTAAAAACGGCAGCGCTTAAATCTTTTTCAACTTCTTGAGCACTAACGGGAACGATAAGGCCCACCGATAAGCAAGCCGCGAAAATGAGTTTCTTCATACTGAGACAAATTGTCTCAAAAATTAGCAATAAAAACTCAGTTTA
>CAJXTX010000056.1 GCA_913060705.1 uncultured Bacteroidota bacterium | reverse complement strand
CCAATGTGAATGATCGTATCGCTTTCTTTGAACGACTCGACCTGAATTTCGACTGCATACGGGATTTCTTTGTCGTAGTTGAGCAATATCTTTTCGCGTATCACCTCGCTCACCACAAAGCGCTCGGTCTTATCGGTAAGCTGGTCTTTCGGAAAGTAAGCAGGGCCTAGCGGAAGCAATTCTTTCAAACGCTCCATCACTTGAGACACTCCAAATCCTTCTAGAGCAGAAATAGGAAAAATTTCGGCCCGCGGGAGCTGTTCAGACCAATGGGCTACCGCCGCATTTAAACGCTCTTGATCTCCCGTATCGATTTTATTGATCAGCAGCAGCAAGGGGGCCGCCGCTTGTTCGAGTTTTTTAAAGAACTGCGGATCCTTCAGGGTCTTCTCTCCCATCTCGACCATGTAGACCAAGATATCTGCATCGTCAAAAGCCGAACGCACGAAATCCATCATAGACTCTTGCAACTTATAGGCCGGATCGATGATGCCCGGAGTATCTGAAAAGACCATCTGATAGTCTTCTTCGTTGACAAAACCCAAAATACGATGACGCGTGGTCTGCGCCTTAGAAGTAATGATCGACAGGCGCTCGCCTACTAAGGCATTCATTAAGGTCGACTTGCCCACATTGGGGCTGCCGATAATATTGATAAATCCAGACCGATGTGCACTCATAATTGGTTCGAATGATAGCGTGCAAAGTAGTCTTTGGCCGCGCGGTTTACCCGCGGCGCCAATAAGAGAACCGCGATCATATTGGGGATGAGCATCAGAGAGTAGGCCAGATCCATCAAGTTGACCACCAGGTCAACCGAGGCAATTGCTGCCACGATAATGGTGAGGATATAGAAATAATTGAAGCCTTTCGCGATGCGTGCATTGGTTAGAAACGAAAGACTTTTCACGCCATAATACGAATAGGTCAATATGGTAGACAAGGCAAAAGAGGTCACCGCGATCATCAAGAGCACATCACCCCATCCGAACAGCGATTTTTTAAACGCAATGAGGGTCATTAAAATACCATTGGTTTCTGCCTCGAGGTGTGCTCCGCTGATAAGAATTACTAATGCCGTAAGGGTACACACTACAATGGTATCGATGAAGGGGCCAAGCATAGCTACGAGCCCTTCTTGGACGGGTTCATCGGTCTTTGATTGGCCGTGATACATGGGTGCAGATCCCAAACCGGCCTCGTTGGAGAACATGGCGCGACGTGCGCCCAATATGATGACTCCCCAAAGTCCTCCAGAAATAGCTGTTTCGAAATTAAAGGCCTCTGATAAAATGAGTCCAAACGAAGGAAGTATCGCATCGGCATTCATGACCAGCACAACGGCGACGGCGATGAAATAAAATCCGACCATGGGCCCGACGATTTTTGTGGCCACTTGAGCAATTTTTTGAACGCCACCAAAAATAACGGTAGCCGTAATGGCTGCTAAGACCACTCCTATCAAGGCCTTCCACGGAAGCGCTCCGCCTAAATCAAGCAGCGTTTCATTCGGATTGACCACCACCATAAAGGTCTGGGTGAATTGGTTGGCCTGAAAAATCGCGAGGTATCCGATCATGCCCATAAGTGCGTAGAATACCGCGAGCGGTGAGCCCAGTCGTCCGAGCCCACGAGTCATGTAGAACATGGGGCCTCCTTGAACCACGCCATTTGAATCTTCGCCTCTAAACATAACCGCCAGTGAGCAGCTGTAGTATTTGATGGCCATCCCTAAAACAGCGACTACCCATATCCAGAAGATCACGCCTGGGCCTCCGAGATAAACCGCGATGGCAACTCCTGAAATATTTCCTAAACCCACCGTCGAAGCGATGGCAGCAGACAAGGCCTGAAGGTGTGAAACCTCTCCTGTGGCTCCTTCTTTATCGTACTTTCCTCGGGTGATATCGATGGCGTGCTTGAAATACCGGTAGGGTTTCAGTCTCGAATACAGCGCCAGAAATAATCCGCCCCCAAGAAGCAATACGAGCATCGCAGTCTCGGTGTAGGGCAATAAGCCAGCTATCCATTGGTTCCATTGGTTCATAAGAGCGAAGATAGCATGGTTTTCAACAGCGTACTAGTAAATCAATCCGAGAGCAACCTTAGTCACCTAAAACCCATAACTGATTTGGTAACTTTAAAGAAATCACTTAAACAATGAAAACAATAAAAATTGGAATTGCAGCTGACAAGGCAGAGAAGATGGTTAATCAACTCAATACCCTACTCGCCAATGTTCAGCTTTTTTATATGAATACACGGGGCCTTCACTGGAATATTACTGGAGAGAAATTCTTTGAGCTTCATCTCAAATTTGAAGAGCTCTATAACGACTTGAATCTTAAGGCTGACGAACTTGCAGAACGTATTCTTACCCTCGAAGGGACCCCCTCTCACAATTTCACTGAATACAAGACACGTGCAGAGATCACAGAACTAACTGATGTGAGTAATGCCACAACAGGTGTGCAGTCAGTAATCGATTCACTTGGAGTACTGATTCGTCTTGAACGCGAATTACTTTCTCTTGCCCAGCAGGCCAACGACGAAGGAACAAGCGCTCTCATGAGTGACTATATTCGTGAACAAGAGAAGCTCGTGTGGATGTACTCGGCTTATCTCGGAAAGTAACCCCAAAACCTCCGTATCAAAGCCGGAAGAAAAGTAAGGTCGGCAATTAGTGCGATGGCTATAGCCACTAAGCACAACAACCCAAATTCACTGACCGCTGGAGTGTTGCTTAATGCAATGATGAAGAACCCTGCCATTAAGGAGATCGTTGACGTTAAAAGCGCTGGCGTGGCGTATCGGATGGCTCCCTCTAGGCGAGGTTGAAGGGGTTGAGTGCTCATTGACGCATCAGGTCTTAGAAAATGATACAGCAAATGGAGGGTATCGTCCATGGCGATTCCTAAAATGATAGGCGTAATCATGGCTGTAGTTACCCCCAGCGAAATATCAAATACATACATCAGGGCAAACAGTCCAAATAGCGGCATCAAATTGGGGAGCAACACAAGAAGTGCCCTGCGAAAATTTTTGAGGTACCACGTTAAGAGCAGCAGTATGACCAAGAAGGCCAATCCAAAAGTTGTTAATTGACTGGATACTACAAACGCATTAAGTGTCGCAAAAACCGTCGCAAATCCGTCAATCTCTAAGGCTACTTCTTCTCCGAATTGCGCATTGAAATCCCTCTCAATTTTGGCAAAAAGGGCCGAAAGTTCGTGGGTAGGCATCTGAGAGAATCCGACCGTAATCACGAAGGTGTTTAAATCAGGAGAAACTAAGTTGAAAACACTTTTATCAGATGAAGATGAGTTTTTTAGGGCATTTTTTAGTGTCTTTTCACTCGCCATTTGCGCAAAAGAGGCCGTAGTGTACCGCTTTTCTAAAAAGGAACGAACACTGTGAATTGAGAAGACGTTCCCTAATTCGGGATAAGTACTTAACTGCAGATGAAAATCAGACAGGTCCTCCAAGAACTCTTGATAGGAAATTGTCGCACCGTCATGAAGGGTTAGATTGAGCTGCAGTCTAGAACTGCTTCCGAGTAGATTTTCGACCTTATAAAGTGCCTTTTTAGCTGGTGAATCGGGTAATAACGAAAGGGAGTCTGTGGTCACTTTGACTTTGAGGGCAAAAACCGCAGCAAGGACTAAAAACACCAAAGAGACTCCCAAAACTTCTTTGCCTCGAAGCTTGACTAGAGTAATAATCCAATCGCTCACCCTAGATTCACGAAGGCCTGATCTTCTTTTATCGGGTGACTTTAGGGCGTCTACAGACCAGAAACTAATGCCCAGCACAATGACGAGATACGCCATTACAAAGGCAACTAAGATGCCCATACTTGCCCACAATCCCATAGATTTTAAAGCCGGCAAGGCAGAGAAATACAAAGCAAAATAACCCACAATGGTCGTAGCTGTGGTCAATGCACACGGAACAATACTTCTTTGAATAGCTCTAGTGAGTAACACAGAAACCGAAGGCGCATTAGGCATTCGCCCTACCTCTTGGTTCAAGGCATTGAGAATATGTACCACATCGCTTAAGGCGTATACAAGCAATAAAGTCGGAATTAAGGCTGAAATCATATTTAATTTCACTCCAAATGCAGCGATGAGTCCGAATAGAAAAAGTGTCGGAAGCACAACCGCTAGCGCAGCTATGAACGCAAAGCGACGATTCGGAAGTAAGATGATGAGCACAATAGAGATAACCAGCAGGGTGAGCAATCCGAAAATCCCCGCCTCTTTTTGAAGCGCCTTATTATAGGCCTCATTCAATACGGGAGGACCGGTAATGTGTGCCCCTTCATAGTAACGCTTGATCGTTTGTTCTATAGCAGCGATCAATGTGCTGCGTTCAGCCTCGATCTGATCTGACGATGAAAGCTGTGTATACAGAAAAGCGTAGTCTAGGTCTTTTGACAGCAGCTGTGCGCGATAGTCTTCTAGTTCAGTAAATAAGCGTCGTTGCTGGGCGTCTTGACGTTGCGCATCATAAAAGGGTACCCAGCGCAGCCCAGCGCCCACCGGAATAGGATAACGCGCTTGTGCAATACTAAACACAGATTGCACTCCTGTAAGACGCTCAAGGTCTTGTGTCAGCGCATTTAAAACATCAATCTGCTCTGGCAACTGCTGATAAGAGATCGGAAGTGCCGCAATAACGATCTCATCCGATCCGTAATCGCGCTGAAATTGCTGGTACTCTCTGTAGGTTTCATCGTCTTCTAAAAACCAAATTGCCAACGAATTGTCAATCTGTAACCCCCGTGAAATAGCCCAAGCACTGAATAGGGTAGCTACAGTAATTAGAGCAATTAAGGGATATCGAAAGCGAATAAGTCTGTTTACAATAGCTTCTATGTCGAATCTTTTCCTCAAATCAGTAGCACCTTTTATTCAAAAGTACATCTTAGAACTAAAGGATTACCCTTGCATAAAACAAGTACGAGTTATCTTTCAAACGAAGACTTCGAGCTGATCCGTCCGCAGGCATTTTATGAGTAT
>CAJXTX010000055.1 GCA_913060705.1 uncultured Bacteroidota bacterium | reverse complement strand
TTTGAGTTTAGAAAAGCGCGAAAAATGAAGCGCTGGGCAGCCATGTCTAAAGCCTTTACTCGTATCGGAAAAGATATTGTGATGGCCGTAAAAGAAGGCGGACCAGACCCAGATGCAAATGCAAGACTCCGCGCGGTTATTCAGAATGCCAAGGCCGTTAACATGCCAAAGGATAATGTTGAACGTGCCATTAAAAGGGCTTCTGACAAATCTCAAGGCGACTACAAGGAGTTATTGTATGAAGGATACGGCCCGCACGGAATCGCTATCTTGGTAGAAACTGCAACCGACAACCCTACCCGTACCGTCGCCAATATTAGAAGTTACTTCAATAAACTAGGTGGAACCTTAGGGACCTCAGGCTCTGTAGAATTTCTTTTTGATCACACCTGCAACTTCAGAATTTCAGCAGCCAACATAGATCTCGAAGAGCTTGAACTTGATCTGATTGATTTCGGAGTAGAAGAAATATTCGAAGATGAAGACGGTATTTTAATCTATGCCCCTTTTGAGGCTTTTGGAAGTCTTCAGAAAGAATTAGAGCAGCGAGAAATTGAGATCCTATCATCAGGCTTTGAACGCATTCCTCAGATCACCAAAGAATTGAATGAAGAACAGGCCGCTGAGATTGAAAAATTACTCGAAAAAATTGAAGAGGACGATGACGTTCAGAACGTTTACCACACTATGAGCGAGTCTTAAAAATCGCATTTGCTTGAAGTAAATCTTCCTCTGTATCTATCCCTATACTGTCGTTGGGGGTCTCAACCATTTGGAGCACTCTTTGATGTTCTATAAAACGTATTGCCTCTATGCTCTCAGCCTTTTCTAAAGGTCCAATAGGTAGATTGGCGAATTCGACAAGGGCCTTTTTTCTAAAAGCATACACCCCCTTATGTTTGAAGTAGGTCACCGCTACCTCTGTATCTCTGCGAAACGGAAGTGCCGCCCTAGAGAAATACAATGCTCTTCCTTTAAGATCGGTAATCACCTTCACTACATTGGGGTTTACTATTTCTTTTTCATCCCGCAACGGGGTCATTAGAGAAGCAAGGTCAACCTCCCCTTTGTGGTCCGTAGCAAAGATCTGAATGAGTCGTTTTAAGCTATCTGTATCGATAAAAGGCTCGTCTCCTTGAACATTAATAATCACATCCGCTTCAATAGACGCCGCAGCCTCTGCCAATCGATCACTTCCGGTAGCATGAGCCGTGGTACTAAAACGCACTTCAGCCCCTATCGCCTTGAGGAGCGTTTCAATCTTCTTACTGTCGGTGACCACATATACCGCATCGAATAATCCAGAATTAACGACAGCCTCATACGTACGAACAATAACGGGCTTTCCACCCAGATCACGGATCAGTTTCTCAGGCAAACGTGTTGAAGCCAGCCTCGCTGGAATCATCGCTATGGTTCTCATTGCTCTAAAACAGTTTAAGTGTCGTAAAAGTACTCCTTTTCAAAACCCATTAGATAGAGGCGTTCTGAAGCTCTCGTAAAGGCCGTATAAAGCCATTTCAAATGATCGGTGTCAAAACCCTCAGGAGCATAGGGCTTTTCAACAAAAACACGCTTCCATTGCCCACCTTGTGCCTTATGGCAAGTTATAGCGTAAGAATACTTTACCTGTAAGGCATTAAAATGAGGGTTGTTCTTGATTCCTAAGTACCGCTTGTAATTCGATTTCTCATGTGCATAATCTTCGGCCACATTTTGATAAAGTCGAGATCCATCTTCAAAACTAAGAGAGGGTTGATCCGCCTCTAAAACGTCCAGTAATAAAACTGTGTCGAATGGCGCAATCTCATAGTCTAATAAACGCACTTGAACCTCAGCAAATCGAAAACCGTACAACTCCTTATACCCGTATATCTGTAAGACTTCAACGGTATCTCCGTTAGCGATAAAAGAAACATCTTCAGATTCAGCCAACCAGAAATAATTGTTTTTCACCACCATCAGAGTGTCTCCGACATTCAATTCATTGTCGAGTTGTAAGATCCGCTGTCTAATATTTTTATTGTAGAGATTGGCACGTTTATTCGAACGCACAATAATCGCTGTTTCTTGCAGCCCTACCTCTCTGTAGGCGTCCTCTAGAGCTTCTAACAACTCTGCTCCATCGTTCATTTGCAACAGATCGTTAGCTACTGATAAATCAAAGCGGATCGTGGGATCCTGTCTTACAATAGCATTTCTCAAATGTGTAGCGTTCGATAAAATTGAACTTTCTGCTGCTTGACGTACTACCTCGGTAAGTGTAACATTAAAGGGCTTTAAATCAAATCTATAGGCAAGCTCTTCTTCATTTAAAGCAATACTCTGAACCTCAGAAACAGGGGGCAACTGAGCGCTGTCTCCAATGAGCAAAAGCGCACAACCCTTTCCGCTATATACAAACTCAAAGAGGTGTTGTAACAATGAATCATTGGCAAACATCCCTTTATCGGGGGTCCGATCAGATAACATTGAAGCTTCATCAACGATGAAAAGGGTATTCACAAATTTATTCTTGGCCAATGTGAATTGAAGGGTTTTACCCGCAGCGCGTTTAGGGTAATACAACAATTTGTGAATGGTGGAAGCTTGGTATCCTGAATACTTCGAGATCACTTTTGCCGCTCTACCTGTTGGAGCAATTTGAACAGTCTGTCCTCCCCTTTTATTCAACACCTGAATAAGTGCCTTGATCAAAGAAGTCTTTCCGGTACCTGCATACCCTTTTAAAACGAAAAACTTTTTTCGGTTAGGTTCAGTGATAAATCGCTCGAGTTCTTCAAAGGCTTTTCGCTGTGAATCAGTTGGTTCGAACGAAAGTGATTCGACCAGAGAGTTATAGATTTTAAGCGGGATTGAAGCCATAAAACAGATCGAAGATACACATCATTTCATTTAAGGTTAAAAACTTTAGTGATTGAAAAAAAATTGTAGATTTGTTCACATTCAAAACAAAAAACCAAACGATGAAAACTGTTCTCCAGTACGTTCTTCTTGTGGTCTCAGGAGTTCTTGCTTACTTAATTTATTTGTCTGTAATGGCTCCGATCTCGTTTAATAAAGTGAAAGAGGAGCGCTTCTCAGCCGTTATTGAAAAAATGAAAGACATCCGTGATGCTCAGGTTGCGCATCGCTCTATCAATGGAACCTACGCTAAGGATTTTGAATCGTTGATTTCTTTTATTGATACTGGATATTATACATTGACCCAACAGAAAGATTCTTCTTTTATGCGTTATAACCGCATCTACAGAATCGATATGCAAGTAGATACGGTGGTAGTAGATACACTTGGAACAGTTGCCGTTAAAGATTCATTATTTAAAGGCAGTAATTCTTATAAAACACTTCAGCGCGTACCGTTTGCACAAAACAACGAGCAATTTACCATGAAGGCTGATGTTGTTAACAAGCAAGGCTTTGACGCTCCCGTTTTCGAGGTTTCAGTTGAAAAGAATGTCATTCTTTACGATCAGCCTAAAGACCTTCTTGCTAAAGAAAATGCTCATGCAAGTATTGAAGAGGTTAACGGAACTACTATTAAAGTTGGATCGTTGACAGAAGTAAGTACATCTGGTAACTGGCCTTCTATCTACGACAAGAAGAAGAACGCCAATTAATACCGATCTTTTGAGCTCCGCTGTCGGATCAGATCAAACACAGATATCCATCCAGGTTCACCTCGATGGATTTTCTGTTTTTAAACAAGAAGATTCGGCATCTCCTTTGAGTTTCACACAATTTGCAGCACTCAAAGATTGGTTAGAGAAACAAAGCTCGCAGCTTGCTGCTAAGCTGGTGTACACGACCCCAGCTACCCTTGTTCCTGAAGAATTGTTTCAACCTGATCACGCAGCAGACTATCTGAAATACCATTTTCAAAATTCAAATCATGTCGCCTATTCGGCCTTAAAGTCTTTGGGACTCATGGTGGTGTTTTCAGTAGATCAAGATCTCGAAAAAGAGTTGGGGTCTCTGGTCTCTGATATGAGCATTACTCACAGCAGTTATGAATTGGTGCGGAGAGCGCTTGCAAGCCCTCATAAAGAATGGTTGCGCTTTGTCACCATCTTTCATCCAAAGCATTTAGAGGTTGTTTTTCATAAAGGAAATCAACTGATCTCTTACAATCAGTATCCTATTCATGGCGAATTAGACAGCAGTTATTACCTCAAACTTTTGCATACTCAATCTTCATTCAAGAATGAAAAAGCGGCAATCATTTGCTACGAGAACGGGTCGCAATGGGGCCAATCAAACTTCAAAACCATTAATGACTGGGCTTCAGACGCACAGTACATTACTGAGATCTATCCGTTTTTATAATCCTATCACATGCGGATCATTTCAGGAGTACATAAAGGCCGAAAATTAGTAGCCCCTAAGAAGCTTTCGGCGAGACCGACTACTGATATGGCTAAAGAAGGATTGTTTAATGTTTTAAACAACCGAGTATCCTTTCAACATAGTAGGGTTCTCGACCTGTTTAGCGGTACCGGAAATATAAGTTTCGAATTCTCTTCCCGGGGGTGTCCATCTATAACAGCTATAGAACAAGATCGTGTGGCGTGTAACTTCATACGAAAAACGGCAGAAGAATTAAATCTTGAAGGATTGGAGGTACACTGCTCGAAGGTAGATCGTTTCATTCAGGCAACAGCCTCAAGCTTTGACCTTATTTTCATGGATCCTCCCTATGCCATTGGCGTCGAGGGCTATGAAAAGGTAATCGCTAGTATTTTTGAACGCGGGCTGCTGGGTGAAGACGGACTTTTGATTGCCGAGCATTTTAGCAAATACGATCTGAGTGCCCTTGAACACTTTACAGAGGTGCGAACCTACAGTTCTAGCGCCTTCTCTTTTTTCAAAAAATAAAGCAGGTCATAAGCCGGATTCTGTCGTGCCCTATCATTTATCTAGGCCTTAAGTTACCCTAAGGCTCGATCCGCCTACCCTCCAACATCGGGCGCGCTACCCTTAAGCGTTGGTATACATGGCGTTTCACCGCATAGAGTTTACCTGATTTCACTACAGCCGAACTGTACATCCTTTCTGTTGCACTGGTCCTAACCTTACGGTCGACGGGTGTTACCCGCTATGCTG
>CAJXTX010000054.1 GCA_913060705.1 uncultured Bacteroidota bacterium | reverse complement strand
CTCACCAAAGAAGCCATTTGCGACTTTTTTGACGATCGCCTTGAAGAGAACCAAGAGGCTTTGGAGCATATCAAGCATCTCTTTGAGACGCATATTCAAACCCCAATTCGACCGGCAAACTTGACTCAAGCACTTCTTCCGTCTAAGGCAATAATCTTAAAGAATGGTGTAGGAACAGCCTCAGGAATGTGGTTTGAAGGGAACAAGAAAATTACCGTCTTTTTACCCGGAGTGCCGCGGGAGATGCAATACATCCTAAAACACGAACTTCTTAAGCGATTGGCCGCATTGAGTAGTCTGAGTATTCGTCATAGAACACTACTTACATACGGTCTAGGAGAAAGTGCTATTGCCGAGCGAATTGATTCGATTGCTTCTGATTTGCCTGATGAACTTTCGTTGGCCTATCTTCCTAATTTTGGCAGGGTTCGTTTAAGGCTTACAGCAAAAGGCGCTGATCTGAAAAAGGTAGAAGAGCTACTTCAGGTTTACGGAGACCGCATAGCAGATGAGCTATCGGATATTTACTTTGGAGACGAAGAACAAGGCGGATTAGCTCCTCAACTTTTGAATCTTGCCCGTCAAAAGCAGCTGACTATAGCGAGCTGCGAAAGCTGTACAGGAGGCCGTATAGCCTCATACCTTACTGCTACACCTGGAGCCTCCTCAGTTTTTGTGTCAGGAATTGTGGCGTATCAAACGATGCAAAAGACACAATTGTTAGGTATTTCGACCAAATTAATTGAAACCTATAGTGTGGTGAGTAAAGAGGTGGCTGAAGAAATGGCTCTAGCCTCACGACTAAAAACCGGTGCTTCGATCGCCGTTTCTACCACAGGAAATGCTGGGCCAGAAAAGGGAGATTCTGATGCTGATGTAGGAACCGTCTTTATCGGAATAAGCACTGAAGAGCATACTTTTGCTCATGAATTTAATTTTGGAAACTTACGCGAGAGGGTTGTCGAAAAGGCGAGTTTAAAGGCTTTAGAGATGCTTTATCGTGAAATTGCAAAAAAATAATTCAAGCTTGGTCAAAATCAAGAAAACCACTACATTTGCACACTCTAAATTCAGGTAAAACGCTAAAACAATGTCAAAGATCTGTGAGGTTACTGGAAAGAAAGTAATGTTCGGTAACAATGTATCGTTCTCGATCAATAAGACCAAACGTAGGTTTGATGTGAATATCAGTAAAAAGCGTTTTTATGTACCTGAAGAGGATCGTTGGGTTACATTAAACGTTTCTTCAAAAGGACTTAAGGTAATCGACAAAAAAGGAATCTCTGAGGTACTCAAAGCGTCTCGAGAAAAAGGATACATCAAATAAATAAACGTTCGCTATGGCCAAGAAAGGAAATAGAGTACAGGTAATTCTCGAGTGCACAGAGCATAAAACATCTGGTATGCCTGGAACCTCTAGATATATTACGACAAAGAATAAGAAAAATACACCAGACCGTCTTGAGATCAAGAAATTCAATCCTATTCTCAAGAAAATGACGGTTCACAAAGAAATTAAGTAAGATGGCAAAGAAAACCGTTGCAAGTTTACAGACAAGTTCGAAGAGATTAACTAAAGCGATCAAGATGGTCCGTTCACCTAAATCAGGTGCGTATACCTTCGTTGAATCAGTAATGGCTCCTGAGCTAGTCAAAGAGTGGTTGTCTGATAAGTAATTCGCTCCCAAAATAATTTCAAGCCGCTTTTGCGGCTTTTTTTATGCCTTTAGTTTTAGTTTTACCGTATGGGTTGGTTTGATGCTTTTAAAAAGAAACAAGAGCCTGAACAGCTATCGGAAGGCCTTGAAAAGACCAAAAAATCATTTTTTGGTAAGCTCGCTGTAGCCGTCGCAGGACGTTCTACTGTAGATGCTGAGACCTTAGATGCTTTAGAAGAGCTCCTTATTACCTCAGATGTTGGGGTGCATACCACGCTCAAAATTATAGAGCGTATAGAGTCGCGCGTTGCTCAAGACAAATACCTAGGAACAGATGACTTACAGCGCCTTTTAAAAGAAGAGATTAAGGCGCTCCTTCACGAGACGGATAAGCAAGGATATAGCACAGACAAAAAACCTTATGTGGTATTGGTTGTAGGGGTGAATGGAGTGGGTAAAACCACTACCATTGGCAAACTTGCCCATCAGCTTACCCAAGAGGGTAAAAAAGTAATGCTTGGGGCTGCAGACACTTTTAGAGCTGCTGCGGTGGACCAACTGCAGGTCTGGGCCGATCGTGCTCAGGTCCCTTTGGTGCGTATGCAAGAAGGAGCTGACCCAGCCTCTGTGGCTTTTGAAGCAGTGACTAGAGCCGTTCGTGAAGAAGTAGACGTATTGTTTGTGGATACGGCAGGAAGACTTCACAACAAAGTGAATTTAATGAATGAATTGAGCAAAATTAAACGCGTGATGAGTAAGGTGTTAGACGATGCCCCTCACGAGGTTATGCTTGTACTTGACGGATCTACTGGTCAAAATGCCTTTGAGCAAGCTAAACAGTTTACGGCAGCAACGGAGGTCAATGCGCTGGCCATAACCAAACTCGACGGCACCGCTAAAGGTGGCGTTGTTTTAGGTATATCCGATCAGTTCACCATTCCTGTTCGATTCATCGGTTTAGGTGAGGGAATTACAGACCTAAAGGTCTTCGATAAAGATGCTTTTGTTGAAGCTTTATTTTCGTAACCCTTATGAGAACGAAATCATTACGTGCGAAAACGATCAATGTTGTAACTCTAGGGTGCAGTAAAAACCTTTACGATTCTGAGGTGTTGAGCGGTCAGCTTGAGGCATCAGGAAAAACGGTAGTACACGAAGGAGAGGGTGAGGTTGTGGTCATTAATACGTGCGGATTCATCGCCAATGCAAAGCAAGAAAGTATAGATACCATTCTGCATTTTGTCGATCAGAAACAGCGCGGAAACGTCGAAAAGGTATACGTTACCGGATGTCTAAGCGAGCGCTATATGACAGACTTAGAACAAGAAATTCCTGACGTTGACCGATACTTTGGAACGCAGCACCTTCCGCAATTACTGAAAGAATTAGGGGCCAATTACAAGCACGAGCTACTCGGCGAGAGAGTGATGAGCACGCCTACACATTACGCTTACTTAAAAATAGCTGAAGGTTGTGACCGTCCTTGCTCGTTTTGTGCTATTCCGCTTATGCGCGGAAAACACCGTTCAACTCCGATTGAAGACCTCGTTAAAGAGGCCGAAGTATTGGCAAAAAAGGGAGTGAAAGAGCTTATTTTGATCGCACAAGATCTCACCTATTATGGATTAGACCTATACAAAGAGCGGGCTTTGGCTAAGCTTTTAAGAGCGCTAGAAAAGGTTGAAGGAATCGAGTGGATCCGCCTGCATTATGCCTTTCCTAGTGGATTTCCAGAAGACGTTTTAGAGGTGATCAAAAGTTCTTCCAAAGTTTGTAACTACATTGATATTCCGCTACAGCATATATCCGACTCAGTGCTCAAAAGTATGCGACGAGGGACCACCTATGAAAAAACAAATACCTTATTGAATACCTTCAGAGAAAAGGTTCCGGGTATGGCCATCAGAACTACCTTGATAGTGGGTTATCCTGGCGAAGACGAAAAAGCGTTTAATGAGCTTAAGGAGTGGGTCAAGACCACACGCTTTGATCGACTTGGGTGTTTTACCTACTCACATGAAGAGAACACTCATGCCTACACCTTAGTCGATGATGTGCCTGAACAAGAGAAAGAGCGAAGAGCTTCAGAAATCATGGAGATTCAGGGGCAGATTTCGTGGGAACTCAACCAAGAAAAGGTGGGTCGGGTATTCAAATGCATTGTTGATCGCTATGAAGACGGATATTTTGTAGCGCGAACAGAATTTGATTCTCCTGATGTAGACAATACGGTATTAATAGAAGCTGACAAGCAGTATTTGACGGTTGGATCTTTTGTTGACGTAGAGATTCTAGAAGCAGGCGATTTTGACCTCTACGGAAAGGTAGTCGCTCCTTTATAGGTAATTTCCTCTGTTAGGTTTTAAGGCTGATTTGACCTGATCCAATTGCGTTTCGTCTATGTCTAATGAGCAGCTTGCCCAGCCTTCGCTGTGTTGTACCACCTCAGTGACGTTTAATTCATGCTTACTCGAGAGTTCGTTGAGGAAGACGTCAAGGTGTTCTTGAAAATGAAGGGCCGTTTGATGTGAAGAGGGGCCTCTGAAATCCCAAAACAGACGGATCTTTTTTAAAGGTTTCATACGGCGTGGCTTGGGTGCGAAAATTCTGTTAACATCAAGTTCAAAGGTAAGGATAACGGCTTCTTTATTCTATTTTTGAACTATGCAACGAATTGCGATTTTACGAAGTTTGCTTGTAGTTTTTTTCGGGCTACTGATGACCTCTTGTGCGCTGTTTGTTTCTGAAGAGCCAAATCAAGAAGCCGTTGCCCGAGTGGGAAGGTCTTATCTCTACGCCGTTGACCTGCCGGATTTTTCTTATTTGTCTGATGAACAGGCGATCAAAGAAGCCAGAGAGGCTTACATCAGCGAGTGGGCAGTAAAGCAATTGATGTTTCAAAATGCACTAAATAACCTTCCAGAAGAAGTACAGTGGGACCTAGATCGTTTGGTTGAAGCCTATAAAACCGATTTGTACACAAAGTCTTATTTCGATCTGATTTCATTCAGTCCCTCGGATACTGTGGTAGCTAAAGGAGAGTTGGATTCTCTATACCGACGCGAAGAAGCGAGCATGAGACTTGATCAGGATATTGTAAAGTTGCGCTACGTTATACTTGGCCCGCAGTACACTAAACCAGAGGAGGTAATGAACCGCTTTAAACGTTTTAATGAGCAAGATCAACTTTTTATTGATTCGCTCTATACGCATAATTACCTCCGAGAACTTCAGTTGAATGATTCTACCTGGTTTAATAGCGCTTCTATAGCCAAACAAATAACTCCAATTACCTATCAGAACAGTGAGGATTACCTCAAGCCCTATCAGTTTTTTGATATTCGTGACAGCACTGGTTTTTACTTTGGACAGGTCTTAGATACAAGAAAAAAAGGCGATATTGCACCTTATGCTTTTGCCTTAGCCGAGCTGCGCCAAATTGTTCAAAACCGAAAGCGTTTTGAGCGCTTAGAACGGCAAAAACAAGAAATGATTAGTGAAGCAATTCGAAAAAAAACCTATGAGACATATGAGTA
>CAJXTX010000053.1 GCA_913060705.1 uncultured Bacteroidota bacterium | reverse complement strand
TCAACAAAATGGCCAATGTGCTCAAGGCACAAGGAGTCAAAAAAGGGGATCGGGTCTGCATTTATCTGCCGATGATTCCTGAACTGGCTTACACGGTATTAGCCTGTGCGCGTATCGGAGCCATACACTCGGTGGTTTTTGCAGGGTTTTCTTCAACCGCTCTGGCCACCCGCATCAACGATTGTGAGGCTTCTGTGGTGGTCACTTCAGACGGATCGTACCGCGGTAACAAATCGATCGACCTCAAGAAAATTGTCGATCAGGCGCTTGAAGAGTGCCCTCAGGTCAACACGGTGTTGGTCGCAGAGCGCACCAAAACCGAAGTTACCATGGTGGAGGGACGTGATCAGTGGCTTGCACCGCTTACCGCCTCCGCTAGTGACGAATGCCCTGTTGAGATCATGGACGCTGAAGACCCGCTGTTTATTCTCTACACCTCAGGCTCAACGGGTAAACCCAAGGGCATGGTGCACAGTAGTGCCGGGTATATGGTGTACACGGCCTATACGTTTAAAAACGTTTTTCAATACCGAGAAGAAGACGTGTATTGGTGTACCGCCGATATCGGATGGATTACCGGTCACTCGTACATCCTCTACGGACCACTCGCTAACGGGGCCACCACTTTGATGTTTGAAGGGGTGCCTTCGTATCCTGATTTTGGGCGTTTCTGGCAAATCGTCGAAAAGCACAAGGTGAACCAATTCTATACCGCACCTACGGCTATTCGCGCTTTGGCCAAAGAAGATCTGAACTTTGTAGAGCAGTACGACCTTTCTTCGCTAAAAGTACTCGGATCGGTCGGAGAGCCCATCAACGAAGAGGCTTGGCATTGGTACAATAACAATATCGGAAAGAAAGAAAGCCCTATCGCCGACACGTGGTGGCAGACCGAGACCGGAGGGATCATGATCACCCCCATACCTTATTCGACCCCTACCAAACCCACCTTCGCGACCCTCCCTTTCATTGGGGTGCAACCGGCACTCATGGATGAAAACGGTCAAGAACTCAAGGGCAACCAAGTTGAAGGACGACTCTGCATTAAGTTTCCATGGCCCTCTATCGCCCGCACCATATGGGGCAATCACGAGCGCTACCGTGAGACTTATTTCTCAGCCTTCAAGGGCATGTACTTTACCGGAGACGGCGCCTCGCGTGACGCCGTCGGCTACTACCGAATTACAGGCCGTGTAGACGATGTTGTGATCGTCTCGGGCCACAATCTGGGCACCGCACCGATCGAAGACGCCATTAACGAGCACCAATCTGTAGCAGAATCAGCCATCGTGGGCTATCCGCACGACATTAAGGGGAACGCCCTCTTTGGCTATGTGATTTTGAAAGACGAGGCTCACGAGCGTAACCAAGACAACCTGCGCACTGAGATCAATCGCCTCATTTCAGACAAGATCGGTCCGATTGCTAAGCTCGATAAAATCGTCTTTGTGCCCGGCCTGCCCAAGACCCGCTCCGGAAAAATCATGCGCCGCATCTTGCGCAAGATCGCCTCAAACGATGTCTCAAACCTCGGAGATGTTTCAACGCTGCTCAATCCAGAAGTGGTCGAGCAGATTCGCAAGATTGTCGGAGTATAGCGGATTTTTAAGTGGCATTTTTAAAAAGAAAAACCGCCCTTTCGGGGGCGGCTTTGATTGAACCTATGTGATGTAGCGGCTACTGAATCGTCAGTGCTCTCACAAATTTATGCGATTTGAACGGTTCTTTTGTGCTAAATTGCAATTCGTCAATACGTTAAGAATCTAACGCATGTCTAAAAGAACACTCGAAGGATCTCCCATTATTCTATCTGCCCCTTCGGTAATAGAGGGAAATTTTAAGACCGATAAAAGCTTACGCATTGAATGCACCTATCTGGGCTCCGTGATTTCTTCGGGCAAGGTTTACTTGTCTTCAGATGCCCACTTTACAGGCGATCTGATCTGTGACGGGGTTACTGTCGACGGAACCCTTAAAGGGGACATCTATTGCACCGGAAAGGTGCAGTTGAACGCAGGCGCCCGCATTGAAGGTCGTATTTACAGTAAACTCTTTGAGAACAGTTCAAACGAAAACCTCGATTGTACCATTCGCATTCCGAGTGAGTCGGTGGTTAGGGCTGTAACTGAGAAGCTCGATGTGATGGACCTCGAAACACCTTTAAGTAAAGACCATCTTCTCGAAACGGTCATCGACGAGTTTACCAAAATGCCCACCAAAATCAAACGCATCGCTGACTACGATGTGGTGGCCGAAACCTTAAGGGTGGTGGAGCGTAAGGCGGCCGGTAAATAGTTGATTTGAAAGTTCAAATTGAAATGAGCAGCTACCAATCTATCTTCAAACTGGACGAAGTCGACCAAGAGCTTCTATTTGCAACCCTTTTCGACCAGGATACTACTCCTAATGAGGCATTAGTGACTGCGGCTGAGCGATACAATCAGCTACCTAAGCGTCCTTAAACTACGCCCGACTAATGAACCGGCACCAGCGAAAAGTCCGCCTAGTACCCCGGTGAATAGAATAAGCGCTGTAGCGCTTCCGCCTAATGGCAAGAGCGTGGCTATTTTGGCGGCCAGTGTGAAGTCGTTTGCGGCGCCTATGAGGTAGGCTTCAATGGCCCAGTCTATTCCGATCACTAGAAATGGAGCAAAGAAGACCCAGCCTCCCTTGAGACGAACAATGTAACTGCTAAAGGCTGCTGCGATAATGACGGTATACCACTGATTCCACAACCCCAGAATTACGGCAAGCATCAGGGTCAATACACTGTGAATGAATAGGCGTTTCATAATGAATTCTTTGGGGTTAGGGTTGAACTAAAGTGAATTTGTGAAGGCTTTTCTGAGGCTGATTTCATGTAAAGGAGCTCGTAGTATTTTCCGGCCGCCCAGGTGTTGAGCAGGTCGTCGTAGTGCTTGCTCCCAGGGTTGCCTGATTGTCCGCCAGGATAGGCACCCAAGGCTTTAGTCTCGTCTGAGAGTTCTACAATCATTCGCCAAGACGGGCCGTGATTCTTTTTCATGGCGTTGACGACATTGCCGTTTCCGCCTACAGGGATATCAAATCGTGAAAAGGCGGGTAATGCCTGTAATAGGTGCCCAACATAGGTAGCCTTATAGCTCGCCCAATCTAATGATTTACCCGTTGCAAGGTGGTTGTCAAGCTTCTTGACGGCTTGTTCGAACGCCAATTGTACCACTGCTGCGGCATCTTCTTTAGCCGCGGTGTCTAAGACGTCAAAAAAGGCGTGGTCAGCATGGTCAGTGAGCATCTGAACGGTTTGATAACTGTCTGGCCAATGCAGGGGAACCTCTGAGGCTTCAAATTCGTCCCAACTTAAGGCATAAAATGAAGTCCACCAGGCCTCCCAAACAGAGGCGCCGATAGACTGCTCGTTATTCAGATAATCCCAATCCTTTACGGTGTTTAGATAACTTTCTGCGCTTCCTTGTGGGGTGTAGCCTTTAGCCTCCAGTAGGGCGATCATTTGTGGCAAGGCCTCGGCCGCCTTAAGGTTGTAATTGTTTGACTGAAGCGCCTTGAAATCGTCTACAGAAAATTGGTCTTTCGATCTGAAATAGTCGTTGATGACTCGGTTACGGTAAGGCTCGTAATTGGCATCGTACACGTAATACGGGTAGGCCTCATCGGTCGGATGTTGGTTGGCCGAACTCACAAACCCGCGTTCAGGGTTTTTTACATGCGGGTTGTGTGGCTGAGGAATGTAGCCTTGCCACTCATGAGCAGGATTAGATCCGTCTAAAACGAACTTTCCTTGCTGCTCCCATTTGTTGGCTATTTTACCCTGAATCCACAGCGCAATGTCATTGTCTTTTGAAGCAAAAACAAAGTTCTGAGCGGGGGCAGTATAGGTCGCTATCGCTTCACGGTAGTCTTCGTAATGCTGAGCACGATTGAGCTTTAAAAAGGTGTTTTGATTGCTGTTGGGCTCATGGCCGATCCACTTCATGGCAAAGTGCTCTTTTCCGTTACCCTTAAAGCGTTCGTCGTAAGTGATCGGTCCGTAATGGGTGTAACGCACCGTGTCGTAAACAGTTGCCGCATTTTTTACTTTAATCGCTTCAACGACTTGGCTAATAGGTCGGGTCTCTTCGCCGTAGACGTAAGCAGATTTTGTGTCGTCGGTAAAGGTGATCTTGTACCAGTCTTTGACATCGCGAGTGGCATTGGTCACTCCCCATGCAATGCGATCGTTAAAGCCAATGATCACTCCTAGGGCGCCCGGAAGCGTTGCTCCCATGACGTTGTGCTCTGGGGTGGCCAATTGCATGACGTACCAGATCGAGGGGAGGTTCAATCCAAGGTGCGGGTCGTTGGCCAAGAGCGGATTTCCGCTGACTGATTTCTCAGCAGAAACCGCCCAGTTATTACTACCGTTATCAGGGTCTGGCTGCTCAAGGGCCTGATTGACGGTTGCGATGGCGCTCGTTTGAGCAGGTGCTTCGGGGACTTCTACCGCTCCGAAGTCACTCCAATCGCGTTCGCGCGGAATCACCGGATCTTGATCGGCCAAGAATTCTGGAAACAAAAGCTCAAAGGTCTCCTTACCAAAAAGACTGATAAAATTAGAGTTCTCGAGATCGGCATCGCCTCCGGCCAGCATGTCGGTCATATACATGAGCAGTAAGGCTGATTTTAAAGGTTGCCAAGGTTCTGGAGCATAGTTCAATAACTTATACTCGACAGGATAATCCTTGGGTTCTAGCTGTGAGATATAGGCATTGACTCCTGCGCTGTAGGCCTCGATGCGGGCTGCAAGTACGGGGTCTTTGAGCATTTCGTCAAGCGCGTTTTCGGCACCGAAAACCATCCCTTTTCTGCGCTGACCGCGGTCGTAGTCAATAGCGGCGGCACCCACGATCTCAGACAACCTTCCGGCTGCCGCATAGGTCTGAAATTCCATTTGCCACAAGCGGTGCTTTGCAGTGAGGTATCCTTGGGCGCGGTAAAGATCGAGGTCGTTTTCAGCGAACACATGAGGAATCAGTTGCGCGTCATAATGAATGGTTACAGCAGCACTAAGCCCCTCTAAGGCGAGTTGTTCTCCTTCATTTTCAGTGGTTTCATTTTGCCATATTCCGCTGTACGGATTGATGAATTTTCCTAAGGGGGGCAGCGATCCTAGGCCAAAATGTCCGACATAGAAAAGACCTCCGCAGAAAGCAAGGCTGAGCAAGAGTTTGAAAAACTTCATAAGTCAAGAATAATCAATGGTTTAAGGTAGGATTTTTTGCCTACAGTTGTAG
>CAJXTX010000052.1 GCA_913060705.1 uncultured Bacteroidota bacterium | reverse complement strand
CTTTCTGTTGCACTGGTCCTAACCTTACGGTCGACGGGTGTTACCCGCTATGCTGCGCTATGGTGTCCAGACTTTCCTCTTTTGCAAAAACAAAAGCGATAGAGTGACCTGCTTTGGGTCAAAGTTACCATATTGTTGATAAGTCTCCCGCTTTTTCGGCCCTATAGATTGAGCTTCTCAATGGATCAAAACTATATTTGTGTATGGAGCATTTCGTCGTTTCGGCACGTAAATACCGTCCCCAAGCTTTCGAACAGGTTGTTGGTCAAGAGTCTATTACCGCTACTCTTGAAAATGCCATTCGCTCTAATCAATTGGCTCAGGCATTACTCTTTTGTGGACCCAGAGGTGTAGGTAAGACTACTTGTGCGCGCATTGTTGCAAGAGAAGTCAATGCTTTTGCACAGCAACAAGAAACTGGCGAAGATTATGCCTTTAACATCTTCGAGCTCGATGCAGCCTCAAACAATTCGGTAGATGACATCAGAGCCCTCACAGAGCAGGTACGCATCCCACCTCAAGTAGGACAATACAAGGTCTACATTATCGATGAGGTGCATATGCTCTCAACAGCTGCATTCAATGCCTTCTTAAAGACCTTAGAAGAGCCCCCAAAGCACGCCATCTTTATCCTAGCGACAACAGAGAAGCACAAGATTTTACCGACCATACTATCGCGTTGTCAGGTATATGATTTTAAGCGTATTAGCATTGAAGACACCGTAGAACATCTCAAAATGATCGCTAAAGATCAAGGGGTGGCCACAGAAGAAGAGGCCCTATTTCACATCGCCAAAAAAGCGGATGGTGCCTTAAGAGATGCCTTATCTCTTTTCGACCGACTTGTAAGTTTTAGTCAAGGTACGCTGAGCATGAATGTCTTGAGTGAACAGCTCAATATTCTCGATCAAGAGACCTACTTCAATATCACTACCTTAATCAAAGACAGAGACACTTCAGCACTGCTTTTAAAGCTCGATGAACTCTTGCTTAAGGGGTACGAAGGACTCCAGCTGCTCATGGGATTATCTGCACACTACAGAGACTTAATGGTGGCCCAAACTCCAGAAACAAGTGCTCTTCTATCTGCCCCATTGTTTAAGGACCGCTACATAGAACAAGCAGCGCAACTCGATGCGCACTACCTTGTTGAGGCCATTGATTTAATCAATCGCCATTGCCTCAGTTATAAGTCGTCAGAACACCAACGATTGGTAATCGAGCTCTGCCTACTGCAACTGGCCTCCTTGGAAGAGGGTCTGAGTAAAAAAAAAAGCCCTATCTAATTTCTCCTGAAGACAAGGCAAAATCACAAGCGCCAATCACAAATGAGGTTCCTATTGAAACTCAAAAAGAATCGGTAAAAGCACCCATAGAAGAAAAGTCCTCTCAGAAAGCGACTCCCCTTTTAAACGTACCAGAATCTAAGGGAGTGTCAGGATTATCCCTAGCCGCCATAAAAGCCAAACGCGCTCAAACAGCACTAGAAAAGAGTAAGCAAGAAGAAAAGGAGCGTCGCACTAAGCATTTTAATAGTGAAGACTTTGAACGTCATTTAGATCGCTACATCAAGGAACTTGAAGCATCTGGACAAAAGATACTCTCGAGCAATTTTCAGTTGGCAAAACGCTCTTATGATCTTGAATCGTGCACTGTACAGTTAGAAGTTCCGAACGATACCATACAACGAGAACTTCAAATGGCAGCAAACGACGCCCTCTCTTATTTAAGAAATCACTTAGAAAATGATCTTATCACCTTCAGCTATGTGATTTCAAAAGAAGCTCCGGTTTCTGAGTATGCCTATACCCCTGAAGAGAAATACCAAAAGCTCGTCTCAAAATATCCCGATATCGAAACGCTTAAGAAACATTTTCATCTCGATCTCTAATCGAGTTTCGATTTGAAGTAGTCGTAGAGCGCAAACTGAGACCGAATAGCCTCTTTCTTGTTTTTCTTATAAGCGTTGTCTTGTTTGGCCGAAAATACACGTGCTTTTTGATTGTCATTCCAGCACAAATCATAGACCTCTATAAGCTCTTGTTTCAAATTATCCTGATAAATAGGAACCCCAACCTCAACGCGATTCTCAATGTTTCGCGTCATCCAGTCTGCAGATGAAATAAACACTTTAGGATCTCCACCATTGGCAAAAATAAACATCCGGGTGTGCTCTAAGAACTTATCTACAATACTAATCGCTCTAATGTTTTCACTCATGCCTTTAACGCCTGGAACAAGACAATTGATTCCACGAATAATCAGATCCACTTTGACTCCCTCGTTACTTGCCTTGTAGAGCTTATCGATCATCTTATACGAGGTGAAACTATTCATTTTGATGCGTATATAAGCCTCCTTTCCGGCTTTGGCGTTTACAATCTCTTGTTGAATAAGACGCGTAAAGGTTGACTCGGTATAATGGGGTGAGACGATCAAATGCTTGTACTTTCTCACTTTGTAGGTGGTTTCTAGAAAATCGAACACCTTATGTACCTCGGATAGAATTCCTTTGTGCGCCGTAAACAGCGTATGGTCTGTATAAATACGAGCCGTAGACTCATTAAAGTTTCCGGTACTAATGAATCCAAAATACTCTAACCCTTTCGAAGCTGTTTCGCGAGTGATTACACAAATTTTCGAGTGTACTTTGAGCCCGCGAATACCAAAAACGAGTCGAATACCCGCTTCTTTAAACTTACTCGCATAGTTGATATTGCTCTCTTCATCAAAACGAGCCTGCAATTCGATTTGAACCGTCACATCCTTACCGTTTTTAGCCGCATTGATAAGGGCTGCTGCAACCTGAGAATTATTGGCCAATCTATAAATGGTAATTTTAATCTCTTTGACCTTTGGATCTAGAGCCGCTTCTTTTAAAAATCGAATCACGTAGGCGTAATTCTGATAAGGAGTGTAGAGCATGTAATCCCTAGTGCGAATCTGATCAAATACGCTAACCTCAAGCTCAAAGTTCGGAACCGGCAGGGGATCTATCTTATCGTACTGCAATTCGGATCTTCCGAAATTCGGAAAGCTCATGTAATCTCTTCTATTATGGTACCTTCCGCCAGGAATAACACTATCGGTATCCTCAATGCCTATTTTTTCTTTGAGAAAGGTAAGGGTGTCTAGCTTGATGCGTTTATCGTAAACAAACCTGACAGGATCGCTGATCTTTCGGTTACTTACAGAAGTTGAGATCTTCTCTAAAAAACTCTTTTCTAGATCATCATCGATATCGAGTTCAGCGTCACGGGTAATCTTGATCATATGCGCCTCGGCCTGATCGTAATCAAACATAAAGAAGATGCGATCTAGACAATGACGAATCACATCGTCAAGCATCATCACGTAATTCTTTTCGTTCTCAAGGGGCAAAACCACAAAGCGATTTAAACTACTTGGAATCTCTATCAGCGCATAATGCACCTCTTGAGAGCGACGTGACAACCTTGATCGAGACTTGTTTTTCACCAAGCGCACGGCGAGATATGCAGCCGACTCTTTAAGCATCGGAAAGTCTTCAACGGTGTTTAAGTCAATAGTGATAAGCTCGGGATTGACTTTTGATAAAAAGTAGTCCGTAACAAAGGCTGACTGGTTTTCACTTAGCTCGGTTTCATTGATCAGGTAAATATTATGAGACTTGAGCTCCTCGGTGATGTCTTTCAATATCTTCAAACTCTTGCTCTGTGCATCAATGGTGATCTTAGTGATCATCGCTAAAAGCTCGGTAGCAGGCGTACCTCCAAGCATCTCTTTTCCGGTAGGATCATTATCTACAACACGTTTCACTGTAGCATAACGCACGCGAAAGAATTCGTCTAAGTTATTACTGAAGATTCCTAGAAAACGAATGCGATCAATAATAGGTACCCGTTTATCCGCACTCTCTTGCAAGACGCGTTCATTGAACTGAAGCCAGCTAATTTCACGGTTAATGTATGCGTACTTTGGGGTCGCCATAACTTCTATTTTATCGAAAAATACATATTAAGGAGCAAGACGCTCTATTCTCCAGGCATCATTCACCATTTGATAACGTATGCGATCGTGAAGTCGATGCGCCCTACCCTGCCAAAATTCAACCTTTTCAGGTACAATTCTATAACCACCCCAATGGGCAGGACGCTGGAGTGCCTTATCGCTAAGTGCATCTAGAGCGCTAAGTAGGGTTTCGCGAGAGGATATCACTTCACTTTGAGGCGAAACAATCGCTCCCTTTTGGCTCCCAATGGGCCGAGAATTAAAATATGCGTCAGACTCCGAAGTCGAAAGTTTAATGGCTTTCCCAGAAAAAATAACCTGCTTTTCTAGACTCGGCCAAAAGAAGGAGGCACTAACCTTATTGTTAGCGTCTATAGCTCTTCCTTTTTCGCTCTTATAATTGGTATAGAATCGTAAGGCCTCATCGGTAAAAGACTTCAAGAGCACCACTCTTGACTTTGGATATCCATCCAATCCAATGGTACTGAGATGCATGGCGTTGGCCTCTTCAATTTCAGAGGATTGATCGGCTTGCTGAAACCACTCCTCGAAGAGTGGATACCAATGATTCGGGAGATCGATTTCATTCAACTCTCCTTTCTCGTACGATTTTCTATAATCGTGTAAATCCTTCATCCTTAAATATTTAAGCTGAACACCTTGTAGTCGTCTGCCAATTCAATGCACTCAGAAGGAAAAACCTCTGATGCCTCTTCTCGAAATGCATCTAGCGATTTGTAACGCGTCGAATAATGACCTAAAATTAGGGTTTTAATTCGAGATTTTTGTGCGATTTGACCGGCTTGAAAAGCGGTAGAATGGCCTGTTTTTTCACACAACGAAAGCTCTGATTTAAGAAAGGTTGATTCGTGATAAAGCACCTCGCTATCTGAAATAAGATCGATCAATGCTTCGTTATAAGATGTATCACTGCAATACGCGTAAAAACGTCTCCACCCCTCCTCTTTCAAGACTTCAAAAAGGAATCCATTGGTATAAATACGATGTTTTAAAGGAAGAGTGTGAACTCTAATAGAATCAGATTCATAAATAAGTGCAGCGTCTTTTTGATCCAATTCTATAAAATGTAACGGATAAGAGGTCCAAGAACTTGATGATTTAAGTACAGAAGTAAGCACCTCTTTAATCCCTTTAGGTCCATAGATATGCAAGGGAGCCGTTCTTCCTAGCGCTGCCATTGTGTTCACCAATCCGGGAAGACCGTAGAAATGATCCCCGTGCAAATGCGAAATGAATACACGGTCTATGCTATTCATTTTGACCTTCATACGACGCATCTCTTTTTGTGTACCCTCGCCACAATCAATCAAAAAGCTCTCCTTTCCAATTCTCAGCACTTGAGCGGTCGGATTCGTAATACTTCTAGGAGTTGAAGCATAGCATCCAATTATTCGAAGCTCAGCTTTCATATACCTAAATCACGCTGTATGGCCTCCATTTCAATGAGATCGTTCGCTTCTTCAAGCGTAGGGCACAAAAAAATAGACTCAGGCAAATCATCATAGGTCAACTGCTCTGAAACCAAAACAAAGGTCAGGCCTTTAGCTGACAAGGCCACTGAAAGTTGCTGAAACACCCCTATTTGAGCGTGATCTATGGCGCTTTCGTTCGAGACATACACCAGATGGTGTTGTGCTGGGGCTTCACTCTCGAACCAGTTTAAAAGTTGAGCGGACGAAATCTCAGAAGAATTTAAGGTAACAGTATTCAGATTCATAGTAGGCTTAGATCGCAGAAGCGAGAAGATACAAAACGGCCATTCGAACTGCAACCCCGTTTTCAACCTGATCAAGAATGATTGCGTCAGAAGAATCAGCGATTTCTGAGCTCAATTCAACGCCACGATTGATAGGGCCAGGATGCATAATTAGCGGTTTATGATCTAACTGCCCCAATCTTTCACTGGTCAAGCCATATTGCATCACATATTCTCGTGTTGACGGAAAATAAGAATATTCCATACGCTCATTCTGAACGCGTAGCATGTTGACCACGTCTGCCTTTTTAAGCGCCTGGTCAAAATCTAATGCTACCTCAACCCCGAGTGCTTCAATATGCCTGGGTATAAGCGACTGCGGTCCGCATACCGTCACAGAGGCTCCCAATTTTTGAAGGGCGAAAATATTAGAGAGTGCGACACGCGAATGCAATATGTCCCCTACAATGAGCACCCGTTTACCCGCAACATCCCCTAGCCGCTCGCGAATCGAATAGGCGTCTAGAAGTGCCTGAGTGGGGTGTTCATGTGCGCCGTCTCCAGCATTTACAATGCGTGCTTTTACATGCTTGGATAAGAACATGGCTGCCCCTGCATGATGATGACGCATCACCACCATATCTACCTTCATGGCGAGAATATTATTGACCGTATCCACCAAGGTCTC
>CAJXTX010000051.1 GCA_913060705.1 uncultured Bacteroidota bacterium | reverse complement strand
GCTAAGTCGGCGAGCAATTCAAAGCCTGAAACGAGATCAGCTCCGAGTAGGGCGTGGAGTCCGGCAGAGGTCCCACCAGCGGCACCTCCTTTGGGCAGTGAACTGCAATCTGTTCCGGTCAGTTGGTGGACATTTTTAGCAAATTCTGACAGGGCGTTTTCGAGTGCCTCTACGGTTGTAGTATCCGCTCCCTTTTGTGGAGCGAAGGTATGTGTGGCTCCACGAGGCCCGAGTAGCGGATGCTCCACATCGGTCGCGATCTTGAGTGTAAAGTGTGGTACTGCCTCTACATCGATATGCGCAAGTTGCTGAAGGGCAAGCCCTCCTGGTTCAAGAAGTTCACCTTCATGATCGCTGAACAGGGCCCCAAGTGCTGATAGGATGCCCGTACCCGCATCGTTGGTCGCACTGCCACCAACGCCGAGGTAAATATCGGTGCAACCGGCATCTAAAGCGTGTTTGATTTGTATGCCTGTGCCGTAGGTAGAAGTTACGGCAGGGTTGCGCAGTTCAGGTTCAATCTGCCAGAGTCCAGAGGCTTGTGAGAGTTCGATCCATGCGGCAGGTCGGTCTTTGAAGCGAAAGTATGGAGCCTTAATAGGCCGTCCGAGGGCATCTACGGTGCGCGTTTCAACACGCGTTCCGTCAAAAAGGCGTTCGAGTAAGTCGAGCGCCCCCTCTCCGCCATCTGAAAACGGCAGCTGCACGCATTCGGTAATCTGAGAAAATGGTGCCAATCCCTTAGCGATTGCCTCGGCGACTTCAGTGGCAGTCAGGCTTTCTTTAAAGGAGTCTGGAACGATGAGAATCCGCATTAATGTACTCCAGGCTGTTTTATGCTGAAGCCTTCTTCTGCCTTGGCATCAGCTACCATTTTTTTAACTTTTTCGAGTAGTCCTTTCGCATCGTAGATCACCCCATTGCTGATGGTGTAGTGTACACCTCCGGCGCGTACCACCTCGTTGTCTTCAGTAAGTTTAATGGCTCCTGTACCGTACAGCACCTTGAGGTTTTTAAGTGGGTTCTCACTGACAAGAATCATGTCCGCTTGCTTGCCCACTTCGATGCTTCCGATTTGATCGGCTACGCCAAGTGCTTCGGCGCCGTTGAGGGTAGCAGAGCGGATCACTTCAAGCGGATGGAATCCGGCCTCTTGCAACAATTCTAACTCACGGATGTAAGCGAATCCGTATAGCTGAAAGATAAACCCAGAGTCAGATCCCGCAGTAACGCGTCCGCCTCTGTTTTTATATTCATTGACAAAGGTCATCCAGAGCTGGTAATTTTTTCTCCAGTTAATCTCCTGAGAAGTACCCCATTCATGCCAGTACGATCCGTGAGAGATTTTTGAGGGTTGATAGAATCTCCATAACGACGGTAAGGTGTACTCTTCATGCCACTCGGCTCTTCTCGCGCGATGCAAATCGCGGTTGGCCTCGTAAATATTAAAGGTAGGGTCAAGGGTAAAGTCAAGGTCGAGCAATTCGTTCATTACCGCGTTCCAATGGTCTGAATAGGGGGCTGCGGCTTGTTCCCACAAACGCCCGGCCTCTTCGAAACGATGCTGCTCGTTTTGGTAATTGTAATCGGCCGGATAATCTTGAACCGTTCGGTCTTCAAACAAGGCCTCGGGCAGTCCGTACCAGTGTTCCATTGAGGTCAGTCCTGCGCGTGCTGAATGCAGCACATTCCAGCGGGCAACGCTCATCTGGGCATGATGGCAGGCAGATCCTAATCCCAAACGTTTATTCTCTTCGAGGGCCGCTTGCATAATCTCTGGTGCGGCTCCGAAAAACTTAATACCGTCTGCTCCTTTTTTGGCATTGTCACGCACCCATTCGCGCGCTTGCTCTGGCGTGGTAATTTCTTTACTGCCCGATCCAAACCCCGTATAGGCAAAGATGCGCGGAGCGATAATTTCATTGCGTTCGGCCTTTTTCTTGAGATCAAGGGTCCATTCGAGTCCTCTTCCGCTGGGTTCGCGAACCGTGGTGATTCCGTGTGCCAACCAAAGGCTGAAAACGTAGTCCCAATCTGCGCCCTGTGCGACTCCTCCAATATGTCCATGCATATCGACGAAACCAGGAAGCAGGTACATGCCTGAGGCATCGATTTCTTTTCCGCCCGGTTTCAGTGCAGGTCTACGCTTTTCATTGATTTCTACGCCTGGATACCCAACCACGCGCACTTCGGCAATTTTATCGTCTTCGACAACAACATCTACCGGTCCTAGCGGAGGCGCTCCATTGCCATTGATGAGCATGGCGCCGCGAATGATCAATTGGTTAAAGGGCCCTTCGGCCAGTTCTTGTGCAGACAGGTTGAACGTCGCTGCTATGAGCAGCGCCAGAATCCATTTTTTCATGGGCTAGAAAATAAAATCAGTATTTAAAAAGTTGCTTTGATCAGCCTCTAAGATATCACGAACGGTTTCTTTATTAACCTCATTTTCTTTGAAGGCCAAAAACGAGCGTATCGAAAATGAGCGGAGCGCATCGTGCACACTAAGGGTGGCTTGCCCTGAGTCTTTGCGCCCAGTAAACGGATATATATCCGGCCCACGTTGGCAGGCCGAGTTCAGGTTCACACGACACACGAGATTCACCAGTACATCGATGAGGTGCGCCAGCTGATTCGGGTCGCGACCGAAAACACTCACCTGTTGTCCGTAATCAGAGGTGGCCATGTCGTTTAGCGGGGTGTCAAGATCTTCAAAAGAAATGACCGGAATCACAGGGCCAAATTGCTCTTCTTGGTACACGCGCATTTCTTGAGTCACGGGATACAATACCGCGGGCCAAATAAAGTTGTCAAAACGTTGCCCTCCTTTTTTGTTCATGATTTGTGCCCCTTTTTCGAGCGCGTCGTCAATCAACTCTTGAATGTAATCCACCTTGTTTGGCTCAGGGAGCGGAGTCAGCCAAGCGTTTTCGTCCCAAGGCTCTCCAAACCCTAGAGCATCGACTGCAGCACAGAAGGATTCTAAAAAACGCGCCCTGATCTTTTCGTGAACGTAGAGTATTTTGAGTGCGGTACACCGTTGGCCGTTATAGCTAAGGGTTCCAGAGATACATTCGCTTACCGTAAGATCGAGGTCTGCATCGGGTAAAATGATTCCTGGGTTTTTGGCCTCAAGGCCATAAACGGTCCGCAAGCGATTGCTTTTGGGATGTAGTTCTTGAAGCGCATTTGCAGAGCTACTATGTCCAATAATGGCCAGGGCATCTACTTTTCCTGTTTTCATGATGGGCGAGGCGATTGATCTTCCGCGCCCGAATAGAATGTTTACGACCCCCTTCGGAAAGCTCTCTTGAAAGGCTTCTAAAAGCGGAGTGATGAGGAGCACGCCGTGCTTTGCTGGTTTAAACAGTGTTGTATTCCCCATGATAATTGCCGGGATGAGCAGACTGAAGGTCTCATTCAAAGGGTAATTATAAGGCCCTAAACAGAGTACCACCCCGAGCGGGGCCCTTCTTACGTGGGCGTATACCCCCGAGTTTTTTTGAAATTGACCCGCAGCACGATCGAGGTCTTTATACGCTTCAATGGTGTCGTAGATATAATCTACTGTTCGGTCGAATTCTTTGTAAGCATCCGCCTTGTTCTTGATGATTTCCCACATCAGTAGTTGCACCACCTCTTCGCGTTTGGTTTTCATCCGCTCTACAAACTGTAGCATGCAGGCCATTCGGTCTTTCACTTTCATGGTGGGCCATGCACCTTTTCCGTGATCGTATGCCTCTAGAGCCGCATCCAAGGCATCTAGGGCTTCTTTTTCGCCGAGATCTGGTATAGAACCTAATCGGGTTTTGGCGTAGCCTGTTGCAGCACCATTTAAGGTTGAAAAAACATCTTGGGTGGCTCCGTCCCATTCAACAAGTGATCCGTTGACTAGGTATGAGCGATGTTCAATGGGTTCTAAGGTAGGTCTCATTCTGTGGGGAGTGTTTGAATAAATTGAGGAGCACGGCGCACTTTTGTGGCCTGCTCAAAATCATAGGCGATTCCTATGAGTGTGGGTTCTTGGTAGCGAGAAGCGAAAAAACTTACGCCTACTGGTAATTCTCCTACAAAGCCTGCAGGAACGGTAATATTCGGATATCCGGATTGTGCTGCTGGACTCGAACTTCCCATTCCGAAATGATCTCCGTTGACCACATCGATAGTCCAAGCGGGTCCTCCGGTTACTCCCATAATGGCATCGAGTTCATGTGAAGCAAGGGCATTATCAATCGCAGCTCTTGAATTCGAAGTTACGGCCTCAAAGGCCTCAAGGTATTCTTGCTCTTCTAGCGAACCCATTGCTGCAGCACGCTCTAAATGTTCTTGACCGAAAAAGGGCATCTCTTCGGCGGCGTTTTCTTCATTGAAGGCAATGAGGTCTTCGATAGTCCTTATCGGGCTGTTGGGCCGTGAGTTAAAATAAGTGTTCAATCCGTCTTTGTATTCGTAAAGCATCAAGGTGTACGAAGCGCGACCTATCGCCGATCTTTCTGGAAGTTCAATGTCGCGGATCACGGTGGCACCCTGCGCTTCAAGTGTGCGGACGACTTCCTCTAAAATGAGGTCTACTTTTTCATGGTTTCCGAAGGTGCCTTTTAGAATCCCGATGCGTTTTCCTTCTAATGCGCTATCGTCTAAAAACTGGGTATAATCGGCATGAAGCTGTGCATCTGCAGTGGCCTTGTCATTAGGATCAACTCCGGCCATAGCGCCCAACAATACCGCTGCATCAGCTACCGTTCGGGCCATAGGGCCCGCTGTATCTTGTGTTTCCGAGATGGGGATGATACCGTCGCGACTGACTAAACCAACAGTGGGTTTGATTCCTACCACCCCATTGGTTGAAGAGGGGCAGACTACAGAGCCATTGGTTTCTGTTCCAATAGCTAGCGCGGCAAAGTTCGCCGACACGGCGGCTCCTGAGCCTGAACTTGATCCACAAGGGCTGCGATCTAATACATAGGGGTTACGGGTTTGGCCTCCTCGACCTGACCATCCACTCGAAGATCGCGTCGAGCGAAAGTTAGCCCATTCTGAAAGGTTTGTTTTTCCTAAAATGATGGCGCCAGCCTCACGCAAGCGTTTTACCACAAAGGCATCATCAGGAGCAGGTCCGTAGGTTAGCGCCAGCGATCCGGCCGTAGTGAGCATTTGATCACCAGTATCAATATTGTCTTTGATCAATACGGGTATACCGTGTAAAGGGCCTCTAACTTGACCAGAGGCGCGCTCTTCGTCTAAAGCACGAGCGATACCGAGTGCGTCTGGATTAAGTTCAATGACGCTATTGACGGCATCATCGTAGGCGGCAATACGATCGAGGTAGTACGTGACCAATGTTTGCGCACTTAAGGTGCCGCTGCGCATGCCCTCTTGAAGTTCTGCAACGGTTGCCTCTTCAAGATTTATGGGTGCTGTATTTTCTTTTGTAGTGCAAGACCAAATCAATGCAAGCCCAATTAGGCTCAGCGTTTTATTGATTAGAGATCGATTCATTCCGCATTCATTTTTAACATTTGATAAGGTAGTGAAAAAAATGAACGAAGCCCTTTACTGCCGGATCAGTTTCTGGGTGACCCGTGTGGTCTCCCCTTGTATTTCAAGAAAATACAGGCCTTCTGAAAAACCTGAAAAATCCAATGGAATTTCTCTGTTTTGCGGAACAGAAATTAGCCGTTCTTGAAGCACCAGTCCGGTATTGTTTCTGAGTCGAAGGGTCAGCACAGTGTCGGTACCGCCCGCATGGATGGTAAGTGGTCCTTGCGTCGGATTTGGATACATACGCACCTCTTCTGAAACAAAGTAGCTCATAGCGTAGGTGCCTTGGCAGGGTAAGTCTCCTTCAATGGTGATGGTATTTAGGCCTGGCGAAAGCGCGATCTGTGCGCGATTTTGAACCTCAGATTTCTTGCCATTATGAATCATGGTGTAAGATGAGGACCCTTTCATTTCAAGTTGCAGTGTTCGGCGAATAAGATCCTCTATGGCCTCAACTTCTATAGGGTCTGGCCCGTCTAGTTTGACCTCGTAGCAGCGACTTTGGTACGAAGGATCTGAGGGTGCGATACAAAGGGTATACGATCCGCTAGCTTGACCGGTAAGTTCAAAACTCCAATTATTGGCTGGATTCAGAGCGCCCACGATTGCATCGTTCAAGAGCACATCAAATTCCATCTGATGATCGGTTGATTCAATGCGGATCGATCCATCGCCACTACCCACACAACTCAGTCCATAGGTTTGGACGGTAAATGCCTCGGCATTTAAAAGTTGTTGAGGACAGCCATGTACGTCAACCCATTCAGAGGATTTGGTATTTGGACACTGGTCGTAAACGAAAAGCACCCCGTCTTGATCAAAATCGAGTGAATGGGCGTCTTCGATAGTGAGATGTCCACGCTGAACGACAACATCACCAATAACTTCAGCAGGATGCATCCCTGAGATGGACGAATACACCAACAGTAGGTCTGATGCCTGTAGCCCTAGAAAAGACGAAATACTCGATTGACTGTATGCAGCGAAGCTCAATAAGAGCCCCGCTATGGTAACAAGTATTCTCTTCATCTTAGTAATCGAAATTGACGATCATGAAGTTGAAGGTGGTCG
>CAJXTX010000050.1 GCA_913060705.1 uncultured Bacteroidota bacterium | reverse complement strand
TTCAAGTTCCGGTTTTGGGTCTTATAGAAAACATGTCTTATTTCACTCCTGCAGAGCTGCCTGAGAATAAATACTATATTTTTGGAGAGAAGGGTGCGCGCCACCTGGCAGAAGACAGTGGTATCCCTCTTTTAGGGGAGCTTCCGCTGGTTCAGAGTGTACGCGAAGCTGGAGACGTCGGAAGACCTGCTGCACTGCAAGTGGATAGTCCTATTGCAGCCGCCTTCACAGAAGTAGCCCGAAATATGGTTGCTGAATTGGTTAAACGGAACGAAACGCTTCCGCCTACAGAAGCGATTCGGATTACTACTATGGCAGGATGTGCTGCTGTTAGCGCTAAATAAATGACAACAGAAGAATTACAAAACAAAGTCGAAGAGGCCCTTGCCGAAATCCGCCCCTTTCTTCAGAACGACGGAGGAGACATTTCGCTGGTTTCTATAGATAACGGCACCTCTGTAAAGGTGCGGTTAGAAGGAAATTGTATGGGTTGCTCAGTCAATCAAATGACGCTTAAGAGCGGCGTTGAAATGACCATCAAGAAACACGCCCCTCAGATCGAAGAGGTGGTCAATGTCGCTTAGTGAATTTAAAAGCATGATTACCACAGATATACTCATTATAGGCGCTGGTCCTACTGGATTGTTTACTGTTTTTGAGGCAGGGCTTCTTCAACTGAAATGCCACCTCATAGATGCTTTGGGTCAGCCTGGAGGGCAATGCAGCGAGCTATATCCCAAAAAACCGATCTATGACATTCCGGGTTACCCTGAGGTTTTAGCTGGTGATTTGGTGGATAACCTCATGAAACAAATTGAGCCTTTTCAGCCCGGATTCACCTTGGGAGAGCGTGCTGAAACGATTGAGCGCACTGAGGACGACTTTTTTATTGTTACCACGAATAAGGGAACAAAGCACAAGGCAAAGGTGGTCGCTATTGCGGGTGGTCTTGGGAGTTTCGAACCCCGAAAACCAGAGATCCCTGGAATAGAAAAATTTGAAGATAAAGGAGTGGCTTACCTCGTAAAGGAGCCTGAGCAATATAGAGATAAGCGCGTAGTGATTGCAGGTGGAGGAGATTCTGCACTTGATTGGTCTATTTTTTTAGCCGAAATCGCAAGCGAAGTTCATCTTGTGCATCGCAGAAATGAATTTAGAGGAGCGCTAGACTCGGTTGAAAAGGTAATTGAACTCAAAAAGAAGGGCAAAATCAAGGTATATACCCCCGCTGAGGTCAATGCTATTAAGGGTGGTGATCGGCTAGAGGCTATTAGCCTTGAAAATGTTCAAACCGGTCTTAGTACTGAAATTGACTGTGACGCTTTTATTCCTCTTTTTGGTCTTTCTCCTAAACTTGGGCCACTTTCTGACTGGGGGCTTGAAATAGAAAAAAACGCTATCAAGGTAGATAATACTCTTGATTACCAGACCAATATTCCTGGGGTATATGCCATTGGAGATGTGAATACCTATCCCGGAAAACTAAAGCTCATCTTGTGCGGTTTTCACGAGGCTACGCTCATGTGCCAAAGCGCCTATCAACGCATACATCCGGACAAAAAATACGTAATGAAATACACCACCGTAGGCGGTGTGAGTGGTTTTGATGGCAGTAAAAAAGAGGCGCCCAAGGCGGTAGTCAAAACGCTCGATTAACCATGAGCGATGTTACACTTCATATTACCGATCGTCGAGGTGAGTTGCATACTGTAGAAGCACCCACTGATATGAATATGAATCTGATGGAGGTCATTCGATCGTATGAGATTGAGGCAGAGGGTACGGTGGGTATCTGCGGAGGTATGGCTATGTGTGCCTCTTGTCAATGTTATGTTGAATCCGAGCACGCTCTCGATGAGGCGTCAGACGAAGAAGAGGCAATGCTCTCTGAGGCTTTTCATGTAAAAGAAAACAGTCGATTGGGTTGTCAGATTCCGATTACCGAGGTCTTAGACGGCCTAAAGGTCACCGTCGCTCCAGAGAGTTAGATTTTGGCTTGACGGGTGTAGAGATCAAAGTAGCGCCCTTTCTGCTCAAATAGCGCTTCATGCGTGCCTTGTTCCACAATTCTTCCTTTCTCTAAGACGATAATTTTATCGGCATTTCGGATTGTACTTAAACGGTGCGCAATAACAATTGTCGCTCTGCCCTTGGTCAACGTGGCCAGACTTTGCTGAATAAGGGCCTCGCTTTCGGTGTCTAGGCTAGAAGTGGCTTCGTCCAAAAGGAGTAATTCAGGATTTGCTAAAAGCGCTCGTGCGATAGCTACCCGTTGCCGTTGCCCCCCTGAAAGCTTCACACCTCGCTCTCCGATGACGGTTTCAATTCCGTTTTCAAAGCGATCAACAAATTCTTTGACATGGGCCGACTTTAGTGCGTTCTCAAGTTCATCGTCTGAGGCCTCAGGCTTTACAAAAAGAAGGTTCTCTTTGAGTGTTCCATCGAAAAGAAAGTCGTCTTGAAGTACCACCCCAAGTTTAGAGCGGTAGTCTGAGAGTGATAAATCAGACATGGGCTTGCCATTCACCCAGAGTGCTCCTTTGGTGGGAGTTAAATAACTAGCAGCGATACTTGCCAGGGTTGACTTTCCGGCTCCAGAGGTTCCGACCAAAGCCACAACTTCGCCCCGTTTCACCTCTAAATCGATGTCATTTAGAACAAACTGTCCTTCTTCATAGGCGTAGCTTACCTTTTCAAAGCGCAACTCCTCAAGTGCTTCATTGAAGCTTTGTTTGCCGGAAGTATCGTATTCAGACGTTTCGGCGAGTAACTCTTCAGTGCGGTCAAGTCCTGCTAGTGCATCTGTGATTTCGGTTCCTACACTCGTCAGTTGAAAAATAGGGCTAATCAACAGTCCAAGTAAGAAGGTGAACTGAAGAAAGGCGCCAAGCGTTAATTGGTCGTTAATGATGTAATAGCCCCCTATCCCTGTGATCACGGTTGTAGCAATACCGGCAAGTAGTATCGAACTCGAACTTACTAATGCCATGTATATCATTGACTTTTTGATGTTGTCAAACAGGCGATGTATCCCTTTGTTGAAACTTGCCTCTTCACTTTTTTCTGCATGAAATCCCTTTACGATGCGAATTCCTGCCAAAGTTTCGGTTAAACGCCCCTTTACCTCAGCCTCAATCTTTCCTCGCTCCCTGAAAACAGGACGAACCACCGAAAAAGCCTTAATAGCAACCACTGCAAAAAGCGCCAAAGGGGCTAAACTGAAAAGCGTTAAAGGGGGGCTAATTCGAATCAGCAAAACGAAGGCGACCACCGCGGTGAATAATCCGCCGATCAATTGCACTAGCCCTGTGCCTACCAAACTTTTTACTCCTTCAACGTCTTTCATTACCCGTGAAACCAGTGCTCCACTTTGGGTGTTGTCGAAGAAACGCACGGGTAGCGATAAGACTTTTCGTTGTACTTCTGCCCGAAGTTCGGTGATAAGGTATTGTGCCTGTACGCTCACGAGCTTTGTGAGCATGAAGCTGGTAACGGCCTGAATGACCAAGGCTACCAAAACAAGTACAACCAGATTCTTGATGCCTGTTAAGTCTTGATTGGGAATGAGCTCGTCGATGAAACGGCGCATCGCCATAGGTGCGACAAAGGAGGCGCTTTTACTCACAACAATGAGTAATAATCCTATAATCACGACCCTAATTCGAGGAATGATGATGGTTTTAAAGGCCTTTTTGAGACTTGATTTGGGGCTTGACATGACACAAAGATACCCTGCCCCTTACTTTTAGCATGCAGTGTGGCGATTTATCTTCAGTTGATTTTGTTACCTTTTTGAAAAATTTTATCCATGCGAAGGTTTTCTCTTTTGTGCATCTTTTTTGTTGGCGCTTTTATAGTGTTGAGTTGTTCGAGTAACGCTGAGGTAGATCGACTTGAAGCGATCGCTGAACGCGTAGAAATTATTCGAGACGACTTTGGGGTTCCTCATGTTTATGCAAAAACAGATGCAGATGCCGTCTTTGGAATGTTGTATGCACAATGCGAGGACGATTTCAATCGAGTAGAGCAAAATTACATCTGGGCGATTGGACGCTTGGCTGAGGTTGAAGGCGAGTCGGCGCTTTATAGTGATGTTCGTGCACGCCTTTTTATGACCCAAGAAGAAGCTGAAGAGGCCTATGAGAATAGCCCAAAGTGGCTGCGCGAATTGTGTGATGCCTTTGCGGATGGAATCAACTACTATCTACATACCCATCCAGAAGTTGAACCTCGTTTGCTAACACATTTTGAGCCATGGATGCCTTTTTATTTTAGTGAAGGAAGCATAGGTGGAGATATCGAACGCATCTCAACGGCAAAGATCAAAGCCATGTACGAAGGTGAAGTTCAGAAGGCGGTTGCTCAGGTCGAGACGCAAATCCAAGAGCAAGAGCTGCTTTCGCTTTATGATGAACCTGCTGGATCGAACGGTATCGCTCTGAATGGATCGATGACGGCATCAGGAAACGCTATGCTGCTCATAAATCCGCATACCTCTTTCTTCTTTAGAGGAGAAATGCACGTGGTGAGCGAAGAAGGGCTGAATGCTTACGGGGCGGTAACCTGGGGCCAGTTTTTTATCTATCAAGGCTTCAATGAAAAAACCGGATGGATGCACACGTCAACTTATACGGATGTAATTGATGAATACATTGAAACGACGAGAAACACTCAGACCGGAAAAGAATACCTCTACGGCAATGAGTGGAGACCCATTGACTCCTTAAAACAATCCTTTACGATAAGAACAGATCAAGGCCCGCAAGAAAGAACTATGACCCTCTATCGCACACATCATGGACCTATCACACACGAGATCGAAGGCCAACTTACGGCAACGGCAATGATGTGGAGTCCGGCTAAAGCGTTAGAGCAATCGTTTACGAGAACGAAGCAATCGAACTACGAAGGGTTTCGGGCGATGATGGATATAAAGACCAATTCATCGAACAATACCGTTTACGCTGATGCCGATCAAAATATTGCTTATTGGCATGGAAATTTTATCCCCAAACGCGATACGCGATTTGATTTTTCGAAACCGGTTGATGGCTCTGATCCTGCTACCGACTGGAAGGGTTTACACGAGGTGTCAGAACATATTACACTGCTTAATCCGGCCACGAATTGGTTACAAAATTGCAATTCAACGCCTTTTACGGCAGCAGGACCAGAGAGTCCTAAACCAGAGGATTATCCCTATTATATGAGTACTGCCCCAGAGAATTTTAGAGGGGTTCATGCATTAACTCTATTGCAGCAGCCCAATAGGCACACCCTAGAGTCATTGATTGAGCTGGCATACGATACGCACCTCCCTGCCTTTGAAGCGCTACTTCCTGGTTTGGTCAATGCCTATGATCGATCTCCTCAACCTCAAATTTCTGAAGAGATTGAACTACTTCGAACCTGGGATTACCGTACGTCTAAAACAAGCAAGGCAATGACATTGGCGCATTATTATGCCACCGAGCTTTATCAAAGAGCGCCCAGACCTCAGGGATTCAGTCCAATGGAGCTCATTACTTATTGGGGTTCAGATCAAGATTTAGGGGGTATTCGTTTAGAAGTGTTTAATACCGTGGTCGCCCAGCTTCAAGAAGACTTTGGCACCTCTCAAATCGAATGGGCCGAGGTAAATCGTTATCAGCGTATTGATGGGGCTATACGACAAGCCTTTAATGATAGCCTTCCTAGTGTTGGAATAGGGCATGCCAGCGGAAGATGGGGTGCTTTGGCGGCCTATGGTGCGCGTTATTCAAACAACACCAAGAAAATTTACGGTACGAGAGGGAATAGTTTTGTGGCTGTGGTAGAATTTGGTGAAAAGGTCAGAGCGAAGTCACTTCTCGCAGGAGGTCAGAGTGGCGATCCCAAATCGAGACACTTTGATGATCAGGTCGAGCTCTATGCCGAAGGTTTGTTTAAAGAGGTTCCTTATTACAGAGAAGATGTGCTGAAACGCGCCATAGTAACCTATCAGCCCGGTAAGCGCTATTGATTTGGAAGGTCAGGTTTCTTGACAATCACAATTTTGGCTGTAGCTCCTGTTGAGAGCATCCAGTTGTTGTTGTGAATCACTTTGCCTTCTTCGTCTACGGCAAGTACCTGTGCGGTGTTGAGTCCTACATATCCTTGATTCAAGGCTTTGAACTCTACGGTATTAAAGCCTTCTTTAAGAGGCACTTCAAGTTGCTTAAAGCGCCCGCTCAATAAGGCGTTGTATTCAACAACCTGATCATTGACCAGAATTAAGATGCGGTCTCCGTCAATCTCTCCATGATCGCGCATCGCAATGCCAATCACATTAGAATGGGTCGTCACATCACCCAAATAAACATCCCCTGTAATGCGGTTTGAATCTGCCTTTTCAGTCTGAGCAATCTTCGGGTCAATCACTAGGTCAAATCCAGCTGATTTAAGCGTTTTTTGCTGAAGCATGTCAGGACCAGTAGGGTCTTTAATCAGTTGGTCGCTAAGTATTGAGGGCATTTTGAGCAGTGTGCCCGAGTTCGCTTTTTGGACCCCTTTATTTGGTTCAGCCCCCTTAATAATAGGTCGTGCGGTGGGTATGTCGCCTTGAGCGAATCCCCAACTCACTGATACAGCGATCGTAGCAAATGCTAAAATGAACTTTATTGAACCCACGACAATTTAGAAAAAGGTCTAAATTGCAAAGTTATGAATCCTAACTA
>CAJXTX010000049.1 GCA_913060705.1 uncultured Bacteroidota bacterium | reverse complement strand
TCATTCTTGGGCGCTCTTTACTTTTTAAAGTAATTTTTGCCGCTTAAATCGAAATTACAATCTAGCCCATGATCGTTGTTAAGTTCGGAGGGACCTCGGTTAAAAATCCTGAGGCCCTTAAACAAATGGCTTCTATCGTAGCTTCTCACGCTACACAACATCCCCTAATCGTTGTCGTTTCGGCTTTCGGCGGGGTGACCGACCTCTTACAGCAAATAATTGACGAAGCGCTTGCCAAAAAGGCAACCTACACCACGAGCATAGATCAAATCACAGCGCGAACAGAAGAGAACCTATCTTTTTGGGAGGCCGATGCCTCAACCCGAGCTGCAGTAAGGCAAATTCTTTTAAGGCTTTCAGAGTGTGCAAAGTCACTATTTGAAGAAACTAAGACCTCTGATGCCGTTTCTGCTGAGATTCTGGTAACCGGAGAAGCACTGTCTTCTACCGTTATTAGTGGCTATTTAAACGCCTTAGGAACGGCCAACCGCTTAGAGGATAGCAGTCAATTTATAACGGCAATGCACGAGGGCCGCAGAGTCAAAGTCGATTATGCTGCCACCTATAGCGCCTTGCAAAAACTTAAGGAGATAAATGGCGTTGTCGTGATGCCTGGTTTTATGGCCCGAACTCCAGAGGGCGCTCTTACCACACTTGGCAGAGGAGGCTCCGATTTCAGCGCTGCCCTGATTGCCAATGGTGTCTCGGCTGACGAATTGTACATCTATACCGATGTGAGTGGGATTTACACAGCAGATCCTCGTTTTGTGCGTCAAGCGAAACCCGTTGAAACGCTTTCATACGAAGAGGCCCTTGAACTTTCTCATTTCGGAGCCAAAGTACTTTATGCCCCCTCTGTACAGCCGGCATTCGAGAAGAAAATTCCATTAAAGGTTAAGAACACCTTTGATCCGTCTGCACAAGGATCGCTGATCACCTCGAGCGACCTCATCTCAAACAAAGAGACGGTAATTGGGATTAGCCATCTCAATAATATCTCTCTTATCACTGCTGAAGGTGCAGATCTTATCGGCCAAAGAGGATTTACCACAAGGTTCTTCGAAACATTTTCTCAGCACAACATTAATATCATCTTGATCACTCAAGCTTCTTCAGAATATTCGCTTTGCGTGGCCATAGATTCAGGAGATGCGGATACGGCTCAGCACGCCTTGAGCGAACGCTTTGAAACGGAGATTCGTACAGGTCGAATGAAACCCTTTCGTATCGAATCTCAATTGAGCATCGTGGCCCTTGTTGGTGAAAACATGAAGAGTCATACCGGTGTAAGTGGAAAGCTCTTTAGCAGCCTTGGAGCGAATCACATCAACATTGTAGCCATCGCCCAGGGGTCATCTGAACGAAACATTTCTTTCGTTATCGATGAAATCAATGTAAAAAAGGCATTAAATACAATCCACGAGCGGTTTTTTGAAAAACAACGCAAGCAGATCAATCTGTTTGTAGTCGGAGTAGGTACCGTAGGTTCTAGACTGCTCAATATACTTGATTTACAACATCAGCATTTACTCGACAAACTTTCTATTGATGCTCGGGTAGTAGGTATTAGTAACTCTAAGAAGATGGCCTTTAATGAGCAAGGACATGAGATCGGCAAGTGGAAGCATCATCTTGAAGAAGGAGAACCTGCAGACCTATCCGCACTCATTGCACGCATTAAGTCACTCAACCTTCGCAATAGTATTCTGATTGACAATACCGCTAGTCACGATGTTTCTGCCTGTTATATGGAGTTGTTGAAAAACGGAATCGGAGTTGTCACCTGCAATAAAATTGCCTGCTCTTCAACACTCAGCAATTACCAAGCGTTACAGCGTGTCAGTATTGACCAAAAAGTTCCCTTCTATTACGAGACCAATGTGGGAGCAGGATTACCCATAATCGATACCCTTAAGAATCTCATTGATTCCGGCGATAGTATCCGCTCAATTGTAGCTGTGCTTTCAGGAAGTCTTAACTTCATATTCGACACCTATGATGGCCGAAATTCTTTTAAATCCGTTGTTGAAGCGGCTATGGAAGGGGGATACACTGAACCCGATCCGCGTATCGATTTGAGTGGACTCGACGTGAAACGTAAATTACTCATATTAGCTCGTGAAAGCGGATACGCCTTAGAACTAGAGGATATAGCAACCGAAGCCTTTCTCCCTGAAGGTGCCTTAGAGACCGCTGATGTTTCTGCTTTCTTACAGCTATTAGAGGCCAATGAAGCACATTTTAAGTCCCTCTATGAAGAAGCGCATGCACAACAAAAGAAATTGAAATTTGTCGCTGAGCTAAAGGTTTTGAGCGACCATAGTGTAGAAGCTAAAGTAGGTTTACAAGGCGTAGATTCTACTTCGGACTACTACACCTTAAGCGGAAGCGACAATATTCTGATCCTGTACACCGATCGCTATCAAAAACAGCCCATGGTTATCAAGGGTGCTGGTGCAGGGGCAGATGTAACAGCTTCTGGAATTTTTGGAGATATCATCAGAGCAAGCAATTACCGTTAGGCTATGAAAGACCAATGTACTGTATGGTGCCCAGCCTCTGTATCCAACTTAAACGTTGGCTTTGACGCCCTAGGCTTTTGCCTATCAGACGCGTACGACATTATGGTATTTAAACGCGTAAGCCAACCAGGGGTTCATCTTGGTGAGTTGACCGGATACCCCACTCCTAGCGCACCTGAAAATAATATTGCCTGCGCGGCTGCAGCTTCTCTTTTAGAAAAACACGGCGACCCTTCTATCGGGATTGAAATTAGCATTGATAAACGCATCAAGCCTGGCAGTGGCATTGGAAGCAGTGCTGCAAGCGCTGTTGGTGCCGTTACAGGTGTTCAGGCATTGCTAGAAACGACGTTCTCTGAAGCACAACTCCTAGAAGCTGCTTTAGACGGTGAACAGATCGCTAGTGGAGCGCGCCATGCTGACAACATCGCACCGGCATTATTCGGAAAATTTTGCCTCATTGTCTCTCAAGACGACCATCGCGTCGTACACTTAGACACTGATTTAGACCTTTATTACGTGGTGGCGCATCAACACATAGAAATTAAAACCTCAGATTCCAGAAACAGCTTGCCTCAAGAAATTCCCCTAAAAACAGCCGTAAGCCAATGGAGTTCTTTAGCCGGATTTACAGCTGGATTAATAACGAATAACCTTGATCTTATGACGCACTGTGCGGTCGATTATGTGGCTGAGCCTGTCAGAAGATCAAGCATTCCACATTTTGACGCCCTTAAGGAGGTCGCATTAGGGCACGGAGCATTTACCTTCGGTATCTCAGGATCTGGACCTTCTGTCTTTGCGCTGTGCGAAGGATTTCAAAAAGCAAAAGAGGTTGCAGATCAGTTCAACGTCTTTTTATCCAAGAATCAAGCTCAAGAATTCAAGATCTATTCTGGACAAATTCACCAACAAGGAGCACATGAAATTTTATAGTCTCTCAAATCCTGACCACAAAGTATCTTTTCGCGAGGCCGTTATAGAAGGGCTTGCTCCGGATCGTTCCTTGTATTTTCCTGAACAGCTTCCAAAAATTGATCCTTCACATCTAGACCCTGATAGTCATAGAAGTTTTGAAAGCCTGAGTTTTGAAGCCCTTTATCCCTTCGTCTCTGAAGACATGAGTCCTGAAGAGCTTAAGACGATTATTCAAAAGACTGTACACTTTGACCTCCCGTTAGTTCCCGTTGGTGATTACCTGTCTCTAGAATTGTTTCATGGTCCTACCCTCGCATTTAAGGATATTGGCGCTCGCTTTATGGCAGAATGCTTGGGACTGTTTCATAAAAAGGATCAAAAAACGAAGAAAACTGTAGTATTAGTAGCAACCTCTGGAGACACTGGAGGAGCAGTTGCGAGCGGATTTCTAGGGGTAGAAAATGTCGATGTGGTTATACTTTACCCCGATCAAAAAATCAGCGACGTACAAGAGCTGCAGATGACGACCTTTCACCAAAATATAAAGGCGATAGCAGTACAGGGAACTTTTGACGACTGCCAACGCCTAGTAAAGCAAGCATTTGTTGATACCGAACTTAAGAGTCAGATCGATCTAACCTCTGCCAATAGCATTAACGTGGCACGTTGGCTCCCACAGATGCTTTATTATTTAAAAACCTTTCACAGCCTTCGAGAAGCCGGAGAAAAGCGAGATCTTATTCTCTCAGTTCCGTCAGGAAACTTTGGAAACAGCTGTGCAGGAATGCTCGCCTATAAAATGGGTATACCGTTTAAGCGCTTCGTAACGGCTACTAATACCAATGACACAGTGGTGCGCTATCTCGATGGTCAAGGATATCATCCTCAACCTACCGTCCCTACCCTTTCGAACGCCATGGATGTGAGCGACCCCTCTAATTTTGTGCGCATACAGGAGTTGTTTGAAGATAAAGAGCTTAAGCATTTCATACACGCCTGCAGCTTTGATGACACGCAAACGATTGAGGCTATCCAGCACATTTACAAAGCGTATCACTACACCGCTGAGCCGCACGGAGCGATCGCCTTTTTAGGCTTAGAGAACGAAAAGCTTGACCCTACAAGAGAGCTTGGAATTTTTCTTGAAACTGCTCACCCTATTAAATTTGCTGCCGCCGTTGAAAAGGCTCTAGAAATAAAGATCGAAGAGCCTGAAGCAATTACCGCTTTACGTGAAAAGAATCGAGAAAAAGGGGCGCTTTCAAACTATCAAGAACTTAAATCGCTACTCTTAAATTATTAAGGGGTTTCTTCTTTTTATTTTTGTAGAAAAGTAGAAGATGAAAAACGTAGCCTTACACGAAAAGCACCTTGAAGAAAAAGCAAAGATGATTCCTTTTGCCGGTTTTGAGATGCCCGTTTCTTATACCGGAATTAACGAAGAACATCATCAGGTACGCAACAGATGTGGCGTATTTGACGTCTCACATATGGGTGAATTTAGCGTGAAAGGTCCTGAGGCAAAAACACTTCTAGATCGCTTGTGCAGCAACGATATTAGTAAACTGGTACCCGGAAAAGCACAGTACAACTACATGCCCACCCCTGAGGGAACCGTAGTAGACGACCTTATTGTTTACATGAAAGCCGAGAACGATTACTTAATGGTTGTCAATGCGGCCAACATCGAAAAAGATTTTGCTCACGTACAGGCAGCCAACACATCCATTGGAGCTGAACTTAGGAACCTATCAGATACGATCTCACTTCTAGCGGTGCAAGGGCCAGAGGCTTCTTCATTACTTCAAGAATTCACTGCAGTACAACTTGACGAGATCCCTTTTTATCACTTCGTAGAAGCTCCCTTTGGTCCGATTTCATCGGTTTTGATTTCAGCAACGGGATATACCGGTGCAGGGGGCTTTGAATTGTATTGCGCCAATGAAGATGCGCCAGTACTTTGGGATTTGATCCGCTCGAAAGAAATTCCTCCCATCGGTCTTGCCGCAAGAGACACTTTAAGGCTTGAAATGGGGTATTGCCTTTACGGAAACGATATAGACGAAACCACCAACGGTCTTGAAGCGGGACTGGGATGGGTGACCAAATTCAATACGCCCTTTATCGGAAGTGATGCACTCCTAAAACGAAAAGAAGAAGGTCTCCAAAAGAAACTGGTAGCCTTTAAAATGCTTGAAAAAGGAGTTCCTCGCAACGGGTACATCTTGAAAAATACGCAAGATGCACCTATAGGGTATGTCACCTCAGGAACGGTATCGCCAAGCTTAGGATATGGCATTGGCTTGGGATACATCAATGTAGAAGAAGCTCAGATTGGCAATGAGATTACCGTTGAGGTCAGAGCAAAAACATTAAAAGCTACGCTTGTTAAACTCCCGTTTTTGAGTTGATTGTATGCCATCAAAAAAGCGCATTTTAATTCTTGGTGGTAGTGGCTTTATTGGAAGCCATCTCTATAGAGAATTAAGTGCGTTCTACGACACTTATGGCACCTATTGCAGTTCGACCACCTTCAAAGCCAATAACAGGTATTATCGTTACGACGCAGAAAGCGACGATCTTATCGACCTTCTAGTCCAGCTGAAGCCTGATGTGGTGATCTCTTCAATGCGCGGAGATAAAGAAATCCTCAAGATCGTACACCAGCACCTTTGCGAATACCTAGAGCAGCGCCCTATAAAAATCATAGCGCTGAGTTCAGCCAATGTGTTCGATGCCTATTCAAAGTACCCCTCGTATGAGAACGACAAGACACTATCCGAAAGCACATACGGCCGTTATCAAATCCACATCGAAAATGCAGTAATGCGTTTACCCAAAGAGCAGTGGATGATTGCCCGTATACCAATGGTGTTTGGCAATGGTTCACCGCGGATGAACGAGATGAAATATTGGATTCATGAGAAGCAAGCCATTGAGGTGTTTCCGAACCTTTCATTGAATGTCACTTATGCAGACAAACTCACACAACAATTACACTATTGTATCAATAGAAATAAGAATGGAATCGTTCATTTAGGAAGCAGTGACCTGGTATTGCATGAAGACCTCATCAAAGCTCTAGTAGCCAAATTTGGAAACCATCATCCCGTATACAAAAGAGTGTATACCACAAATGATATACGCTACTTAGCGGTACTCCCCAAAACCAACAAACTACCCAAACATCTGCAGTTTCATGTAAGCGATGTTATAGACCACCATCTAGAGGTATTGTCTTAGATGAAATTCGCTATTTTTACGCTCTAATTTTTAACCCTATGGGAAGAGCTTTTGAGTTTAGAAAAGCGCGAAAAATGAAGCGCTGGGCAGCCATGTCTAAAGCCT
>CAJXTX010000048.1 GCA_913060705.1 uncultured Bacteroidota bacterium | reverse complement strand
TACCTCTCTCCTGCTCTTGCTCCATCCAGTCCATGGTAGCAGCACCATCGTGAACTTCACCAATCTTGTGGCTTACTCCTGTATAAAATAATATACGTTCAGTGGTAGTTGTTTTACCTGCATCAATGTGAGCAGCAATACCAATGTTTCTAGTGAATTTTAAATCTCTTGCCATGTCTGATTAGAATCTAAAGTGTGAGAACGCTTTGTTAGCCTCAGCCATTTTATGGGTATCCATACGCTTCTTAACTGCAGCACCTTCTTCTTTGGCAGCGGCAAGAATTTCAGAAGCTAATTTTTGAGCCATTGACTTCTCGTTACGCTTTCTTGCATAACTAATCAACCACTTCATAGCAGTAGAAATTTTGCGATCAGGACGGATAGGCATAGGAATTTGAAAAGTAGCTCCACCAACACGACGACTACGTACTTCTACGTGAGGCATCACATTAGATAAGGCATCTTTCCAAAGTTCTAGTGCTGATTTCTCTTCATCAGTTTTTTTCTGATCTACAATATCGATTGCATCATAAAAAATGCGGAAGGCAACTGATTTCTTACCATCCCACATCATCATATTTACGAAACGTGTAACTAATTGATCTCCAAATTTAGGATCTGGAAGGATCGGACGTTTTTTTGCTTGTCTTTTTCTCATCGTACTTGCGTCTTTTCAGATCTACTTTTTAGGACGCTTTGCGCCGTATTTTGAACGTCGTTGTGTACGACCCTGTACACCTGCGGTGTCAAGGGCTCCTCTAACAATGTGATAACGAACTCCAGGTAAGTCCTTAACACGTCCACCTCGTACCAATACTATCGAGTGCTCTTGGAGATTGTGCCCCTCTCCTGGAATGTACGCGTTAACCTCTTTTCCGTTGGTTAATCTTACCCTAGCCACCTTTCTCATTGCTGAGTTAGGTTTCTTTGGCGTGGTAGTGTACACACGTGTACACACACCTCTACGTTGGGGACAAGAATCCAAAGCAGCCGATTTGCTCTTCTTGGCAATCGAGTGTCTACCTTTTCTTACTAATTGTGAAATTGTTGGCATTCTTCTAGTTTACTCCTAATTTTTAGGGCTGCAAATGTATTCATTAATTATTGAAAATCAAATCGAAGCAAAAGTTTTTTGAAATTAAATGGATTTAACACAATAAAGCAGGTTTTAAAACCTACGCCGTACTTATAATTAATCTACCTAAGAATTATACCTTTTCTACAATTATTATAGTACATGGAATCATCACGGCATTTCCCAACAAGAAGGCATTCTTCTAGAACAAGGACCGTGACCAGAACGAAAATTTAATGACTACCATATTTCATTGTTCATTAAAGAACATCCCAAAAATTATCGAAACAAAAAAAAGTCTCCCATAGAAATAGTGTTTCATTAAAAAAAGAAAGAAATCTGTACATATTATATAGCTCGCCTTGGAATGTTAACATAATTTTTAGATTTTAGCAGTTCGCTAATTCAAATAACTTAAAAATGAAAACAAAACTTAATGGAATCTTGACGCTTCTTTTAGCGTTAGTTGTGCAAGTTTCTTTTGCACAGTCAAAGACGGTTTCAGGTACAGTTACTGATTCAGATGGATTACCTCTTCCTGGGGTAAATATCCTTGTGGATGGGACTACTAACGGTACTCAAACAGACTTTGATGGAAATTATTCGATTTCCGCATCCAACGGTCAGGTGTTAGTATTTACTTACATCGGTCAGAAAGAAGCTCGTGTTACTGTTGGTGCTGCCGACACGTACAACGTGCAGATGGAAGAGGATGCACAAGCATTAGAAGAAGTAGTTGTTACCGCTCAAGGTATTAAGCGTGAGAAACAAGCGCTTGGTTACGCGGTATCTTCAGTAGGTGAAGAACAACTAGAGCAAAGAACTGAAGGTGACGTTGGACGTATCCTTAGAGGTAAAGCTTCTGGGGTGAACATTACTTCTCAAAGTGGTGTTTCAGGTTCAGGTACCAGTATCGTAATTCGTGGTTACCAATCATTCAGCCAGAATAACCAACCTTTATTTATCGTTGACGGTGTACCATTCGCATCGGATACTAATGCAAGTGGTGACTTCGTAGATGGTAACAATGGATCGAGCCGTTTCTTAGATCTAGACCCTAACTCTATTGCTGATGTTCAGGTTCTTAAAGGTCTTTCAGCTGCTACACTTTATGGTGAGGCTGGTAAAAACGGAGTAATCTTAATTACAACGAAAGCTGGTGCTGCTGGTGCAACTCGTAAGAAAAATGAAATCACTGTTACTCAGTCATATTTCATGAACGAAATCGCTTCTATGCCCGATTTTCAAAATCAGTATGGTAACGGATTTGATCAAAAGTTTGGTTGGTTCTTCTCAAACTGGGGTCCTTCTTTCAGAAAAGAAGGTTCAACAGGATGGGGTAACGCATCTAACTTCCCTTCTGCTTATGGCTTAAATACAGACGATGGAACAATCCTTCACCCGTATTCTACAGCATCTTCAGCTACTGGAATCCCAGCAGCATTCCCAGAATTACAGGGAGCTCGTTACGCATGGAAGCCTTACGATAACTTAGAAAATTTCTTCCAAACAGGAACAGTTGCTAATACATCACTTCAGGCTGGGGGTTCTTCAGCAGACGGTAAAGTATCTTACAACGTTTCATTTGGTCACTTAGAAGACGAAGGATTTACTCCTGGTAACAAACTTTTAAGAAACAACATGTCTGTTGGTGGACGTGCACAACTATCTAACAATTTTACTGTTAGTGGTACGATGAACTATTCAAGAACACGATTCAAGTCGCCACCAGTTGCAGCGTCAACAGGTAATGGATCTTTCGGTTCAGGTTCTTCTGTATTCGGTCACATTTTCTTTACACCACGTTCAGTTGACTTAAACGGTCTTCCTTTCTCGAACCCAATTACTGGAGGATCAGTTTACTACCGTCAAAATAATAGTATTCAGCACCCGCTTTGGACGGTTGCTAATGCAGGAAGTATCCAAGATACTAATCGTACATTCGGATCACTAAGCGCTAACTACAGCATCAACGACAATTTAAACTTCCTTTACCGTGTTGGTTACGATTTCTACAATGAAAGAAACGTAAACTACCAAAACAAAGGTGGTGTAGGTGGTGGTGCTAGAACAGTTTCTGGTCTTTATGAAACTTGGGATAACAACAACACTATTTGGGATCACTCGTTAATTCTTAACGGTGATTATGATTTAACAGAAGATCTTGATATGACTTTCAACGTTGGTGCAACTTCACGTTACACTTACTATGATCGTCAAGGGGTTGCATCTTCAGGTCAAAACGTATTTGGCGTTCTACGTCACTTCAACTTCGACCTTCAAGATGAGATCCAATTCACTACGTTTAAAAACGTACTTGGAGCATATGCTCAGGCTGATTTCGGTTACAACAAGTACCTTTACCTAACGGTTAACGGACGTAATGACTGGGTATCTAACCAATCTGTTGAAAACCGTTCACTTTTCTACAAAGGTGCATCTTTCTCTTTCATCCCAACCACTGCGTTCGCGGATCTTAAGAGCAACTGGTTAAACAACCTTAAAGTTCGTGGAGGTTACGGAGAATCAGCAGGTTTTGCTAGCGGATTCCCAACATCTGTAAACCTTTCAATTGACACGCAAGCTTTCATCAACGGAGATGGAGCAACTGTTGTAACCAACTCTGTATCAAACACTGTAGCTAACCCAGGGATCCTACCTGAGCTTTACCGTGAATTTGAAGGAGGTATTGAAGCACTTCTTTTTGACAGAAGATTATCACTTGATGTTTCTGTTTACAAGAGAATCACTGAAAACCTTATCGTTAATAAACCACTTGACCCATCTACTGGGGGTACAATCATCCAAACTAACGTTGGGGAGATTCAAGGAGACGGTATCGAAATCGATGCTAACCTTAACGTGATCCGTAATGAAGGAAATGGCTTAAGTTGGGATATCAACGCTAACTTTAACAAGAACCAGTCAACAGTTACTGACCTTGGTGCTGATACAGATATCATCGTTTACGCAGGTTTCTCAAACCTTGGTAACGCTGCAATCAAAGGAGAGCAACTGGGAGTTATTGTAGGTTCACGTGTTGCACGTGATGAAAACGGAGCTTACAAAGTAAACTCTTCAGGTTACTACATTTCTGAGGAAAATGACGAAAATAACCGTCTACCAATCATCGGTAACCCAACTCCTGATTTCATCTTAAACGTTGGAAACACTTTAAGATATAAAGGGTTAAACTTCAACTTCTTATTCAACCACCAACAAGGAGGAGACATCCACACAGCGACTGTTTCTACACTTCTTGGTCGTGGTCTTGTTGAAGACACCGTTGATCGTGAGAAATCATTCGTTATTCCTGGTGTAGGTCCTGACGGAACTGCAAACAACGTTCAGATTAACAACTCTGACTACTACTTCTCAAACATCCTATTCGGACCAGAGGAGTTAAATGTTTACGATGCTACTAACCTAAGACTTCAAGAAGTTTCTTTAGGTTATACGCTTCCACAAAGCATCCTAGAGAATACTCCATTCGGATCGTTAAGCTTCACACTATCAGGTTTCAACCTATGGTACAAAGCGTTTAATGTTCCAGAGAGTACTAACTTTGACCCTAACGTAGCTGGTTTAGGTATTGGTAACGGTCAAGGATTTGATTACTTAAACGGACCATCTTCAAGACGTTACGGATTCAGTATCAAAGCTTCTTTCTAACAATAACATTTAGTTACAATTATTATGAAAAATTATTTTAAAGTATTAGGTGTCGTTGCGATTGCAGGAGCTTTAAGTTTCCAATCGTGTGAGACAACTGAGCTTGATCTAAGAACTAACCCGAATGCGTTATCTGCAGATCAGGCGAGTCCTGACTTCCTATTGAACCAAATCCAACTAAGTTTTAGAGGATTAGTTCAGTCAATGGGAGGATACGGTTCTGAGTTAACCAGAATCGAATACATGTTCGGTAAGAACTATGTAAATGTATATCAACCATCAAGTTTTCAAGGTGCTTGGTCCACAGCTTATGCTACCCTTCTAGAGGATATCAAAGCAATGGAGGCTCTAGCATCTGCTAATGGACTTACTTACCACTCAGGTATGGGTAAATTCATGAAAGCTTTCACTATGGTAACTCTTGTAGATTACTTCGGAGATGTACCTTACTCTCAAGCGAATCTCGGAGGAGAGAACTTTAACCCTGGTGTTGATAGTGGCTCTGATATTTATGCTGCAGCGCACGCATTATTAGATTCAGCAATCGCTGACTTTAATGCAGGGGGTCCAACTCCACAAAACGATTTCTACTATGACGGTAGTGCATCTAAGTGGGTAAAGGCTGCAAACACTCTAAAACTTAAAATGTATGCTACAACTCGTGTTCACGATGGTGGTATCGATTCAGGTTTTGGTTCAATCATCGCAAGTGGAAACTACATTTCTTCTGTTGCTGATGACATGCAGTTTACCTATGGTACTAATCAAGTACAGCCAGATACTCGTCACCCTGCGTACTCTGCTGATTATACAGTGAGTGGTGGTGGAAACTATCGTTCAATCTCATTAATGTCTTATATGGATGATAATGAAGATCCAAGAACAAGATATTATTTCTACCGTCAGAATGCAGTAACACCTGGCCAAGATGGTTCAGACCCAGCGTTAGAGACGCTACAATGTTCACTTCAAACTCCACCAGCACACTATGACGGATATCCATTTTGTGGTCTTCCTAATGGATACTGGGGTAGAGATCACGGGAACGACGAAGGTATTCCACCAGATGGATTCCTCCGTACTCTAGTTGGTGTATACCCAGCAGGTGGTGCGTTTGACGACTCACGTTTTGACCCACTAGGTCTTGGAGCAGGTGCCGGAGGAAATGGTATCACACCAGTTCTTCTTTCATCAAGCGTTCATTTCTGGCAAGCTGAAGTTGCTCTGGCATCAGGAGATGCAGCAACTGCGAAAGCACACCTTGCTGAAGGATTAGCTCAATCAGTTGCGAAGGTAATGGCCTTTGGAGCTTTAGACGGAACTGCTGATCAATCAGCGGCGCCTACTGCTGACGATGTAGCTTCTCATGCAGCTGCTATTGAAGCTGCTTTTGACGCAGATGCTACAGGTGGATGGAATGTACTAGGTCAAGAATTCTTCGTATCTCTTTATGGGAATGGTTCTGATGCCTATAACTTCTACAGAAGAACAGGATATCCAAACAACCTACAACCAAACTTAGAGCCAGATCCAGGAGCATTCGTACGTTCAATGTGGTATCCTTCGAACTTTGTGAATACTAACTCTTCTGTTAATCAGAAGCCAGATGTGACACAAACCGTATTCTGGGATAATGGTTCAACTTCACTTTATTAATTAAGAAATCATGAAAAATATCTTTAAATACACTCTAGGAGTCGCTTTAGCCCTCGTTTTAGGAGCTTGTGAAAGCGAAGAGAAGGTAGTTGATTTTGTATTTGATAATACCGTAAATGGTGCTTTCTTAAGAATCACTGATTTCACTGGTACATCAATTAACAAAGGAGACACTTCATCAAGTGCCTCAGTAACTATTGAATACGGAGGTCAGCCTGACGAATTACTTCAAAATATAGAGTTTTCCATTTCATATAGTGGAGTAGCTGGTAGTAAAGGTCCTGTTACATTATCTACTGTTACACCAGATCAAATGGGTACAGGTCAATTCGGGAATTTAAACACTAGTTACTCTTATAACTTAGGAGAAGCACTTTCTAAACTAGGCCTTACTCAGGCAGAAATAA
>CAJXTX010000047.1 GCA_913060705.1 uncultured Bacteroidota bacterium | reverse complement strand
CAGATTTCGGCTCTGAGGGTTGGGGGTTCGAATCCTCCCGCGGTCACTTAAGGATCAAGAAAACGCGGGCACCAAAAGGTGCCCGTTTTTTTATGTCTAGTTGCGTGGCAAGTTCGCTTGTCAAAGCAATAAGCATAAAAAGAACGTTGGCTGCGCCAGCAGTCGCGTTTTCTTGATTTAGACTACGGAGCGCCAGAGGATCAGATCGATACTGAAAGTATCGGACTAATCCTTGACCAATTTTAGATAGAGAGTGCGGCAAACAGAGGATCAGGACGATAATGAAAGTATCGGACTAATCCTTAACTAATTTTAGATAGAGGGTGCAGCAAGCAGAGGATCAGGTCAACGGCGAAGGCGTTGGACTAATCCGTACCTTTGCCCTGCTATGATCAAGAAATTACTCAAAAAGGGGATTATTCTCCTTATACTAATCATCAGTACAGGTACTTATGCCCAAAACACGACTGAAGTTAAAGGGCGTGTGATTGATGAATTAGGATATCCATTAAGCGGAGTTGCCGTTTTTATTGAAGGGACCTCTATTGGTGCTCAAACAGACCTTGATGGGTACTACACCATTACCTCAGTAGCTCCAGGCTCCTACAATCTTACCGCTTCAGCTCTTGGGTTTGAAACACAAACCTTGTTTAATATCCTGGTGAAGTCTAAGGGAACCCAAAACTATAACTTCACCTTAGTTGAGCGGGTTGAAGCCTTAGAGGGTGTAGTCCTTGACCTTCAAAACACCATCTCACGCCCAAGAGAAACTCCCCTATCTACCCAAACCCTTTCGGCGGTCGAACTCGCGACCTATCCGGGCGGAAACAACGACGTGGTTCAGGTAGCTCAAACGCTCCCTGGCGTTTCACCTTCAGTAGGAGGATTCCGAAACGACCTCATCATACGCGGAGGGGCCCCCAATGAAAGTGTGTACTACCTCGATGGAGTAGAAATCCCAAACATCAACCACTTTAGCACCCAAGGGAGTTCAGGTGGCCCTGTAGGCTTAATCAATGTCTCTTTTATTGAGAGCGTGACACTATCCGCTTCGGGCTTCGGAGCCCAATACGACAACCCGCTATCTGGGGTATTGCAATTCAATCAACGTCGAGGAAGTCGCGACGGGTGGAACCGAAATATTCGGGTGAGCGCCAGTGAAACCGCTCTTACCCTGGACGGCCCCATTTCTAGAAAATCAGGATCTGAAACGACCTTTATCGGTTCGATTAGAAGAAGTTATCTTCAGTTTTTGTTCGAACTTATTGGCCTTCCGTTCAGACCAAATTACTGGGACTATCAATACAAAATCGACCACACTATTGACGAGCGAAACACGTTGAGTTTGATCGGAATTGGAGCTCTTGATGACTTTACTGTAGAGGCCCCTACTGAATTTGATCCCGAACAGCAGGCCAGACTAGAGCAAGCCCCCTATATCAATCAGAATACGCACGTGGCAGGATTGAGCTGGAAGCATCTGTTTAAAGACACTCCAGGTTTATTCCAAATGACTCTTAGTCACAACAGACTCAATAACATTTTTACCCGCTATCTAGACCCTGAGAATGAAACGGGTGTTGTGTTTCGAAATGATGCACTTGAGGCTGAAACTAAGTTTAGGGCACATTTGACCAAATACCTTGGAGATTGGAGATGGTTTAGCGGCGTCAACCTTCAGCATTCAGACTACCGCAATAATACACAGATTGCAGCCTTAAACGCCTCCTACAGCACAGACATCAATTTTATGAAGTACGGGGCCTTTAGCAATTTGTCGGCTCCGCTCAATGAAAAACTCGAGTTGTCTGTAGGTTTCAGATTAGACAGCGATAGTTTTACAAGTAGTACCCTAACGGATAATTTCTCACCGCGAGCTTCACTGAGCTACGCGATCAATCCGAAGTTAAAGTTGAGCACAAGTGCGGGTCGCTATTACAAGATACTTCCCTACACAGCCCTCGGCTATCAAGATAATGGCGTGTTTGTAAACGCTGAGAGTTCGTACACCCAGTCTGATCATCTGGTTTTAGGGATGCAATATTACTCTTCACCTTCGACCCTCTTTTCGGTCGAGGCTTTCTCAAAACGCTATTCGAATTACCCGGTTTCTATCGTAGATCAGGTTTCTTTGGCGAACAAAGGCGCCGGATTCGAGGTGCTCGGTAACGAAGCACTGAACACCGATGGTCGTGGTAGAGCTTATGGGATTGAACTTTTGTTTCAACAAAAATTAACCAATCGCTTTTACGGGATATTCTCTTATACCTTCTTTCACAGCCAATTCTCAGGTCTGAATGATCAGACCTATCGCAGGTCTGTGTGGGACAGTCGTCATTTGAGCTCTTTTACCGGTGGATATAAGCTCAACCGAAACTGGGAACTCAGTTCGCGTTTTAGATTCAGCGGATCTACTCCTTTTGCGCCTGTAAATCAAGAGGCCACTCTAGAACGCTATCCTGAAATTATTTTAGACTACCCGCAAATTGGAGCAGGGGATGCAGAACTAAGCCCATTCAATCAGTTAGACCTTCGTATCGATAAGAAATGGGATTTCAAATCGAGTAGTTTCAATCTCTTCTTCGAGATTCAAAATCTACTCTCTAGTCAAATTCCTACGCCTCCAGATTATGCCTTGAGTCGCGATGCAGAAGGGACACTTATTCAACCCCTGTCCCTTACCCAACTTGAACAAACCGAAGGACAGTTCATTCCAAGCATCGGTCTAGTATTTGACTTCTAGTCTACGTTATCGTGCAAGAATGAATTGTTCGAGCGTATCTGCGGATTCCCATTGCTATCGTCTCCGAGTGTGGTACGAGATACTTTAGCATCTGATGGTATTTCATCAAAGGACACACCAGCGCGTTTATAGGCAGGTACGTTCTCAAAGTCTTCAATCTTAGCCGTCTTCGCATTGAATTGGTGATTGAATTCTTTAAACACTTTAAGGCGCTGTTCTTTTCGCGCCGCAAGAATCTCTTGGGTTTCGCTTAAACTCATTTCATACGGACTCGATGATGAAGCCGTTGCAGGGGTATCTTCATTCACGGGCTCGCTAGTACTTTCTTGAAGAGGCTCCTCTTTTGTTTTCAAAGTCATCTCTTGTTCGAATTCGGCATCAAAATCAAGCTCGTAAGCATTGATTGTTTTGATCTTTTTGGCGACCGATTCTGCCTCATGGGCTTCTTCGACCTCATTTTTTGATGTATCCTCTTCAAATGTTTCATTCAAATCAAACACGATAGTTGGCGCCTTTTCTTCTGCGTCAGGCTGATTGTCAACCACTAAGGGCAATTCGAATGCCATATCACTGTACGCATTATCCGATTCGGCCAACACCTCTTCAGCCACTACCTCGATATTTCTCAATAGTTCAGTAGTATCAATAATGGTAAAATCTTCATCACTAAAGTCAAGAGTTTCAGTAACCTCAACGGCCTCAAAATCAACCTCGATGGCGCGCAATGCTTCTGTAGAAATAGGTTCTGACTCCGAAGCAATTTCTTCTGAAACTACCTCTTCTGAAGCGGTTACCTCATAAGCAGCTGCCGCTGCTTCTTCTCCTGTGAATTCAAAGGCAAAGTCTTGCGCTTCGTTTTCCAATGTAGGCTCAACTTCAGGGAGAGGCTCTTCTATTCGTTCCTCCATTTCAAAAGTCTCTGCTTCTGTTTCTGGCGTTGAAACAGGGGCCATTACGGGTTCCTCTTCTACCTCCATATCAAAGTCAAGAGTGTGAACGATACGCTGCTCTTCAGGTTCTTCTGGAGTACTTAACGTCTCTTCTGGGGTTTCGGCAAAGACGGTTTCTTCTTTTACCTCGATAGAGCGGATCTCATTACTCGTATCAAATCCTAATGAAGCGGGTTTTGTTTCTGTCTCGCCATCTAAACTGTGGATGATACGCTGCGTCTCATGACTTACGATATAATCTTGCTGATCGAGGTCAAAGCCTGTAGCAATAACGGTTACAGAAATCTGATCCCCAAGCGATTCGTCTTCCCCGACTCCCATGATGATATCCGCGTTGTATCCAGCCTCTTGCTGAATGTAATCGTTGATTTCACCGATCTCATCGAGGGTAATTTCTTCAGTACCCGAAACGATTAAAAGCAGCACATTTTTGGCTCCTTTGATTTTATTATCGTTGAGCAGTGGACTATCTAATGCATTCGAGATGGCCTTGAAAGCACGGTTTTCTCCAGATTCTTTCGAGGCACCCATAATAGCTGTTCCGCTATTAGATAAAACGGTCTTGGCGTCTCTAAGGTCAATGTTTTGCAAATAGTGATGGGTAATCACTTCGGCAATTCCTTTTGCGGCCGTGGCCAATACCTCATCGGCTTTTCCGAAGCCAGACTTGAATCCGAGGTTACCGTAGATCTCTCTAAGTTTATTGTTGTTGATGACTATCAACGAATCTACACAAGCCCTTAATCGATCAATACCCTTTTGCGCTTGAGAGTGACGCGTGTTTCCCTCGAATTTAAACGGAATCGTGACGATACCCACGGTGAGGATTCCAAGGTCTTTAGATAAGCCCGCAATCACTGGAGCTGCACCCGTACCCGTACCCCCACCCATTCCGGCAGTAATGAAAACCATTTTGGTATTGGTCTCTAGAAGATTTTTGATCTCGTCTAGCGACTCTAAGGCGGCCTGTTCTCCGATTTCAGGATTCGCTCCTGCACCTAACCCTTCAGTCAACGAAACACCCAATTGAATCTTGTTCGGAACCGGACTGTTTTCTAACGCTTGGCGATCGGTATTACAAATCACAAAATCAACGCCATTGATTCCTTCACGGTACATGTGATTGATGGCGTTACCGCCTCCACCACCGATTCCGATAACCTTGATAACGTTACTCTTGTGTTTTGGAAGATCAAAAGTGATTGACTCAAATTCTTGGCTCATAATTGGGTATTTGTGGGTAGGTTATTCTGATAGATCGTCAATGACGTTTCTAATTTGATTCATGGTTTTTCCGAAAAGACCACCAAATCCTTTTTTAGGAGCCGGTGGGGTATCGGTAGTGTCTTCTTCTTGATTCGCTTCGGGGGCCTTAGGAGCTTCGCTATCCTTCATCTGCTGAATTTCAATAGCCTCCATGAGTAAACCCACCGCTGTGGCATATAATGGACTGGCGATCTCATCACTCGAATTACCAGCTAAATGCTCATTGGGATATCCAATTCTTGTGTCCATCCCAGTAATGTATTCTACCACCTGCTTGAGGTGTTTTAATTGGCTCCCTCCTCCGGTAATAACGATTCCTGCAATCAGTTTTTTCTTTTGCTCGTCTTGTCCGTAGCGTTTGATTTCAGCAAAAACAGCTTCTATGATTTCAACCACACGGGCGTGAATGATTTTAGAAAGGGTCTTTAGGGTCACCTCTTTGGGTTCTCTACCGCGCAATCCCGGAATCGATACCACCTCATTTTCTTTATTCTCTCCTGGCCATGCCGATCCAAATTTCACTTTGAGGAGTTCCGCTTGTTTTTCAATGATTGAACATCCCTCCTTGACATCCTCAGTGATGATATTACCCCCGAATGGAATAACTGAGGTATGGCGGATGATACCGTCTTTAAAGATGGCGAGGTCGGTCGTACCCCCTCCGATATCGATCAGCGCTACTCCAGCCTCCTTCTCTTCTTGGCTCAAAACAGCCTTGGCAGAAGCGATGGGTTCTAAACACACGTCATCAACTCCGATATCGGCGCTCACAATGCAACGGTGAATGTTTCGAATCGAAGCTACCTGTCCTACTACCACGTGAAAATTGGCCTCCAAACGATTTCCATACATCCCAATGGGTTCTTTGATCTCGGTTTGGGTATCTACCTTATATTCCTGAGGAAGCACGTGAACGATTTCTTCGCCCGGAAGCATTTGAAGCTTTTTTACCTGAAGTTGAAGACGCTTTAGATCCGCCTCGTTTATTACCTCTTCTGCATGCTCTCTGGTGATGTAATCGGCGTGCTGAAGTGATCGAATGTGCTGTCCGGCAATACCTGCAACGACTGAGGCAATTTTTAAGCCCGAGACCCCTTCAGCCTCTTCAACGGCCCGCTGTATAGACTGAACCGTTTGGGTAATGTTATTTACCACCCCGCGATGCACACCGAGACTCTTCGACTTACCCATTCCTAAGACCTCAACCTTGCCGTACTCGTTCAGACGACCAATAATGGCAACTATCTTGGTGGTTCCGATATCAAGCCCCACTGAATAAGTCGTTACTTCTTGCATAACATCTATTTTTTTGTCCCGACCACTTGACCCTCAAAGGCCAAACTTATTTTCTCGTAGCGGTCCAATAACTTGTCTTTAGTGGCCTTAATCATAAAGGCCGAGTAATTATTTAGTTTGCGCTCTAAGTCTTTTAATTCTCCAAGTTCTACGGTAGCCGATTGATCGCTCAACCGCAACTCAAACCATGAATCTTTTACTTCTACTAAACCCAAAAACACCTCTCCGTAAAGCGGATGCCTTTTGATGAATTGCACTGCATCTCTAACTGCAGCGAATTGTGTTGTCGAAATCGCTCCACTAACCACTGGCACATTAGCTGTATACGATGGCGAAAGAGGCATTCTTTCTGCATTTAGGTCGATGTAATAGACTTCCTTACTGACCACCTTAGCGACAGGCTCTCGTTGATATACTTCCGCGAATAATGTTCCAGAAATAGTGGTAAAAACCTGGGCATCAGCAACCATATCATGCGCGCAAAGCTCAGATTCGACTTCATTCAAAGCTATCCCATCTTTCAGGGTCGCGCTTGAGGATTTTATTTTTTGTATCAACATTTTATTAACTGT
>CAJXTX010000046.1 GCA_913060705.1 uncultured Bacteroidota bacterium | reverse complement strand
AAGGTGTATTCATTTGACGGCAAAAGGCTCTTCACCGATCAGTTGTATTGGGACAGAGAACTGGCATGGGTCTACAGCGAAAGTCAATTTCGCTATGAAAATCCAGAAGAGAAAACAGAGATGACCGGAAAGGGCATGCAGTTCAGTCGCGATTTTTCGACCTTTGAGGCCCTTCAAACGAGCGGAGTACTCGAACTTTCAGAAACTCCCTCTGAGATTCAAGAAGACTAGTATCTTTATCTCATGATACGACTCTTACGTTATACCGAATACCTTTACCTGATCGTCGCCTTTTTTGCAGGGTACAGACTCATTGAACTCTTAGGTTCAGACAGTCAAGAGCGCCTGCTCTTTGGCTTATTTTTCGTGGTTTCAATTGGTATGTTTTTGTTTAGACGCAACTACCGCAAAAAGTTCGAAAAGCGCCAGCGCGAATCGCAAGACCGCTAAACGTTTAGCCTTTGAGTTCTTACATCGCAGTCATTTTAGTGTCTCTTGTACTCTCCGCCTTTTTTTCAGGCATGGAGATTGCTTTCGTTTCTGCCAACCGCATTCACATTGAAATTGAGAAGAAGCAAGAAGGATTTTTAGCGAACATCCTTAGGCGTTTGACGGCTTCGCCTGCCAAGTTTATCGCCAGCATGCTCATCGGAAACAATCTTGCATTGGTGGTCTACGGTTATTTTATGGGCAGGGTGTTGTTAATGGCGCTTCCACAAGGAGGTCCGCAGGATCCTTACTGGCAGCAATTGGTCTTTGCAGAGTTTCAGTTACTTACCCATACCGTGATCTCTACGCTGATCATTCTTTTCACAGCCGAGTTTACGCCAAAGGTGTTTTTTCAGATTTACGCCAATACACTATTGAAGACCCTCGCGGTTCCGGCCTACCTGTTTTTTGTGCTGTTCTCGGGTTTCTCATGGTTGGTCATCCGAATCTCTGATGCATTCTTGCGCTTATTTAAGGCGGATGGTATTGCCGAAACCGAGGTATTCAGCAAGGTCGATCTAGGAGATTATATCTCGCAGCAGATTCAATCTGCCAATGACGACCAAGAACTCGATTCTGAGATTCAGATTTTTCAAAACGCCCTCGAATTTGCTGAAGTAAAAGCGCGGGAGATCATGATTCCGCGCAACGAAATTACCGCTGTCGAGCTGCGTGATCCGATCACTGATCTAAAAGATCTTTTCATTGAAACGGGTTACTCTAAGATCTTGGTATACCGCGAGACCATTGACGACATCATCGGGCACGTGCATTCTTTTGATCTTTTTAAGAAGCCGCGTGTACTCCGCACCATTACGCGTCCGGTAGAATACGTTCCTGAAACCATGTTGATTCATGATATCCTGAATCAGTTGATAAAAAAGCGCAGAGGAATTGCGATTGTGCTTGACGAATATGGCGGAACCTCAGGAATGCTTACCATCGAAGATATTGTAGAAGAATTGTTTGGCGAGATCGAAGACGAGCACGATACGGTGGAGTACATCGAAGAACAAATCGATGATGTCACTTACCTTTTCTCGGGTAGGCTAGACGTTGATTATGTCAATGAGAAATACAAGCTTGATCTTCCTGAAACAGACGAGTACGAAACCCTTGCAGGAATGATCATGAGTTTCACCGAAGAGATCCCCGAAACGGGTGCAGAAATTCGTAGTCAGGGATTTGTTTTTACCGTTGTTGAGGTCTCACAAACACGTATCGAGAAAATCCGTATTCACTGCGTTGAAGACGAGGAGTAAACATTTCTGTTTTTCGCAGAAAATGGGTACTTTCGCTCCTCTTTGAAAACAGTTGAATAATGGCGATTTTAAATACCATTCGTAAGCGTACAACGGTTCTGATTATTGTGATCGGATTGGCGCTTTTCTCGTTTGTAATCTCAGGTATCTTTACGAGCAGCACCTTCCAAGGTCAAGGCGGCTACGTCTCATCGATTGCTGAAGTAAACGGTACCCCCATACCGATTGAAAAATTCCAACAAAGCCTAGAAATAGCAAACCGTACTTACGGGAATGCACTTTCGAACTCGGCGATGATTTCTATGGTTGTTGAACAAGAAATTCGCGGTGTATTACTCGATCAGCAATTTGACAAACTCGGTCTAGAGGTAGAAGGCGATCAATTGCTGGATTATATCGAGGCATCGGCCTATGCCAACGTTCCTGAATTTCAAGACGAATACGGTCAGTTTGACCGCTACAAGTTCAAGGCTGCGATTGCTGAATGGCGCGCCACCAACCCTGCGCAGTATGATGCCTGGTTAAACGATGAGGCACGTTTCTTACAAGCTGCTAAAGAGCGTATCTATTTTACGCTTGTTCAGGCAGGCCTAACGGCTACCAAGGCAGAGGCAGCAACTACCTTTAAAATTGAAAATGACAAGGTGAGCTTTGAATACCTTCACCTTCCTTACAGCACTGTGGCTGATTCTGTGGTTAAAGTAACTGATGCAGACATCAAGGCCTATGTGAGCAAGTATCCGAATCGCTTTAAGCAAGAAGCTGAGCGTGACTTGCGTTATGTGTACTTTAAAGACCTTCCTTCTGAAGAAGATGAAAAGGCGGTACTTGATGCCATTACCGCACTTTTAGAGCCTTCAGAAGAATTCGATAGCAACAGCAATACCAATGTAGTGCGTGAGAGCTTCAAAGAAACAGATGATGTAGCGGGTTTCTTAAGCCGTTACTCAGATGTAGCATACGATTCGGTACCGCGTCCTCGCATTCAATTGCCGGTTGAGCATGCAGATGCCATTACCGCTTTGGCAGTTGGGGAATCTTATGGCCCATACAAGCACGGCGACGCTTACAAGGTGAGCCGCATGATGAACTACATCAAAGACGGAAGCGTTCGAGCACGCCACATTCTTATCGCCTTTGAAGGTGCTGAACGTGCAGCCTCAACCATTACAAGAACAAAAGAAGAGGCACGTGCAAAAGCGCGTGAGGTATTGCGTCAGGCCCGCAGTGAAGAAGTGGTTTTTGCTCAGTTGGCACGAGACGAATCTGACGGTCCAACAGCAAGCCGTGGGGGAGACTTAGGATACTTCCTTAACGGAGATATGGTAGATGCATTTAACGACTTCGTATTTGCAAATTCAATTGGTGCTATCGGTATGGTAGAAACACCACTTGGATTCCACGTAGTGAAGGTAGAAGATAAGCGTGATGTGTATCAAGTAGCAACGCTTGTGAGAAACATCGAGGCCTCAGAAGCTACGCTTAACAAGTTATTTACCGATGCAACTACCTTTGAAATGAAGACGAAGGATAGTGACTGGAGACAGTTTCCGATCATCGCTAACGATCTAGGATACACCTTCAACCCTATCACTAAGCTTAAGGCTTTTACTGAGAATCTTCCGGTACTTGGGGCACAACGCAGCATAGTGAAGTGGGCCTTTAATAAAGATACTAGTATTGGTGACATCAGACGATTTGATTTGGCCGATGGATACGTAATTGCTCAAGTCGTGAAAGAGCGTAAAGAAGGGCTTCAAGCGCCTGAGGATGTTTCTCCTCTAGTTATTGCAAAAATTCGTGACGAGAAAAAAGCGGCACTTTTACTGAAGCAAAACGCAAATCAAAGCTGGACAGTTGCTGAGGGAAATGCTCAGGTTCAGTCGGGTAGCGCGTCTGCATTAAGTACAGAGGCTAGCGTTATTCCGGGTCTTGGTACAGAGCCTTTTGTAGTCGGTAAAGCGTTAACCATGGCCGAACAAGAAGAGTCAGAGTGGTTAGAAGGCGGATTAGGATTGTACAAAGTTCGTGTAACCTCTAAGACTCCTGCCATGGAGCTTCCGTCAGTTGACCCGTTCGCGCGTTCGCTTGCTGAAGAGCGTGTGGCCCAAGGTTCTCAATCGGCTTATGAAGCGCTGAAAAAGGCTGCTGATGTTGTAGACAACAGAGCCGTTATTTACTAAGAGACGATGCTTTAGAGCCTACAGAGCTCTGACAGCTTTAGAATAGTAGCATATCCCTTTTCTTTTAGAGAAGGGATATTTTCTTTTCGGGTAAATAGGGCAAAGTCTCCTCCCCAACCTCCGAGTGAACTAAAGGTTCCTGAAAGTCCTTTGAAAAGGGTTTGCCCGATAGGATCTAACTCTAGTTGAGCACCAACCAGCTCTTCGTGCTGTTGCATGAGCTTCTCAAAATCTTCAAGTGATTGGGTCTGAATCACTGCTCTGGTGAGTGCACTAATGTCATTGATAAATGCGCTGTCGATAGGCCGCTGTTTGTAATGTGTGATGGCTTCTCTACTGTCCATCTTTTGATTCAGATAAACAAGATATAGCTCGTCCTTAAAGGACCAATTGAGGGCTACAGGGGCTATCGAGACTCCGGCCGCAGACCGGCTATAACTTAGCGGCCCTTCGGCATTGGCACAGGCAATATCGTATCCACTACCTCCAAAGGTCTTCTCTAATAAGGCATAAGGATCAATTTCAAAATACGATGCCAGGGCACTGATGAGGGTAGAAGAGGTCCCTAGACCCCAATTGCGATCGAATTCGAGGGTACTTTCAATCAATAATCCTGAATGAATGGCCTGAGGTTTTAAGTGGCGTATTGCTCGAAAGATTTGTGTCAGGCGATCCGCTATCTCGTTTTGCGTTGTCGCGATGAGGTGTTCTACATCGAACTGGCTTTCGAACCATACCTTTTGATTGAGGTCTTTGGCTACCCAGTGAATGCTCGCCTCTTCTTGAGTTGAAAAGCTAAAATGCTGCCCTAAGCGGGTAGGCAGTGCAAGGGCTAGCGCTCCGTCGAGCACCGCGTATTCTGCCGTGATCAGCAATTTTCCGTGGGTATAGAGCTGCCGATTAGGGTTCATTGGCGCAATTGGCTAAGGGCCTCCTTAACGGCGGCGCTGCTTACCGTTTTATCCTTGAAATGAGCGGTTAAGGTCTCTTTTTCTGAGGCGCTTGCCCCCTCGGCGTTCAACAGATTGAGTAGGTGCATCTTCATATGACCTTTTTGTATTCCAGTGGTTACCAATGAACTCACCGCTCCAAAGTTTTGGGCAAGACCGGCCACCGCTGTGATTTTCATGAGGTCTTCGGCAGACGGATGATCCAAGAGGTCTAAGGCTAGCTTTACCATCGGATGCAAGGCGGTTAGCCCCCCAACCGTACCAAGTGCTAGAGGAATTTCAAGTTCAAAATGCAATTCTTGATCTGGAGTAATCTCTGCCTTGGTGAGTGATCTATATTGGCCGTCCCGGCTCGCATACGCGTGCACTCCTGCCTCTACCGCTCTAAAATCGTTGCCACTCGCAATCACTACGGCATCTATACCGTTCATGATGCCCTTATTATGCGTCACGGCGCGGTAGGGTTCCGCTTGGGCAATCGCCACGGCGCGGCAAAATTTGGCAGCAAACTCTGCACCTTCTACCCCTTCATAGCCCAACTGTTCAATGGGGCAGCGCACCCAGGCGCGCACTACACAGTTTGGTACATAATTGCTCAATATGCTCATCACCACCTCTGGGGCTTCATCGGCCTTGAAGGCCTCTTGTGCCTTTAGGCGAAAGTCTTGTGCGAGTTGCTCTAAACATGAATTGATGAAATTCGCTCCCATGGCGTCTTTCGTCTCGAAGGTGAGCGCGATATGGTAGTATCCGTCCAGAGCAGCCGTTTTATCGACAAGTTCAAGACTCTTGATACCGCCTCCGCGTTTTTCCATACTGGCGCTAAGGGGTTTTAAACCTTGCATAAAGGCTTCGCGATGCGCATCGAAGAAGGCAAAGAGTTGTTTAGGTTCTCCGAAGTAGTTGAGGTGTACATGACCGACCTTTTCGGTACCCACGATTTCAGTGTGAAATCCGCCTTTGTCTAACCAAAATTTTGCTGCCTTACTTGCCGCTGCCACCACAGAGCTTTCTTCGATCACCATGGGGATCGCATAGACCTTCTGGTCAATCAAGAAGTTGGGTGCAATGGCAAACGGGAGGTAGTAATTGGCTAGGGTATTTTCGATGAATTCATCGTGTATTTCTTGAATCTCAGGATTGGGGTGGGTATAGGTTTTAAAAAGGGCCAAGGCCTTTTCTGGATCACTGGCAAAGGTCTGTGCCAGCCATTGAGCCTTTTCTTCTTTAGATTTCTTAGAAAAGCCGCTGATAATCTCTTTCATAGACAGGTCTTCTTATCAAAGATACGCATTAGGCGTGCTTTCACATTCTCGAAATTAATTAGTAAACTTGACGCTCTTATAAGTTCTCTTTACATGAAAAAATGCATCGTATGGTTGCTCGCAAGCGTCACGCTTGTAATTAACGCACAACAGCAGCAGATTACCCTAGAAGAAATATGGTCAGGAGCCTTCTCTACTGAAGGGATTGCATCCGTCCGTTCTCTAAATTCGGGAGAACAGTATACCACCTTAGAGTACAATCAGGGACAAAGCCAGATTGTGGCTTACGACTACAAAACCATGAGCAAGCAAGGGGTATTGCTTTCTTCAGGAGGAGAGGTTCCTAGGTTTAGCACCTACGCCTTCAATCAAGATGAAACCAAGATTTTGATTGCCACTGAGCGCACGCCGATTTTTCGCCGCTCTTCAGAGGCGGTGTACTATATCTACGAACGTGCTAACCAGCGCCTTACTCAAATTAGCAGCGAGAAGATTCGCGTTCCGGCGTTCTCACCCGACGGGAGACACCTCGCTTATGTGAAAGACAACAACCTTTATTTATTTGACTCCACCACTGAAACGGCCAAGCAGTTGACTTTTGATGGGGCCTATGGGAGCATCATCAATGGGCATGCCGATTGGGTATACGAAGAAGAATTTTCGCTTGTTCGCGCCTATGAGTTCAATGCGAGTGGATCGCATTTGACCTATCTCAAGTTTGACGAGTCTGAAGTTCCTGAGTTTTCAATGGA
>CAJXTX010000045.1 GCA_913060705.1 uncultured Bacteroidota bacterium | reverse complement strand
GGGATCACGCGTGTTAGCGCGTAAGTCGCATCACGTAATCGTCCATGTAAAATCCACCGCCAATATCCACCTTTTGCGAGAGGATATTTTCAAATCCCAAAGCTTCGTAAAATGAGATCGCCGAGTCATTGTTCTTGTTGACGGTTAGTTCTAATCCATCCAGATGCATTTCTGCGGCCTTTGAGCTCAACAACTTCATCGCAGATTTTCCGATTCCCTTACCTCTAAAACGTTTGTGAACGTAAAACTTACTGACAAAGAGGTACGTATTTTCTTGTCGTTTGATGGCCGCATATCCGGCATGCTCTCCCTTGACATCGATCCAAAACAACTGCATGCCTTCTTTGATTTGGGCCATGAGCGCCTCGGTGGTTTGAAACTTTTGAAGCATGTATTCGACCTTGGCAGCCCCAATAATAGACGGATAATGCTCGCGCCAAATTTCAGCGGCAAACAGTTCGAGCTGCGCAACCTCAGCACGCGATTCAATCAAGACTAGTGCAACAGAAGGATTCATGAAGTGCTAGAGGTCGTCGTCACGTTCAATCATTAGAATGGCCGACTGAGGAACGATGAAGTATTTTTCACCCTTGTACTGAACCTCAAAGGCGGAGTGTTGCAAGAATACGGCGAGATCTCCTTCGCGCACTTGAAGCGGTACGTAATTGACCTTTTCGTTATCAAGCTTCCAGGGCTCTCCTTCGTCGGGTGCATTGGGGATAGGATATCCTGGGCCTGAGCGCACAATGTACCCGTATTGAATCTTCTCTTTCTCTTTGACTCCGGGAGGTAGATACAACCCGCTCTCTGTGCGTTCAGATTCTTTTCTGGGTTTTACCAAAACACGATCACCTATGACTTGTATGCGGTCTAATGCGTTATAATCCTTCATGTCGAAAAACGTTCATCATTGCATTCAAAGATACTCTTGACCGTGATTTTTTCCATAAAGCACTTCTGCAACTTTGCTTTTTAGTACTTTAAGACTCTAAACTCTTGCTTATGAATCGTTTACTCCTTCTTCTGAGCCTTGTGCTTGTCGCATCGTGCAGTCAACCTCAGTCCTTTGATTTTGTGATCTCTAACGCCACCATCATCGATGGAAGTGGCGAACAGCGGTACACTGGAATGGTCGGAGTGAATGCCGATACTATTGCGTACGTCGGAGCACCCATCTCTTACACCGCCATGGATGAAATGAATGCAGAAGGTAAGGTGTTAAGCCCTGGGTTTATTAATATGTTGAGCTGGGCCTACGATGTGCTGCTCGAAGACGGACGCTCACTAAGCGATCTCAAACAAGGCGTCACCCTCGAGGTTTTTGGTGAAGGTCGCTCTCCTGGTCCAAGCGGAACACCAGGTGAAGACGACTATCAAAGTTTCGGAGACGCTATGATGGCCCTTGAACAAAACGGGGTTTCTACCAATGTAGCTTCATACCTAGGGGCAACTACGGTACGTGTTCAAACCGTAGGGTACGAGAACAGAAAAGCCACCGCAGAAGAATACGCGGCCATGAAAGAAATTGTTGAGACCTCGATGCAAGAAGGCGCGATTGGCATCGGTTCTTCACTCATTTACGCGCCTGCAGACTATGCCGATACCGAAGAGTTGGTTTTTTTGAACAAGGTGGCCGCGCCCTATAATGGACGCTACATCTCTCATATGCGCAGTGAGGGTCGCGCCATTTTAGAGGCCCTTGACGAGCTTATGACCGTGGCCAGAGAAGCTGGAGTACCCGCTGAAATCTACCATCTAAAAGCATCAAGACAAACGAATTGGCACCTGCTTGACTCTGTGATTGCGCGCGTAGAACGCGCTCAAAAAGAAGGACTGCAGATAAGCGCGGATATGTATACCTATAACGCTAGCTCCACCGGACTCACAGGAGTCATTCCGACGTGGGTGCAAGAAGGAGGCCACCGCGCCTGGATGAATCGCATGCAAGACCCCAAAGTGCGACCAAGATTGCTCGAAGACATCCGAAAAGAACTTGAAGAGCAGCCAGCGGATGGGATCTTAATGGTCGGATTCAACAAACCAGAGATGGATGCAAAATACCGCGGAAAAACCATTGCAGAGGTCAGTGCAGAGCGTGGGACCCCTCCTGAAGAGACGATTGTAGACCTCGCCGTTGAAGACGATAGCAGAATACAATGCATTTACTTCAGTATGTCTGAAGACAACATCCGCAAGAAGGTTCAATTGCCCTGGGTTTCGTTCTCCTCAGATGCAGGATCGTACTCAGACATCACCAAGAATTTCAGAACGCACCCGAGAGCTTTTGGTAGTTTCATTCGTGTACTCGGAAAGTTCTCTAGGGACGAAGGTTTACTCTCTCTTGAAGAGGCCATTCGAAAATTATCGCATCTGCCGGCTACCAACTTAGGCATTGAAAAGAGAGGTCTTTTACAGGCCGGATACTTTGCAGACTTGGTGCTTTTCGATCCTGAGACCGTAACCGATCACGCTACTTTTGATGAACCCCTTCAATACGCCACAGGCGTGAGCGATGTGTGGGTGAACGGAACGCAGGTACTAAAAGATGCCGAACACACAGGAGCCTTCCCCGGAAGATTCGTGAAAGGCTCTGGTGCGACGCAATAAAGGTCTACAACTGACCCAAATAATCTTTAAGCGCGTTCATCTTTGCGGTGAGGCGGTTGATGGCTGCAGCATAGCGCTCATCCCAAGCGTTCAGATTTTCACTGCGCTTTAACGCAACCTCGTATTCAATACCCGGAAGCATCCACGAAGCGTATCCACTAAAAGGATCTGTAGAGGCATAGAGCGATCGGTACCAAGACCCATAGTCCATCCCTTTGTCTTCAATGAAACTCTTTTCTAAGCCGATCAATTGAGTGTTAACTGCTTTTAGCGCCTTTTTTGAAATCCCCTGAACGTTCACCTGCTCAAGCCCTGCGGCTAATTCTTGTGCTGCGCTTTCTAGGGTGGCTAGAGATTGCTTCGAAGCAGCGAATCCCTCAAACGAGGCGTTATAAGTCTTTACCTTGTTCTCTGCAGAAGCAAAATGCTTTTTCAAATCGGTGGCATAGCGCGCAACATCATAATCGACAATGGAGTGGTTCGACAAGCGCAATGCCATGAGTCCTGCGAGATGCTCGATGGTCGGACCCATTTGAAACTCAGGATCCACAAAGGTGGAGTAATAATGAAAGCTATCGTAATTCGAGTGATAAGGCGTCGGCCCCCCGGCTCCTCCGCTAAGAGAAGGAACTCCCACGTGCATGTAGAATGCGATATGATCTGATCCGCCTCCCAGGTTACCGATTGATGGCTCTGCTGCTTCACGCTTCCAGAAATCAAAAAGCGATTGATCTGTATACGGATAATCTACCGCCTTTGAGGCCTCAGTGATGAGTTTCTTCAAAGTGGGCGAGGCCGATGCACCGAAATTCTTTCCAGATACTCCTCCGTCAAAGTTCATATAAGCAATGGCTTTGGCGCCTAACTCATCGCTGAGTTGTTCAACCCATTCTGAAGATCCAATCACTCCGTGTTCTTCAGCATCCCAATGTGCGATCATGATAGATCGCTTTGGGCGATACCCTTGCGCGGCCAATTTGCCAAGACTTTCACTAAGACTTAATAGCATAGCGGTGCCGCTATTTGGATCTGTGGCACCGAATCCCCAGGCATCAAAATGACAGCCCAAGATGATCCATTCATCGGGTAACTCGGCTCCTTTTAGGGTCCCCACCACATTCGCTACACGGGTGTAATTGATCGGTTGATCGACCTTCACGCGGACCTTCAAATGCGATCCGCCTTCAAGGCGGTAGGTGAACGGAAGCCCTCCTTGCCAAGCCAAAGGCACGGGCGCCCCGGTCATCTGGCTCATTATTTTCTGGGCCTCTCCATAGGCGATGGGCAAAACGGGTATGGTATGTAACCCAACCTCCGAGGGCTTAAGTCGTTTGACCTTCTTCTTTCCGTCAAGCGGAAGGGCTGGCTCAAAAGGGGTAAGCGGGTCTCCTGTAAAATCGACCGTAAGCAACGAACCGCGTTGAATGGTTGAAGCGTTGAAATATGGGCCTTCAGGATACACCAATCCTCGGGCATATCCGTTGTCTTTAGGGTCTGAATAAATGAGTAATCCCGCAGCTCCATTGGCCTCGGCAAACTTAGCTTTATAGCCTCTAAAGTTGCCTCCGTAACGTGCCAAAGCGATTTTTCCTTCAAGTGAAACGCCTAAATCTTTAAGTTTTTCAAAGTCTTCTCGCGTCCCATAGTTGACGTAAACCACCTCAGCCGTTACGTCTCCGCTTCCTGAGAAAGAGTTCCATCCCTTCCACAACAACTCGTCTGAAGAAAATGGATCTTCTTCAAGAATATCTTCTTGTTGTGTGATCGTCTGACGTACCGGAGTGACAATCTCAATGAACGATTCTCCGGGAGTTGAAGGTAAATACACGTCGTACGGATAAGATGCTACCTCTAGCCCCGCAGACTCCATTACCGAAGCCATGTAGGCCTGAACGGCTTCATTCGTGGCGCTACCCGCAACGTGCGGGCGTTCGGTCAACTTCTGTAAATGGGTTTTAAAACGGGTCGCATCAATCGAAGCTTTAAAAACTTCTTCGACTTGTTGCTGGTTGGTCTCTTGAGCGTGCAGCGTTACGCCAAATGCAAAGGCCGCTGCGATACATAATAAGGGTTTCTTCATGTTAGTTTAGGTTCCAGTTTTTTAAACGGTTGTTTTTGGGTGCAGTCTCTTTGAGGCGCTGAGTGATTTTGGGCAAGTACATCGTATTGTAGCGCAATCTAGAAATGTGGTTGGGATTCTCTTGGTCTCCATTCCAACAGTGTTCTGCACCGTCTCCGTAATCTACTTCTCCTCCATAATAGGGGTTGGTAGTGCTTTCGAGAAATTCTTCGGTCAACTTGACCGCGTTATTGAGGTAGTAATTATCCATATCTCCACAATACAAGAAGATTTTACCCTGTAAGTCTGGACCAAGCTTGTCCCAATCGCGCTCCATGATGTGGCGCAAATCAAAATTTTCTTTCCAATAATTGGCAACTTCTTTATCGATTTCACCGGTTTGCTTGTCCCAAATTGGTTTGGGATATCCGTTCTCTCCTGCCGGAGAATAAACCGCCTGCCATATATCCCATTGGTCTCCTGAACGTCCGTTGGTTGCAAGCGCCAACTCACGATGGTTCATATCGCGAAGGCTTGATTTGAGCATGCCCTTACCGTCTCTCATCCCAGGTCGCAAGGTTTTTCTAAAAGGTCCGTCAGTATAGTAGGCGTTTTCGTCTTCATAGAGGTTTACCGCCGTGTAGGCTCTGAAATCAATCGGATCTGGACATGCGGCAAACGCCCCATTGTATTCTTTAGGATAGAAAACCTGTACCGCCAAGGCCTCCCATCCGCCAGTAGATCCTCCGTATACGAAGCGTCCCCAACCTTCTCCTACGCCGTTGTAGAGTTTTTCGATATGCGGAATAAGCTCGTAAGTAATGGCGTCACCGTAAGGGCCTAGGTTGGCTGAATTGACGGCATACGAATCGTCGTAGTAGGGGTTTTGATGCTGAATTTCAATCGCAATAAAACGCGGAAAGTCCTCAGCCGTCCACTGCTGATACAAATCATAGGCTTCCTTTTGCTGAATGTATTCGTAGCCCGTGATTCCAAAACGGCTGTTGTACACCCCATCATCCGGATCCGCAGTGGGAGGTTCTGTGCTGAATCCGCCAAAGGTCTTCGGAAAGTGTCCATGAAAAATCATCAGCGGATATTGGGTGTCGCTGTTCGGATCAAAATCGTGAGGCACTAATACGTTTGCCTGCAAATGCATCGGGCGCCCCCAAAACTCGGTAAGTAAATCACTTTGAATCTTGATGTGCTTGATGTATTCTGTATCTGCGGCAGGTTCAATGGGCGGTATCTCTTCTGTAATATTCAATGCCACCGAAGAACCACCTCCGAGCGTCGCCTGAACAGGAATACTGTAAATGTTCTTAGGACTGATGTTCCAGTGTTGTCCTTCGCCTTGGTCCATAGGTAGTTTCACCGTGTGCCCAGTGGATAGATTGAAGGTTTCGTATTTGTGCAACAGGGCTTGAACGGTATAAGTTCCCGATGGAATATCCGCCACACTTCCGACCGGATAAGCAAAAGCGCTTGGATCGATAGAAATGGTTTCTCCTGGCATCCAGCCTTCTACGTCGACTCCAAAAACGATTCCGGTTTGGTCTGAATCATTGATTTGAAAACGTGGTTCACGTTCGCTGTCGGTTCCGACCAAGACAAGCAATCGACCATCAAATCCGTCGGTTCCTAAAGATTCATCATAGGTAATGGTGATCGTTGGCGAAGGATTGGCGCAACCGGCTAAGGCCAATAAACCGCTCATTACTACCGTAAAAGTTTGGGCAATTTGTTTCATAATTGGTTATAAATCAGTTCATTTAGTTAATATAGCAACTAATTGTTCACGAGCAGTATTCAAACACCCCCAATTTATGGACAAGCGCAGCTTTTTACAGTTACTCGGACTCGGCAGTCTCGGACTTGGAACAGAACTTCAATGGCTTCCGTCGTGGCTTGACGACACCACCTCTGATACCGAATTTTGGAATAAGGTACGCGCTGACTATACCCTGACCGACGCCTATATTAACCTTGAGAGTGGCTACTACAATATCATTCCGCGACCTACGCTCGAAGCTTTGAAACAGCACATTGAAACGATTAATCTACGCGGGTCTCATTACATGCGCAACGATCAGTTTCCTGACAAAAAGCGGGTGGTACAGGCTTTGGCACAGGTCGCGGGCTGTTCAGCAGATCGCCTTATTCTGACCCGTAATACCACCGAATCTTTAAATACCGTAATCAAAGGAATCCCTTGGAAGGCCAAAGACCACATCATCTTTGCCAATCAAGAATACGGGGCAATGCAACAAATGATTCGTCAGGTCGCAGAGCGCTTTGATCTTACCATCACGAATCTCGATATTCCCATGCATCCCGAGAGCGATGAGGTCATCGTTCAACAGTATGAAAACTTAATTCAACCCCAGACAAGACTCATTCTCGTCTCGCATATGGTCAATATTACGGGGCACATCTTACCCATTAAAAAGATCTGCGA
>CAJXTX010000044.1 GCA_913060705.1 uncultured Bacteroidota bacterium | reverse complement strand
ATAGAAGCGTCTGCAATTTTTGAATTCGTGACACTGTCATCCGCAAGTTTTGAGCTTGTCACCGACTGTGTGGCCATTTTGCTTGAGGATATAGCTCCGTCAACTATTTTAGCGCTTGTAACTGCAGCGTCAGCAATAGCATCTGCTGAAATAGACGCATCTACGATTTTGGCGCTGGTGATAGAAGCATCCGCAATTTTTGAATTCGTGACGCTGTTGTCCGCTAGGTTTTGCACGCCGTTTAGGCCCGAGCCGTCTCCGATGAAGGCATTGGCAGTGACCGTTCCTAAGTAATTTGAGGTGACTACTGAATTGTCAATGGCTAGGGTTGTCCCAGTGAGTGTCAAGCCTGTTCCTGTACTGTATGTGGTGTCGGTATCCGTAGCGCTAATGGTCCCGTCAGCTGCAATCGTGATATTACTCCCTGCCGTTAGGGCAGCGACCACATTTTGGGTATCTGTTACATCTGCTGCGGCTTCAATTCCGTCGAGTTTAGTGTTCAAGGCAGTGGTGAAATTCTTTTCTGTTAGTCCGCCATCACCTATTGAATAGGTGGTTCCTGAAGATCCGCCCGCCGCACTGATCGTACCGTCTGTGGCAATGGTGATATTCGTTCCGGCCTTTAGGGCTGCCACCACATTTGCGGTATCGGTCTTGTCGGCTCCAGCCTCAATATTGTCGAGTTTTGATTTTAAGGTTGAGGTAAAATTCTTTTCGGTGAGGCCGTTGTCTCCTACCTCATAGGTGGTGTCTGTATCGGTGTCAATGATTCCTAGCCCTTCGATATCTGATCGTGTGATCGCCAATTTTTCAAAGGCAATCTGAGCGTCAGTCGCAACCTCAGCATCGCGAATAGACGACGGAGCCATAGCTAAGGCCTTGTCTGCGACATAGGCACGCGGAGTCTTCAGAATAGGCTTGGTGCTCGAAAGTAGCGGAGCTCCGTTCACCACAATGTGTTCTTCTAACAAGAGGCTTGCAGACCAATCAATGGTTTCAAGAGATCCCGTAAGGGCATCTCCGCTTCCGAAGCTAGCATGAATGAGTCCGTTTTCAGAGGTCGTCAAGGTATGGGCCTCATGATAAAAGAGCTGATCGGATGTTTTTACGCTTAATTCTAAAGTTACTTCTTGATTTTTCAGGGGAGAACCGTCTGGGTTTCTCAATACCGCTTGGTAGTAAAAACCTTCTTGTGCATGGCAAAAAGAGAAAAGGCCTACCAATGCGAAGAGCAGCGTGCTGCCAATCGTTTTCATGGGAGATTTTGTTTTGTGTTAGATTGGCTTCAATAATAAGAGCTAAAACTTATATCACGCAACCCTAATGAATGAATGTCTTTCTGAATTCGCTAACTTTCTTTCAAAACCACTCAAATGAAGTCTTACTTATTTCTCTTATCTGCTCTATTCATAACCGGGTTTTCAGCCTTAAACGCACAAGATTATAAGTCGGTAGCTGCCAAGTTCGAATCTGAGGTTGCGCGCTTTGAGTCGTTACAGTCGGCAGACGAACCTCTGGTCATTTTTACGGGGAGTTCTAGTGTTAGATTGTATAAAAAGGTGGCCGATCTCTCAGATGAGGTGACGATTTTAAATACAGGGTTCGGAGGTTCGACCGCTTTCGGATTGCTCACCTATCTCAATGAAACGGTATTGCGGTTCAAGCCAAAACAAGTCTTCATTTACGAGGGCGACAACGATATCGCTGCTGGACGCACCAACGCAACCATCATCGCCCACCTTAACAGTGTTTTTCAAAGAATTTGGGAGGCGCTTCCAGAAACACAAATCGTATTCATCGCCGCCAAGCCGAGCCCTCTTCGCTGGGACAAGCACGAGCAATATGAGGCCTTGAATGCGGCGCTTTCACGGATGGCAGAGCGCGACCGTCGATTGGTCTATGCCGATGTATACACGCCCATGTTGCGCAATGGGAGGGTGATAGAAGACATCTTCATAGAAGACCGTCTTCACATGAATGAGGCGGGCTATGCCCTTTGGGATGAGGTTATGAAGCCTCTGATTCTTCAGCCGGATCGTCGCTAAAAAAGGCACGCAGCGCATCTAGCGTGATGTCGCTGGTTCGGGCATCTTTTACCAAGACCCCTTTGTTTAGTATCAAAATGCGTTGACAAACCTCGCTGACGTGCAATAGGTCATGCGAAGACACCATTATAGACAGACCCTTTTCGCTGTTGAAGTGCTTGAGAAGTTTCTGCAGTTGCATTTGGGCACGCGGATCTAGATTGGCAAAGGGTTCATCTAGAATAACGAGCTGAGGGGTGCCGATAAAGGCCGCTGCGATTCCGATTTTCTTCTGATTCCCTTTAGAATAGTCGCGGATGTATTTTTTGTTACCCAGTATTTCTTCGTTAAAGAAGGGGTGAAATAGGCTTAATAGCGCCTCTAATTCGGACGAACTAACGCCTCTTAAACCTGCAATAAAGTTGAAGTATTCTTCGGCGGTAAGGTATCCGATCAGAAAATTCTCATCAATAAACGCGGCAGTTTCTTTCTTCCACGCCTCTGATTGATCGACTTGTACGCCTTGGTTTTCGATACATCCGGTCGTTGGTTTAATCAGGTCAAGAAGCAGGCTGAAAAAAGTGGTTTTGCCTGCACCATTGTTACCCACCAGCCCGATGATTTCACCTGCTTGCAAATCGAGTTGATCGATTGAAAGCACCGTGTTTTTGGCATATGATTTTGACAAATTCGATACATGTATCATGAGCGATAGGCTTTAAGCGTTTGGTATTTTTCTTTTTTATAGATCGCAATGACGCGTCTAAAAATCCAAGGTTTTAATGAGAGTCCAATGAGTGATATCGCAACGATGCTGAGCTTGGCAGCGGTAGCACCTAAGAAGTAATCGACCAAGGCGAAGAGGCCCACGGGCAAGGCTATTTTAGGTAATGTCAAGAGCAAGCTCTTATAGTTGAATGCATTTTTGTCACCAAACGCCTTCTTACTCGAGGTGAGGTCAATTTTGGTTCGTACGTAAGCGCCTCCCCACAGAACAATAGCTGCGTTGACACTCATGTTGTAGAGGGCACCAATTAAGACATAGGTGAAGATGTCCCACCCAAAAACAATGTACCAACTCGAGAGCAGGGTCGTGAACGCGGTGAAAACCTGAATCAATGTGTACTTAGATTTCAAGTATTCGACATAGGTCAGGTTTTGGGTCATGAGTAGCGAGTAGTACGAGCTATCCCAACTCGGAACGTACTGACCAAAGCTGAAAAGAAAGCCCCCGGTCACAAAAATTCCAGCGAAAACCCGCCAGTAGACCCCGTCATACGCTTCAATAGCTCCGGTAAAGAAGAGTAGTCCGTAAAAGATGAAGAAGAATCCAGCGAACACGGCCATCCGTGCGCGTTTATTGCGGATAATTAGTGCGACATCATTCTTGAGTAGCAATCCGAGCTTTCCGAAACGCTCGAAATACTTCTGATCAATGGCAATCGTCTTCTCTGTCTTTTTGGCCAATCCGGTGTCGAGATGCATTTGCGCTTTAAAATGACTAAAGGCGTACAAATACGAACCCAATGCGATGAGTAACGGAACTGCAATGCTCAGCGGTTGCGCGTACATCGCGCTAAAAAGAGGCTGGGTAAATGGGGTAAGATCAAAGAGTTCAAAATACTGCAGACCTGCTGTTCCACCCACTAGTATCGCAGCCACAATAAAGATTGCAGTCTTTTGGTTGATGATAATATTGAGGTAGTTATTGGTTAAGAGTAGCAAGTAAACGCCGCCGGCCCAAATCAATGTGTTAAGGCTCTGCTCTCCTTTGGTCATCAACACGATACTTAAGGGGATAAGAAGTAACAAGTGACTCCAATTAAAGAAGGAGTAGAGAGTTTTAAGCAGAGAAAAGTGCACGACCCCATTCTTCGGGATGGGCTGATAGAGCAGTGGCTGTACATCGGTCACTGGCATAGGCTGAAGCATGTATCTAAAGATCAAATCAAAGCCTAGGTAATACAGAATGTAGCGATTGATCACCGTAAAGGGCTCTCCCAACTCGAGTTTCTCAATAATGAAATAAGCACCGACGCCAAGACTTAAAAAGATAAGCGCGAAGTAAAGAATGGCGAACACGATTAGTATGCGCATCCATAAGTTTTGACTCCAGGTAGGCGCCCTGAAGATGCTTTTCAATTCTAACCGAAAAAGGGTGAGTAGCATAGGTCGATAGGTTGCAACCCTCCAAAGATAATACCTAACTTGGGTTTAGGATTAATCGAAAGGATATGAGTCTATTGCAAATTGCCGCGGTACAATTCGACATTGCATGGAAAGATGTCGGGGCCAATATTTCTCGTATTGAAGCACTTTTAGACGACAAGAGCGATATGGATCTCATCGTGCTCCCCGAAATGTTCGCCACGGGATTCATTATGGACCCTAATCATACCGAATTGCAGCAAGAACGAGCGCTTGAATTTATGAGGTCCTTGGCCGCTTCTAAAAAAGCAGTGGTATGCGGAAGTCTGGCGGTAGAGGACTCGGGGGAGTATTTCAATCGGTTTTATGCAGTAGACCATTCAGGGGTGATGATGCACTACGACAAGCGTCATTTGTTTAAGTTGGCAGGAGAACACGAGGTGTATACCCCCGGAGCGGGTTATGAGACCTTTGAGGTCAATGGGTTTAAGATCCGCCCAATAATATGCTACGATTTGAGATTTCCGGTGTGGATGCGCCACGGCTTACCCTACGATCTATTGTTGTGTGTGGCCAATTGGCCTGCCCCGCGCATCAATGCATGGGATACTTTGCTGGCTGCACGCGCTATAGAAAATCAGTGTTTTGTGTTTGGTGTGAACCGGGTAGGAGATGACCCAAATCAGAACAGGTATTTAGGTCATTCTGCACTCTACGATCCGTTGGGAAATCGCCTCTCGTATTCGACCGAAGAAGAGGTGCTTCTAGGCAGTGTAGATCAATTGAAAATCAGTGAAATAAGAAGTGCTTTACCTTATTTAGAAGACCGCGATTTTTTCGAAATAAAATAAGTACAATTTTCTTTGGTGAATTGAACTTTTCGGTAGTAATTTTGCGCCCCGAAAAATCAATCAAAAATGACTGTCAAACTACACGAAAACCGTTCTTCAATCTTAGTCCGTGACACGCGCGCTAAATTATCGAACAACCCAACTTCTTTACTTTTCTTGATCGCTGCTAAAGCGTTCAGACGCAAGTTCTAATCAAGACTTTGCTTGTCGCGCTTTTAGCGTGTCTTGAATCTTCATCGTTAGAATGATGGCGTTCAGGGCTGAGGTGATGATATTGGAGTAGATAATCGCTTTATCATCAAGGTTAATCCCATGAAAGGTCCACAGGGTAGTACCCGTAAACATGAAGAGGTACATCGTGAGGCTTAGACTCCTAGTATCTCTCGTTCGAATGACCTTAAAAGCCTGAGGTAGAAATGCGGTGGTTGTAAAGACCGCGGCAAAAGCGCCAAAATTGATCTGATCCATGGGTTTGAAGGCAGAACCTGAGGCTCCGCAGCTGGAACAAATATAGGAGAAAGACGGTATCGTTTTTAAGGGGCTTCCGTACCTTTAGGAAAGTTTTTCTACAACTCCTATGGTTCTTCAAAAAGCTTCTGCTCAGGTTAAATCACTCATGCTGAAAGTACGCATCAAAGAGACACTTTTTCTGCTCTTAGGAGTATTTTCAGCGAGTCTAGGGCTCAAAGGACTCTTATTGCCGAATCACTTTTTAGATGGGGGAGCCATGGGCGTTTCTCTGTTGACTCAATTTGTCACCGACATCAACCTATCCGTCTTGATCATTGCCGTGAATGCTCCTTTTATCTTAATCGGAGCACGTCAGATCTCGGTGCCCTTTGCGGTCAAAAGTAGCTTGGCCATCGTCGCCTTAGCGGCTTTGGTCCATTTTTTAGAGTTTCCGGTTCTTACAGAAGATAAATTATTGATCGCCGTATTTGGCGGATTTTTCTTAGGTGTGGGCATTGGACTATCGATTCGAGGAGGTGCTGTCATTGATGGGACCGAAGTCTTAGCCCTATCGATCAGTCGAAAAACCAGCTTTACAGTCGGAGATTTAATTGCTGTTTTCAATGTGATTCTCTTTTCGGTGAGTGCGCTTGTGTTAGGGCTCGAGGTTGCCATGTATTCTATCCTCACCTATATCGTTGCCTCTAAGACGGTAGACTTCATTATTAATGGAATTGAAGAGTACATTGGGGTTATGATCGTCTCACCTGATTCAGCAGAGATCAAGGATCAAATTATGCACGAAATGGGACGCGGGGTTACAGCCTTTCGTTCAGATGGCGGATTTGGCACCAAAGGCCAAAGCCTTCCAGATCGCGATGTATTATTTTGCGTGGTCACCCGTCTCGAAGTGAGCAAGCTCATTTTAGAGGTTGAAAAGATTGACCCCTCGGCCTTTGTTATTCAATATCCCATCCGAGATACTAAGGGCGGAATGATCAAGAAGCGTCCGCTGCACTAGACCAAAGGGTATCGAGGTACTTTCTAGGAGAGGCTCCAAATCGCTCATTAAAAACACGGTAAAAGGTCGCCGTTGATTTGAATCCACAATTTTTAGCTACTCCCTCAATAGAACTCTTTTCAAGCGCTTCGGCAGTAGCTTCTTTTAAAAACACTTCGACCCTAAGATGATTGATAAAGCTATTTAAATTGTTCCACCCTTCTTTTTTAAGCAGAGTGGAGAGCACATTAGCTTTTATGCCGAAGTGCTTAAGGAGCTCGGGCTGGGTTAAGTCTTGTTTTCTGAATAGTTCTCTTGCCAAAATCTCAGCTTCAATATCTTTTAGACTGACTGCTGTGTCTACTTCTGGGAGTTCTATGGGTTTTTCTATGGCTAATAAAACCTTAGGACTGATTAATAAATAGGAAGCCATTGAAAACACGAACAAAGCAGTGACACTGAATACGGTCTGTTCGGTGATGTAATCGAGTCGCTCACCTGAAAATTCAAAAGATAAAACGACATAGGCTGCCAATATACCTAATAGGTATAATGTCTGTGCCAAGACAAAGAAGCGTACCCATTTGAAAGTGTTAGGCGCGTTGGAGGATAAGAGGTTGTGGTCTTTTCTTTTTGAAAATCGAGCTATGCATATCCAACTAAGAATAAGGTAGACCGTGGCTTGCACTGTTCTTCCTATATAGATCTGAGCTTCGCTAAAGAGCCATCCGTAATCGAGTGAAATCACATAAGATGAGCTTTGAGCGATGAGCGCAACAATTTCTTTTTTGTGCGCTAATGAGCTGAAATAAAAGGGCAAGTAATGAAGTGTAACCAGCACAAATGGGATGAGGTGTAGCGCATCGGTCCATTTCAGCTTCCGTCGCTCGTTTAGTGCCAT
>CAJXTX010000043.1 GCA_913060705.1 uncultured Bacteroidota bacterium | reverse complement strand
GTTATTTAAATGTTAAGACCATTTATTGAACCATTCTGAGGTATTTTTGACGTGTGAAAAGGCCAGAAATTCACTTTATCGATTACTCTCAAGAGCAGTTTAACGAACTGGCTTTAGATCTGTATCTATACCAGTATGCGCACAATGGTATCTACAAGGCTTACTGTGACCTTATTCACAAAACCCCTTCAGAAGTAAAGGTTTTCGAGGACATTCCGTTCTTGCCCATTTCGTTTTTCAAGTCGCATCAGGTAGTGTGTGCAGATCGCGTGCCCGAACACACACTTACCTTTAGAAGTTCAGGTACCACAAAAACTACAGAACGAAGCGCTCATTATGTACTCGATCCGGAGCTGTACCAAGAAAGCTTTGAGAAAAGTTTCCGTCAAGCGTATGGGTCCCATACTGATTATCGCATTTTGGCCTTGCTCCCTTCGTACCAAGAGCAGTCCAATTCTTCTTTAATCTATATGGTAGATCAACTCATGTCAGAGGCTAAAGAAGGGTCTCGTTATATCACCCTGGAAGACGACTTTGATGCACTCTTTAAAAAAAACGAGAAAACCCTATTGATCGGAGTCACCTTCGCCTTATTAGATCTAGCCGAGCGATTTAAACGGCCTTTGCACAATACTATTATCATGGAAACAGGCGGAATGAAGGGTAGAAGAAGAGAATTGGTGCGGACCGAAGTACATGCATTACTTAAGGACGCATTTCGTGTAGATCAGATCCATTCAGAGTATGGAATGACTGAGCTCTTATCTCAGGCGTATGCTAAAGAAGACGGAAGATTTAATTGTCCCCCATGGATGCGTGTACGTATCAGAGAAACAGAGGACCCCTTTAGCTATTGCCCAACTGGCCGCACTGGCGCGATCAATGTGATCGATTTTGCCAACCTGAATTCATGTAGTTTCATCGCAACCGATGATTTGGGCAGGATACAAGCGGATGGGTCTTTTGAAGTCATCGGTCGATTTGACCACGCGGAGACTCGCGGATGCAACCTCATGATGGCCTAAATGCTAGACCAATTTTAAAAGGAAGTAGCTTTTTTTACCGCGTTGCAACACAATAAAACGAGAGGCAATCAAATCACCACTGTTCAATTGATGCTCCGAATCTGAGATCTTTTCTTTATTCACAGAGATCGCATTTTGTTTCAACTCTCTTCGAGCTTCTCCTTTAGAACTTAGAAAAAGCGGAGCCCCTTCTTGATCTTGAATCGAAAGGGCGTCTACCAGGGAGAACCCCTGCTCAAGTTGAGCGGCAGTCACCTCAGCAGTTGGAACATCGGCGAAAGCCTCAGACAAAACTTCTTCTGAAAGGGCCAAAAGATCTTCTTTAGATGACTTACCGAAAAAGATCTTAGATGCTGCAATGGCTGCCTCGTAGTCTGCTTCAGAATGAACCAAAACGGTGATTTCTTTTGCCAAGCGCTGCTGCAGTACACGCAAATGAGGAGCCTCTTGGTGCTCAGCGATAAGACTGTCGACTGTTTCTTTATCCAGCATGGTAAAAATCTTGATAAAGGTCTCTGCGTCTTGATCTGAGACGTTTAGCCAATACTGATAGAATTGATAGGGAGAAGTACGTGCACGATCCAACCACACATTCCCCTGTTCAGTTTTTCCGAATTTGCTTCCGTCTGCCTTCGTAATCAGCGGACAGGTGAGCGCAAAGCCTTTAGACTGATCCATTCTTCTAATCAATTCGGTCCCGGTGGTGATGTTTCCCCATTGATCACTTCCGCCCATCTGCAGGCTACAGTTGTGGGTGCGGTGCAGGTGTAAGAAATCGTACCCTTGAACCAATTGATAGGTGAATTCTGTGAAGGACATTCCTTCGGTGTCCTCTGAGGTCAAGCGTTTTTTAACCGAGTCCTTGGCCATCATGTAGTTGACCGTAATGTGCTTACCTACATCTCGAATGAACTGAAGAAAGCTGATATCCTTCATCCAGTCGTAATTGTTAACCAATTCGGCGGCGTTAGATTGTGTGGTGTTGAAATCTAGAAACTTTGAAAGCTGCTTTTTGATGGCCTCTTGATTGTGTCTCAACGTTTCTTCGTCAAGCAGATTTCGCTCCTTTGACTTTCCTGAAGGATCGCCAATCATTCCTGTCGCTCCACCCACCAAGGCGATAGGCTTGTGTCCGGCCAACTGAAAATGACGCAACATTAAGATACTTACAAGGTTTCCTATATGCAATGAATCCGCCGTTGGGTCAAAGCCTACATAAGCGGTTCTCATAGATTCATTAAGATGCTCTTCTAATCCGGGCATGTAGTCGTGGACCATGCCTCTCCACTTGAGTTCTTCTATAAATTGCTGTGCCATAATCGATCTGGTGGGCTACAAATATAGTTGTCTTTACCTACTTTTAGGTCATGATTTTAGTCACAGGCGCTACCGGAATGTTGGGCGCTCATTTTCTACTCGAACTTACAAGAAAGCAGCAATCTGTGCGTGCCATCTACCGAAGTGAAACAAAGCGCGATCTAGTGGCTTCTTTCTTCGCGTACCATCACGCTAAAGATCTGTTTTCGAACGTTGAATGGATTTCAATAGCATTAGACCATCCGCAAGAAGTTGAAGAGGCCTTAGAAGGTATCGAACTTGTCATTCATTGTGCAGCCCTCATATCGTTTGACGCAAAAGACGAAAAGAAACTGTTTGACACAAATGTCTCCCTTACGCGATGTCTAGTGGATACTTTATTAGTTAAACCGGCCCGACTCTTATACGTGAGCAGTGTGGCAGCGCTTGAGACTGAAGACCCCTCGTATTACGGTCAAACCAAATACTTAGGAGAATTAGAGGTGTTTAGAGGGATTCAAGAAGGCCTTGAAGCACATATCGTGCGGCCCGGAGTAATACTCAGCGATTTCTTTTGGAAGAGTCCAAGTCTCTCGCTATTTAAACTCGCCTTTCGGTTGAAACATCTTTGCTTCGAAGGAGAAACCGGATTCATAGCGGCAGACGATGTCGTTCAATGTAGCCTCAAGCTCATAGACCAAAAAGAGGTCAACGATGTAACGCTAGTATCCCATCACATGTCGTATTGCGAGCTCATCAATACTATTCGAGAAGGCGTAGGCAAGCCTTTAGCAACGAAAGCATTCAGTAAGGACAAACTTCTATTTCTCATGCGCTTGACACAGTTCATCAAACGTTTAGGGTTCAGAAGACTTGTGCTCTCAAGAGGTCTCATCGAAACGCTATACACTAAAACACGCTATGACAGCCTTGACACCTACGAGGTATTTAGCTCAATACCCCAAAGAGATTTCAAGCAATTCGTAAAAGAATTAGCAGTGACCTATAAACGTGAAAAAGGGATTCTTTACTAGTCTTCTGGGACTTCAGGGCTTTCAGGTAAAGGAAGCGCTCTTAAAGAATCCATGAGTTGCTCGGTGCGTTCGATTCGAGCGCGTACCGTATCAAACATAGCGAGGTAGAGGTCTCCTCGAGAAGCGTAATACAGATTAGATTCAAAAAACTGGACGCTATCAAAATCGTACTTCGAATATAAATAAGGCATAATCTGCAAATTCGAAGAAGTAAAGGCAGGGGTAGTATTGTTTTTTACCCCATTGTAGATCGACAGATCAAAAAGAATGTCAACGAATTTATCCTTCTCAATTAAGCGCTCAGGAGGATCGATCATTTGCGTTCCACATGCCACGGTGAGTAAAGACAAGAATAATACGATTCTTTTCATCGATTGAAGCTTAATTTCATCGCGTTTTTGTGCTGACTTATGTGGCCCTGGTCGTACCCTAGGTGTCCGTTCACCCAAACCTTGTCAATGCTATGCGTAAAGGTATGCCCCTCGAATGGACTCCATTGGCATTGGTATAAGATATTCTCTTTCTTAACGGTATGCGGCCTCTTAGAAAACGTAACTAAATCGGCATAATACCCCTCTCTGATGTAGCCTCTTCGATCTATTTTATACAATTCGGCCGGATTGTGACAGAACTTTTGCACCAGCAATTCTAAGTCTATTTCACCTTCTTCTACCTTGTCTAAATACCCCATGAGAGCATGCTGCTCAAGGGGGCCTCCTGAAGGTGCCTTTAGGTAAGGATTCTGCTTTTCTTCATACGTGTGAGGCGCGTGATCAGTAGCCAAAATGTCTAATGTATTATTTCGAACACCCTCCCATAAAGCGGCTCGATCAGCCGAAGTTTTTACAGCCGGGTTCCATTTTATAAGCGATCCCTTCTCAGCATAATCCTCGTCCGAAAACCATAAGTGATGCAAACAAACTTCAGCGGTAATTTGTTTCTCAGCAAAAGGCAAATGACGGTCAAAGAGTTCAAGCTCTTGGGCTGTAGAGAGATGAAATACGTGCAGACGCGCTCCTGTTTCTCTTGCAAGCTGAATCGCTCGCGAAGATGAGGCGTAGCAGGCCTCATGAGAGCGTATAATTGGGTGCTGCTCTATGGGTATGTCTTCTCCATAAGTATCTATGGCCTTGGCTGTGTTAGCCCGTATAATCCCTTCATCTTCACAATGCGCAGCAATCACCATCTGGGTATTCGAGAAAATTCCACGAATCACTTCTTCGCGGTCTACTAACATATTTCCGGTTGAAGAACCCAAGAACAATTTTACTCCCGCACAGGCATCTAATGGCAAACGCTTGATGAGTTCAAGATTGTCATTCGTACCTCCAAAAAAGAACGAGTAATTAACGTAGGCGCTTTTCGCAGCGCGGTTAAACTTATCCTCAAGCGCTTCAAATGTGGTCGTTTGCGGATTGGTATTGGGTTGTTCCATGAAAGTGGTGATTCCACCTGCTAGCGCAGCGCGACTCCCGCTCTCTATAGTCCCCTTATGCGTTAGTCCTGGCTCCCGAAAATGCACTTGATTGTCAATACATCCTGGAATTAAAAAGGCCCCATTTAAATCACACACCTCAGCGGTGGCATCTGAGATATCGTTGTCAATTTTTGTGATGAAGGTTCCGTCGATGAGTACATCGGCTTGTTGGCGTTTTCCTTCAGAAACTAAGGTGGCGTTTTTAAGAATCTTTTTCGGCATTGTAGAAGCGCTTTTTATCAAAGATACTATCCAAGCGCATTTTAAACACGCCCCAAACTGCCTCTTTAATTATCGCTCCACTCATTTTCGAAACTCCCCGAATACGATCGGTGAAAACAATGCTAACTTCTTTTATCCTAGCCCCGCGCTTATAGGCTCTGTATTTCATCTCAATCTGAAAGGCGTAGCCTACAAAGCGGATAGCATCAAAATTCATCGATTTCAGCGTAGCGGCTTTATAACAGATGAATCCGGCGGTCGGATCGTAAATAGGCATTCCGGTAATCATTCGTACGTACATCGAAGCTCCGTACGAAAGCAGAATTCTTTTGAAGGGCCAATTCACCACATTTACTCCCTTGCAATAGCGGCTGCCAATAGCCACGTCTGCCCCTTCTAAACAGGCCTTATGTAAGCGGATAAGGTCCGCCGGCGTATGCGAAAAATCGGCATCCATCTCAAAAACATACTCGTAGTTGTGTGCAAGAGCCCATTTGAAGCCGTGGATGTACGCCGTACCTAATCCCGTCTTTTCAGATCGAACCTCGAGATGCAAAGTCTCTTTAAATTCAGACTGTAAATCACGCACCCTATCGGCCGTACCATCGGGCGAACTATCATCAACTATAAGTACATGATACCCTTGATTCAAATCAAAAACAGCCTTAACGATCAGCTCGACATTCTCGATCTCGTTATAGGTAGGTATGATGACAACTGCTTTACTCACGGCCAACTAAAGTACGTCAACTAAGCCTATTTGCAGGTATCAGTGGCACAGAAAACTGCTTAACTTCGCTGCGTGAAGTCACTCCCCAAGTCGTTTTGGATCATTGCGTCAATCGTTCTCGTTATGAATGCGATCCAAGCCGCATTCACAGATTTACTTCAAGACGAGGCCTATTATTGGTACTATGCACAACAGCTTAATTGGGGTTACTTTGATCATCCGCCCTTTGTAGCACTTCTAGCCATAGTCTCACGCTTCTTTCAGAATGAACTGGGGGTACGCGTAATGAGTATAGTACTGAGTCTAGCCTCCTATGTGCTTGTTTTTCTGAGTCTCAAAGAGCAAACAAAGCAAAAGCAGCAGTTCAATTTTTGGTTGATTTTACTCAGTCTGCCCCTCATTAATTTGTACGGGTTTCTAACCCTGCCCGATACAGGCACCTTGTTCTTTGCTTCGCTTTTTATCTACGGATATAAGGCATTTTTGGATGAAAAACCGCGAGCGGTACTCCTACTTGGGCTTGCCATGGCCGGATTGATGTACAGCAAATACACAGGAGTACTCCTTATTCTCTCAACCATTGCCTCAAACCTCTCGCTCATACAGAACCGAAAGGCCTGGCTGGCGGTAGGTATTAGTCTAGCGCTATTCGCTCCGCATTTAGGTTGGCTCTATACGCATGACTTCATCACATTGAAGTTTCATTTTAGCGAGCGTCCGAATCACGCTTATGACGTGGTGAATTTTACAGGGCTCTATCTCGTCAATACTATAGCGCTCTTCGGATTCTTTGCCTACGCGGTATTCAAAGCTCTAATTCAAGCTCCAAAACAAGAAAAATTTAGCCGCGGATTAGTCTTCATGACGGCAGGGGTGCTACTGTTCTTTTTTCTTTCTTCATTTGAGAAAAAATCCCAAATGCAATGGCTACTGCCCGCGTGCTATCCTGCTCTAATCTTACTTCTTGAACGCATAAATAAGACCTCTATCTATGCATTTGTGAAACCGCTTGCTTTAATGAGTCTGTTGCTTCTCTTAGGCCTTAGGGTATTGATAGTAGCGCCTCAATGGTCGCCGATTAAACTTGAAACCCATGGCGTATCTGAATGGGCAAAAGAAGTCGCAGCGCAAGTCAATACTCCTGTAGCTGCGTTTAAAGACTCTTATCAAAAAGCTTCTTTGTACTCCTTTTATACCGGCAAGCCTGCTTTATCATTCAACACCCTTGGCTATCGCCCAAATGCTTATGATTTTGATGTGCGATGGAGAGCACTCGAGGGAGAGCCCTTGACACTAATTGACCACAAAAAGAACACCTTTAAGCGCATAGAACGTTTTCAACATGTTGGCGTGCAGTACTTTGAAGATTTTAATGACGTTTTAAAACTGCAATTATCTAGTTCACAAACTTTGTATGCAGCCATCTTGGACGCGTACAAAAATCCCATAACTGTGGTACGGATAAAAACCGCTCCCACAGGAGAAATACTCGAATTGTCGGCACAAGAGGAGACGCTCAAAGGAGCGACATCGATACGTATAGGTATTCAAAATGAAGACCACCCCATACGACTGATTAGCCTAACTTCGTTTCATCCCTAATACGTTGCATCAAATGGAATTAGCGCGGCACAGTCAATTTTACCTCATCCTAGGAGTGCTCATTGCTGTCATTCGAATTGGATATGCCGAACCCTTCTTCTATTTCAAGCGCATGGTATTCGACGACACTTTTCTTCGCCTCTACGATAAGGGATTAAAACGATGGCGTAATGCCTTATTTGCGCTCAGCAGTATTGCTGTTGTATTATTTGCATTGCTATTGGCGGCGCTTTCTGCTCAAATCGAATGGCTCAATTTTAATGAACTTACCGCAGTGACTGGTATCACGGCACTACTGCTGTTAAAATACGCGGTCAGAAGACTTTTAGCGTTCGCACACCATTCAAGAGGATTCTTTGATACAGCGCAAGTTTATGCCCAATCCTATTTTGCATATGCAGGGGTAATGGCTTTCATTTTAGGAGTCATCTTAGACCTCTATCCTGAACTCAATCGTATCATTTTGTGGATTTTAGGAGGTCTCGTTATAGGATTACAAACAAAATGTTACTACGGCGTTATAAATCACCTTCTAAGGCGAAAAGCTGAAAACCTTCTGCTTTTTATTTTTTATCTTTGCGCACTTGAAATTGCTCCTGTTGTAGTTGTGTATACGTTGAGCATCTAAACCGTTAGGAACATGAAAGTGAAAACAATTTTGGTATCTCAACCCGAGCCGAAATTAGAGAACTCTCCGTATGCGAAGCTCATTGAGAAAGAGAAACTGACCGTAGATTTTCGACCATTCATTCATGTAGAGGGCGTTGACTCAAAAACGGTACGTCAGCAAAAAATTGACCTCTCGAAGTTTACTGCCATCATTTTGACTAGCCGCAACGCGGTTGATCATTACTTCAGGCTCGCTGAAGAAATGCGTTTTAAGGTTCCTGACACCATGAAGTATTTCTGCCAGTCTGAGGCTGTAGCTTTTTACCTCCAGAAATATGTGGTGTATAGAAAGCGTAAGATCTATGTAGGAAAACGTCTTTTCTCTGACTTGGCCCCCCTTCTAAAAAAGCACAAGACTGAGACCTATCTTCTTCCTTCTTCTGATGTACTTAAGCCAGATGTGCCTAAGACCCTAGATGAGCTTGGTGTGAATTGGACGCGCGGAATCTTCTACAAAACGGTAATTAGTGATCTCTCTGATCTTGCGGATGTATATTACGATATACTTGTGTTCTTTAGTCCTTCAGGTATTGAAAGTCTGTTTACCAACTTTCCTGATTTCAAGCAGAACAACACGAGAATTGCAGCCTTTGGAAATACCACTATAAAAGCCGCTGAAGAAAAAGGTCTTGTCGTTAATATCAAGGCTCCTACTCCTGAAACTCCATCCATGACGATGGCCCTTCAGAAGTACCTCAGCGAGGTGAATAAGTAAAAGTAGCGCGGATTAGCATCCCCCAAGCAGCAATTAACAACAATCCCCCGACCGGTGTGACTGGGCCTAGAAAAGAGAGGTCGAGTCCGCTAATAGCTCTTGTACTCAACAAGTAAATACTTCCTGAGAAGGTAAGTACCCCTGACACTACCAATCGACTGATAATTCGCTTATAACGCTCGTTTAAAATCGGTAAAGCCTCAACGGCAAGTAATAATAGGGCATGCAGCATCTGATAGCGCACCCCAACTTCGAAACTCTCTAAAGCCTCTGGCGCCAAGCGTGCTTTTAATGCGTGTGATCCTAGTGCGCCAAGAACGACTCCGACAAGTCCTAAAAGGGCAGCGATGCGTATGCGTGAATTCATTTCAGCTTGATTTTGAAACAAAATTAGGACTTACCTTTAGGATATGAAGTCCTATCAAAAAGAA
>CAJXTX010000042.1 GCA_913060705.1 uncultured Bacteroidota bacterium | reverse complement strand
ATTGACGCAGAAATTGTGTTCTTCGAGGGGCAGAGTTTGATTGATTAAGAGTTAAACCCCCTTTTTTACTATCTTGCGCCCTCTTATGGGGGATTAGCTCAGTTGGCTAGAGCGCTTGCCTGGCAGGCAAGAGGCCACCGGTTCGAATCCGGTATTCTCCACATTAAAGCACAAGCAAACACGGCCCTGATAGGGGCCGTGTTTTTTGTTTTAGTAGCGTGGTAAGCGTGCTTAACTAAGCGTACTAAAACAAAAAACACTTACTGCGCTTTTGCGCAGGTGTTTGCGTAGTATTTTCAGGATTGGAGCGATCCGGCTCAGCGCCACTGAAGGTGGTGCTCATCCGTTTAGAATTTTAAGGCGTGCTTAACGCCTATCTTTATAGTGCTATTTTTTTATCATGAGTGTCAATCGACTGAATGAACTGCTATTAAATTTTCCAAAAACGGAGAAAATGCCCGCTTTATTTTTGGGCCATGGAAGTCCGATGAACGCCATTGAAGAAAATCAATTCGTTCAGGGTTTTCGCGCTACCGGAAGAGAACTTCAAAGACCTGCAGCTATTTTGTGCATTTCTGCACATTGGGAAACCAAAGGTACATGGGTGACCGCCATGGAGTCGCCCCGTACCATTCATGACTTCGGAGGATTTCCTCCTGTCTTATACGATCAGCAGTATCCGGCACCAGGTAGCCCTAGGTTAGCGGAGTTCATTTCTGAGACCGTTCTTACCACCACCGTTCAACATGACCATTCCTGGGGGTTAGACCATGGGGCGTGGAGTGTGATTAAACACATGTATCCTCAGGCTGATATTCCTGTGATTCAGATGAGCCTCGATGTGAATAAGTCTCCAAAAGAACATTACGACTTGGCGAAAGAACTTCAAGTCTTGCGAAATCGGGGGATATTGATTGTTGGAAGTGGTAATATGGTTCATAATTTGAGGCGAGTAGATTGGAATCGCTTGAACGATACTTATGGATACGATTGGGCCGAAGAGGCCAGCGAGAAAATGAAGCGCTTTATTGCAACTAGGGATCACAAGGCCATGATCGATTTTCATAAACAGGGCAGCGCTTTTGACTTAGCTATTCCTACGCCAGAACATTATTTGCCTTTGCTTTACACTTTAGGCCTTCAAGGAGCAGGAGAACAAACAACCCTTTTTAATGACCAATACCTAGCGGGGTCTTTGACTATGACCTCGGTGAAGATTACCTAGAAACCCTTGAGTATAGCGCGTTATGCAGAGGCCTTTTTTGTTAAATATGTAACAATCATTTGGTTAGCTCAATCAAAAGTGTAGCTTTACACCCTCAATGAACGCACTACAGCATTTATCGCTTCCGATTCGACGCTTCCGTCGCCGCCCGTAAGGGTGTGTGCTGTTATTGGAAATAGGTGAGTCCATTTCCGCCTTCTGTTAGAGTTCATTCAATCAAGTTTCAATTTTTTTCGAGTTTACCTTTATGGAAATCTGTTTTGCAGATGAGTCGCATTGTCGTTATGCGCAAGAAATCTGCGACACCATTCAAGACGCCGCGCAGAAGCGCGGTACCGGAATCGCCCGACGTACTCCAGAGTATATTGCTACCCGCATTACAAATGGGAACGCGGTTATTGCCCTAGAGGGCGATCGATTTGCGGGCTTTTGCTACATTGAACGCTGGGGCGACAAAGACTTTGTGGCGCACTCAGGGCTCATTGTGCACGAAGACTTTAGAGGACTTGGTTTGGCCAAGGCCATCAAGAAGAAAGTGCTAGAATTGTCTGTTCAAAAATATCCCGAGGCTAAGATTTTTGGAATTACGACGGGCTCAGCGGTGATGAAAATCAATTACCAACTGGGCTATAAACCGGTCACATTTAGTGAACTTACCAACGATCCTAAATTCTGGGACGGATGCCAGACGTGTTTGAATTACGACGTGTTAACACGCACCAATAGAAAGATGTGCTTGTGCACAGGCATGCTTTACGACAACCATTTAAAATCAACCGATCATGAAAAATAAAATTGTAATCGCATACAGTGGAGGACTTGATACCTCTTACTGCGCCCACCTGATGGCTTCTAACCCTGAGAATGAGGTGCATGCTGCTACGGTAAATACCGGTGGATTTTCTGCTGAGGAAATTGCCGATATCGAAAAGAAGGCCTTGGCTTTTGGTGTAGACACTTATACCTGTCTCCAGGCTGAAGAGATACTGTATCAAGAGGTAATCCGGTATCTGATTTACGGTAACGTGTTGCGTAACAATACCTATCCGCTTTCGGTGAGTGCAGAAAGGGCGACGCAAGCAATCGAACTCGTGAAATTTGCACAATCGATAGGAGCGAATGCCATTGTTCACGGATCTACGGGTGCCGGAAACGACCAGGTGCGGTTTGACTTGATGTTTCAAGTGTTGGCCCCAGAGATTGAGATCATTACCCCGATTCGCGATCAAAAATTATCGAGAGAAGAAGAGATTGAATACCTCAAATCTCATGGATATGCCTATTCTTGGGAGAAGGCTAAGTATTCTATCAACAAAGGGCTGTGGGGTACTTCAGTAGGAGGGGCAGAAACACTCACCTCTTCGAAAGGACTCCCCGAAGAGGCCTTCGTTTCTCAGTTAAGCCGAACAGACAGTCAAGACCTGAGTCTCACCTTTGAAAAAGGAGAGCTCGTAGCGCTCAATGGCAAAAAAGGAGCAACGGTTGCTTTGATCAAAGAGCTTGAAGCCATAGCGTCTGCCTTTGCTATAGGTCGTGACATTCACGTAGGCGACACTATACTCGGAATCAAAGGAAGAGTGGGGTTTGAGGCGCCTTCGGCACTCATCATTCTTAAAGCACACGAGTTGCTTGAAAAGCACACGCTTACCAAATGGCAGCAGTTTCACAAGCAGCAACTGGCCCAGTGGTACGGAATGTTGTTGCATGAGGGGCAATTGCTCGATCCGTCAATGAGAAACATAGAGGCCTATTTAAGAGATAGTCAGCAACAGGTGAGCGGAGAGGTGTTTCTTAAATTGCATCCGTATCGCTTTGAATTGCAAGGCATTGACTCTCCTTATGACCTCATGCAATCGAAGGTGGCTACTTATGGAGAAACCAATGCGGCCTGGGACGCTAACGATGCAAAAGGATTTATCAAGCTATACGGCATGGGAATCAAGCTTGCACAAAACGTAAAAAGAGATGATTAAAGTTGCGATAATTGGAGCCTCAGGATATACCGGGGCAGAATTGCTGCGCCTTTTGACGCTGCATCCTGAGGTCGAAATACAATCGGCCTACAGCCGCACCAATAGCGGCAAGAAAGTTGCGGCCATTCACACCGACCTGCTCGGCCATACTGATATAGCTTTTAGCGACCAGCTGCCGTCAGACTCAGACTTGTGGTTCTTATGCCTTCCGCACGGAGAATCTGCAGACTTTCTAACCACCCACGCCGCAAAGATTAAAAACACCCGTATTATCGACCTCAGCAATTCATTCAGGCACATGGAAAGCGCTTCTCATGAAGGGCGAAACTTTGTCTTTGGACTTCCTGAACTGAATGCTGCAGCTATAAGAAAGGCTGATAATATTGCCAATCCGGGTTGTTTTGCGACCGCTATTACATTGGCTTTGGCTCCACTCTATCATCAGGGAGTGATTGGCGCCTCAAATGAGGTTCATGTGAATGCCACCACGGGGAGCACAGGGGCAGGTACCTCGTTGTCACCTACCTCTCATTTCAGCTACAGAGCCAACAACTTATCGTGGTACAAGCCTTTTGTCCATCAGCATTTGGCAGAAATTTCTGAACAGCTCACCAAAACGCCCAAAGCGACTCCTGAGATTCATTTTTTGGCTCAGCGTGGGGCATTTACACGTGGAATTTTCGCAACGGCCTACACTAAAACAGCACTGACACTAGAAGAGGCTAAATCATTGTATAAGGGGTTTTACAAAGACGCGGCATTCACACATGTCAGCGATCAAGAAGTCCACTTAAAATCGGTTGTGGGCACCAACAATTGCCAGTTACACCTGCACAAACACAACGACCTTCTTTTAGTGACCTCAATCATTGACAATCTGCTCAAAGGGGCTTCAGGACAGGCAGTCGAGAACATGAATCTCATGTACGATTTTAAACAAACCACAGCCCTTGGGCTAAAAGCAACCTATTACTAATGCAATCAGTATCAATCATAGGAGCCGGAAATTTGGGGCAGAGTATCGCCACAGGACTCCTGAAAAACGGACACCAACTTACCTTGTCGAGACGTAAAATTTCAGCGTTATCGGCTTGGGCGAATCACGATAATGTTACGCTGACATCCTCAAATACTGAAGCGGTACAAGGGGCAGCAGTGATTATATTGGCGGTTCAGCCGCGTCACCTTCAATCGGTATTAAGCGAGATAGCCCCAGTACTTGAATCCTCTCAGGTTGTTGTTTCTACGGCCGCGGGATACGGATTAGAGCGTCTTGAAGAGCTATTGCCAAAAGATCAGCCGCTGCTAAGGGCGATGCCCAACACTGCAGTTTCAGTGCAGGCTTCAATGACGACTTTGAGTGCGAATGCCGCCGGAAGAGATCACCTCGATGAGGTCAGCACTTTATTTGATTGCGTAGGACAAACCCTGGTCATTGACGAAGAACAAATGCAGGCAGCCACTGTGCTTTGTGCCAGCGGGATTGCGTTTTGGTTACGATTGATCCGGGCCAATACTCAGGGAGGTGTTGAGATGGGATTCGAGTCTGACACCGCCTTGAAAATGGCAACCCAAACGGCTTACGGTGCCGCCCAACTCTTATTGAGTTCAGGCCACCACCCTGAGGCTGAAATCGACCGTGTGACCACGCCAAAGGGATGCACGATTACAGGGCTTAATGTCATGGAGCACCAAGGGATGAGTTCAGCATTCATCCAAGGGCTTTCGGCCTCTTTTGAGAAGATTAATGAATTGAAAAAACAATAAGATGAGTTTGTATCCGGTTTACGCTCAATACCCAATTACTATTGTTGCTGCTCAAGGAATGGAGTTGACCGACGAGAAGGGAGAAACCTATCTTGACTATTACGGCGGTCACGCGGTGATATCTGTTGGCCATGGCCATCCGCATTACAAGGCGGCTTTGCACGAACAATTGGACAAAATTGGTTTTTATTCTAATGTGATTCAAAGTCCGCTTCAAGAAGCATTGAGCAATCGCATTAACGCCCACCTCGAAGCACCTTATCAACTTTTCATGTGCAGTACAGGCGCTGAAGCCAACGAAAATGCACTGAAGGTGGCCTCATTTAAGACCCGAAGAAAGAAGGTGTTGGCCTTCACTCACAGTTTTCACGGGCGCACCTCTGCCGCCGTAGCGGCCACGGACAATCCTAAGATTTGGGCTCCGATCAACACCGGGCACGAAGTTGATTTTGTCGACTTCGAGGACTTCGAAGAAAGTGAGCGTTTACTCGCCACCTCAACATATGCCGCCGTAATCATTGAAACGGTACAAGGAGTAGGTGGATTGGATCAGCCAACGGTTGCATTCGCCGCCCACCTCCAGACCCTCTGCAAAAAGTACGGCACCATGCTCATTGCCGATGAGGTACAATCGGGTTTTGGACGCACGGGCGCATTTTTTTCGTACCAACGCTTCGGACTCGAACCGGATATCATTACAATGGCCAAAGGAATGGGCAATGGGTTTCCGGTAGCCGGCATTATGGTGAAATCTGACATTGAAGCGGTGATGGGAGAGCTTGGAACCACCTTTGGTGGAAATTTTCTAGCCTGTCGTGCCGCCCTTGCGGTCATCGATATTTTAGAAGATGAAAAGCTCATGGATAATGCGCTTCACCTTGAACAGGTCTTTAGAACAGCAGTCGAAGAGGCACAGCTCAAAGCCACGATTAAAGGAGCCGGACTTATGATCGGTTTAGATTACGGAGTTCCAACTGCTGAACTTCGAAAAAAACTACTGTTTGAAGAGCACATTTTTGTGGGGTCTTCGAGCAATCCTAATGTGGTACGCATTCTTCCGGCACTTAACATTGACGAGCAGGCAATCAAACATTTAGTTGCCTGTCTAAAAAAACACAGCATATGAAGCGTTTCATTTCGATCAAAGATTTAGAGGACCCCATTAAGGCGGTACATCACGCGCTTGAATTGAAGAAGCAAGGCGATACCCTTGACACAACTGGCACCTCAGGAAAAGTACTATGCCTCTTGTTTTTCAATAACAGTCTTAGAACCCGTTTAAGCACTGAGCGGGCAGCAATGTACTTGGGCATGAAAGTCATGGTGATGCAGATTTCTGAAACCGGATGGGCTTTAGAGTTTGAAGACGGAGTGATCATGAATGCAGACAAGGCAGAACACGTGAAAGAGGCCGCTGCGGTGGTCTCTCAGTATGCCGATGTGATCGGAATCAGAGCTTTTCCGACCCTTACGGATAAAGAAGCTGACCTAGAAGAACGGGTGCTCCGTGCATTTGCGCGATATGCAACCGTTCCTGTATTAAGTCTTGAAGGAGCTACAGAACATCCACTACAAGCGCTGGCAGATGCCATGACTATTGAAGAACATCGCACGGTGAAACGCCCAAAGGTCGTGCTGAGCTGGGCTCCCCATGTGCGCACGCTTCCGCATGCCGTAGCCAATTCATTTGTACTCATGATGCAGCGCCAAGAGGTAGACTTGGTGTTGACGTATCCCAAAGAATATGCCCTAGATCCGACTGTTATCGGAAACTCAAAAGTGACCCATCAGCAAGAAGAAGCCTTCGAAGGCGCAGATTTTGTGTACGTCAAAAACTGGAGCAGCTTTGACCCTTACGGTCAAACCCCCAAAGCCTCAGACGACTTTACCATTACGGCAGCCAAGTTGCAAGCGGCCAAGTTTATGCACTGTTTACCTATCCGCCGCAATGTGGTGGCCGAAGATGCTGTGCTTGATGGCCCTAACTCGCTAGTCATTCAGCAAGCGAACAACAGAACATTTTCAGCCCTATGGGCCATTCGTGAACTCTTAACTGCTGACAAGTAATGAAGAAGATTACGGTACTTAAAATCGGAGGAGAGGTATTGCAAGACGCCGAAAAATTGGGCCAGACAATGGTTGAGTTTAATCAAATCACAGGGCCTAAAATTTTGGTTCATGGGGGTGGTCGAGAAGTGAATGACCTTAGCCTGAAAATGGGGGTTGAACCTCAAATTGTCGACGGAAGACGTATTACAGATAGTTTTCAGCTTGAGCTGGCGGTCATGCTTTATGCCGGAAAAATCAATACTCAACTCGTGGCTCAGTTGAGTGCCTTGGGTACAACGGCGATTGGAATAAGCGGAGCAGATATGAATATCATCGAGTGCGAAAAGCGCCCGGTAACTACAATAGATTACGGTTTTGTCGGAGACGTAAAAAAGGTCAACCCAGACGCCCTAATGCAGTTGCTAAATCAAGGGATATGCCCTGTTGTATGTTCTGTCACCAACGACAAAAAGGGTCAGCTACTTAACACAAATGCAGACACCATTGCCACAGAAATTTCAAAGGCATTGAGTCAAGAACATCAGGTGCAGCTTGATTTATTAATGGGACCATTGGGGATTATGACCGACCTCAATGCGCCTCATACCCTCATCGATAAGTTGGGGTACTCGCGCTACGAGCAATTGCGTGCTGACGGCACACTGTCTGCAGGTATACTCCCTAAGTTGCAAAATGCGTATGAGGCTTTAAACGCTGGGGTGTACCGAGTAAGAATCGGAAACATTCATTTATTAACAGAAGAAAAAGGAACTGAGGTATGTCTATAAAACAACGAAGCCAAGAGGCTATTGATCTACTTAGCGCTCTTATACGGACGCCTTCTTTTTCTTCTGAAGAAGACCAAACCGCCGCCCTGATTGATCAGTGGCTGAAGGCAAGAGGGGTGCGAACGAAGCGTTTTCACAACAACGTTTACGCAGTAAACCTGCATGAAGATCCTTCAAAACCATATGTGTTGCTCAACTCACACCACGATACGGTACGTCCGAACAAGGCCTACACTAGAGACCCCTTTGAGGCTACCATTGAAGACGGAAAGCTCTTCGGGTTAGGCAGCAATGATGCCGGAGGTCCTTTAGTCTCGTTGTTGAGCACTTTTGTTCACTTTTACGAGCGCGACGATTTGCCTTATAATATGGTGATGGCAGCTTCTGCCGAGGAGGAGACGGCAGGGCCACTCAGTCTTAGCGGTTTATTACCAGAACTTCCGACTATTGATCTAGCCATTGTGGGTGAGCCGACGCTGCTCGATATGGCAGTGGCAGAGAAAGGGCTTCTCGTCTACGACGCGGTGGTGAAGGGGACTCCCTCTCATGCGGCCCATCCGAATGACGATAATGCAATTTTGAACACGGTTGAGGTTTTAGAATGGTTTAAAAACGTTCAATTTGAAAAGGTTTCTGAGACACTTGGCGCAGTCAAAACCACTGTGACACAGATCAATGCGGGTAAGCAGCACAATGTAGTGCCTGCTCAAGTTGATTTGGTGGTAGACGTACGTGTGACCGATGCCTATACCAACGAAGAGATTGACGCCTTCTTCTCGGCGAATGCTCCGTGTGAAATGAAGGCCCGCTCGCTTCGCTTGCGCTCTTCAGGAATACCCCTAGAACATGAATTAGTAAAAGCGGGACAAAGTATGGGTATGAAAACCTACGGCTCGCCGACGCTGTCAGACCAAGCAGCTTTGACCTGCCCTTCAATAAAATTGGGCCCTGGAGACAGCCTGCGCTCGCACTCGGCGGATGAATTCATTTTTGTTCACGAAATTGACGCCGCTATCGATACGTACATCGAATTGTTGGATCGCTTCTTTAACGCTATAAAAACACAAAACTCATGAAGCTTTGGGAGAAAGGAATTGCCACTTCAAAAACGGTAGAATCTTTTACGGTTGCAGACGACAGGACCTATGATATAGCCTTAGCGCCTTATGACGTGCAAGCCTCGATGGCGCATGCTAAAATGTTAGGGGCTCAAGGAATCATTACCTCAGAAGAGGCAGAGGCACTCGTTACGGCCTTGGCAGCCTATGGCGATGAGGTCAGCCGAGACGGATTTGTGATCGAAGAAGAATACGAAGACATCCACTCTAAAATTGAGGCCTACCTCATTGAGAAGTTGGGCGATACCGGAAAGAAAATCCACACGGCCCGCTCGCGTAATGATCAGGTGCTTGTTGCCCTCCAGCTCTATAGCGTAGATGAACTCCAAAATCTGGCCACGAAAGCGCATGCCTTTGCACAGGTTTTATTGCGCCTCGCAGCGCAGAACAAAGAGGCCTTTATGCCCGGATACACGCATATGCAAGTCGCGATGCCCTCTTCGTTTGGGCTTTGGTTTTCAG
>CAJXTX010000041.1 GCA_913060705.1 uncultured Bacteroidota bacterium | reverse complement strand
GAATTGATATACAAAAGAGCGATGGCTTCGCTCATGAGTGAGGCAAAACTCGAACGCACCAAGGCCTCGATTCAAGGAGGGGGTGCTTTGGAATATACTGCACAAGGTGAGGTCATTGTTTTTGAAGGCTTCTTAAAAGTATACCTCGAATCGACTGACGATGAAGACGATGAGCAGGACGGAATGCTGCCACCTTTGAGTGAAGGTCAACCCTTGACGCTGACCGAGAGTCGTGCTACAGAGCGCTATTCGCGTGCACCTTACCGCTATTCTGAAGCCTCATTGGTTAAGAAATTAGAAGAACTGGGCATTGGACGTCCGTCGACCTATGCGGCTACCATCAGCCGAATTATTGATAAAAAATACGTTGAGAAGGGAACGGTTGAAGGCGAAGAACGCGCCTACCGAGAGCTCGTCTATGCAGGCGGATCCATCAAGGCCAATCAACTCACCGAAAAGGTGGGTTCTGAGAAAGGAAAGCTTGTTCCGACCGATATAGGATTCGTGGTCTGCGACTTCTTAGTCGATCACTTCTCGAATATCGTCGATTACCATTTCACCGCAGAGATTGAAGAGCGTTTCGATGAAATTGCTGAAGGAAAAGTGCAGTGGCGTGAGCTGATGCGCAGTTTTTATGGCGACTTTCATCCGACCGTTGAAGAGGTACAAGACAACGCAGAACGCGCGAGCGGAGAGCGTTATTTAGGAGAGGATCCTCAGAGCGGCCGCCAAGTGATCGTGCGCCTTGGGCGTTTTGGTCCGATGGCTCAAATCGGCAGTCCTGAAGACGATGAACAGCCTAAATACGCCAGTCTGCTTCCGCATCAATCGATTACCAATATTACCTACGAAGAGGCGTTAGATCTATTCAAATTGCCTCGCGATCTCGGAGAGTATCAAGGCGAAGCCGTTCAGGCGAATGTGGGACGATATGGCCCCTATATTCGGTACGGAAAGAAGTTTGCCTCATTAGGCCCAGACGACAGTGCCTTTACGGTGAGCTATGAGCGTGCACTAGAGATTATCGCTGAAAAAGAACGGGCCGATGCGCCGATCTACACCTACAAAGGTCATGGGGTTTCTAAAGGAAAGGGACGCTTTGGTCCATTTATCAAATGGAATTCGATGTTCATCAACGTCAATAAGAATTACGACTTTGATAACCTTTCAAATCAAGACATCGAAACCCTCATCGAAGACAAGCTCAAGAAGGAGGCTGAAAAATTGATTAAAGAATGGCCCGAAGAAGAAATTCGCATTGAGAAGGCGAGATGGGGCCGTCACAATTTGATCAAAGGCAAGCAAAAGGTAGAACTTAGTAAAGAGGTCGCCGTCGAAAACATGAGCCTTGAAGAGGCCAAAGAACGCCTTGAGGCTGCTAAACCCAAAAAGGCAGCTCCGAAAAAGAAACGAACAACCAAGAAGAAATAAGCACCCTACTTTCTCATGGAATTTGAGTTTTTAAAGCCGGTTAGCGATACGATTCTAGCGCATTGCGAGCTTTTGGCTGACCAGCATCTGGGGTCACAGCTCTACAAGCACACCGAAAAAAATGGCATTCCTGATCTCGAGGCTGTCGATATGGCTTTGATCGTGGTGCTCGAGCATCGTTCGGCTGAAGGAAAACGCACTCCAGCTTTCGACAGCGAGGCCTTCAGACTCGATTTTTACAAACTCTTTTACGGCAATTGGTCGCTAAAAATTGCCGATCTCGGAGATCTTCAACCCGGAGAAGAACCTGAAGACACACAGTTTGCCCTCAAGCAACTCATCGCAGCATTAAAATCTCAAAATGTTTTACCGCTGGTGGTCGGAGCTGTTCAAGATAGCACCTACGGTTGTTATCGTGCATTTGATAGTTTCAGAGAGATGCTACATGTCGGACTGATCGACTCAAAGTTTGATCTCTGTGTGGCCGACGAGATGGTGTCTAGCGACTCTTATGTATCTCAGATGATTACTGAGGCGCCAAACCAATTGTATCATCTCACGCAGATAGGCTACCAGTCGTATTTTGTAGCTCAAGAAGAACTAGATCTTTACAATCAATTGTTTTTTGAGCCGTATCGCTTGGGAGACTTGACTCCAGACATGCGCAGAGCAGAGCCGTTATTGCGCACTGCCAATTTGCTGAGTGTTGATCTTCACGCTGTTGCCGCCGCTGAATTAGGTGGGGCGCAGGGGTATTCACCGAACGGATTTACCGGACGTGAAATTTGTGCATTAATGCGTTATGCGGGGATTGCTGATCAGTTGCAGCTTTTGGGAATCTTTGAGATTCCAAACACACCTGCAGCCACGCTGTTGAGTGCTCAAATGCTGTGGTACTTCATAGAGGGTTATACGCTGAGAATCAATGAGGTTCCGGATACCCTCAGCGAAAATTATGTAAAGTTTAACGTGCCTATAGAGGGGCAGCACCTGGTGTTTTACCGTTCTTTGCTCACCGATCGGTGGTGGGTAGAAGTCGCTAAAGGCCCTTTTGAAAAGGTTGCGCGCAGCGACAATCGACCCTATCTTGTGCCTTGTTTGGCACTCGATTACCAAACGGCTTTGAATAATGAATTGCCCGATTGTTGGGTGCGTGCATCGCGTCGTTCGATGCAGTAAATGTTTAACTTTGAAGGTGACCGGCCATGCCGAAAATGACTTTTATGCTTCTAACCGCCTCTAGATATTTTAAAATCCTCCTTGTTTCACTCTCATTGGCCCTAGTAGGTCAAGTAGTTGCTCAGCGCAAGCCGTTTGATATTAAACGTATGCGCGGCGCTGAAGATGTGATGGTGGGTCCGTTTAGCGGAACCTACGTAATCGGAACCGCCAACGACCCTTATGGGGTTGAAGATGCCCCCCGAAAAGAGGTGACAGTAAAGAAATTTGTGATTGATGAGACTGAGGTCAGTAATAAAGAATATCGACTATTTGTAAAATACGTTCGTGACTCGATCACGAGAACCAAATTGGCCCGCTTGGCTGAAGACCTAGGGTTGACCCCTGAAGACGACGGAATCGGGCGTTTTGCCTACCTCCCTATCGATACCACTAAGGTGGCCGAGCGTTATTATTACGAGAACTATTTGCTTTTTAGCGACGATATGTATGCCGGGCGCCGCTTGAACTGGGACGTCAAGCTCGAATGGCAACCTGAAGGTTATCCGGATATCTATTACGCTGAGATCATGGATTCGCTCTTTTTAGAGCCTTTTGAAACCTATACCGGAAAGCGCATGCTTGATATCAAGCAGCTTAAGTACAAATACACCTGGTTTGATGCCAAGGCGGCCTCTCGTGAACCTGAGCGTAACCCAAGAGACTTTGTACGTGAAGAGATTGTTCCTGTGTATCCCGATACCTTGGTGTGGCTGAAGGATTTCGATTACTCGAAGAACGACCAGATGTTTAACGATTACTTCTGGCACGAACGCTTTGATGATTATCCGGTTGTAGGAGTCAATTGGGAGCAGGCCCGCGCCTTCTGTGATTTTAAGACACATGCGATCAATGAAGGGTACAAGAAATTAGGTAAGCCCGTGGTCCCTGCCTATCGTCTGCCTACTGAGGCCGAATGGGAGATTGCTGCTAGAAACGGAGACCCAGAGGTTATATTCCCCTGGGAGGGCGAAAATTTGGTGTTACCGAACGGCAAGTACCGCGCCAACTTTAAGCCCGATGGCGGATACGACGCCGACGGCGAGGTTTATACTGCTAAGGTGAAAGATCCGAAGTATTTTCATCCGCCTAAATCGAAGCTCCACCACATGGCCGGTAATGTGGCTGAGTGGACTTCTTCGACCTACAACCCGGATAGCTACGAGTTTTTCTCTCCGCTCAACCCGGACTACGTGAATCGTGAAGATCCGCGTAAGACCGTCCGCGGGGGTTCATGGAAAGACATCGCTTATTTCTTGCGCGTGAGTACACGCGATTATGAATTCAAAGATTCGGCCCGCGCCTACATCGGCTTCAGGACCGTTCGTGATTTTTCGCCACAAAAATTTGACAATTAAGATATGTTATCTAAAAAGCACATGAACATGGCCTACGGACTCGGCGCATCAGTCGTGATCCTCGGGGCTTTATTTAAGATCACTCACTTTGAGATTGCCGGAATCATTAACGGTTCTCAATTGCTCACCATAGGGCTGGTGACAGAGGCCATTATTTTTGGGATTTCAGCCTTTGAAAAGCCCGAAGAAGATTACGACTGGTCATTGGTCTATCCGCAATTGAAAAACGGATCGGCGACTGGTGCAACACCAGATTCTCCCGAAGGAATACTTTCAAAACGCATTGATGCCCTGCTCAACGAGGCTAAGGTAGACGCACAGCTCATGAAACGACTTGCCGATAGCATTGAAAACTTTGAGGCGTTAGCCAAGCAAATACAGCCTTCTGTTGAAGCGCTGAGTCAAACCGAGCGTTACGCCAAGCAGTTGGCCGAGACCACCGATCAATTGCAGTCGTTGCGTCACATTTACGCCTCTCAGGTAGAGAGCAACAGCAAGCGTGCCGATGCCGAGCGTGATATCGCAGAGCAGACCGCTGTGCTTAAGGCACAACTCGTTCCGCTTATCGAGAACATACGTAACCTCAATGAGGTCTACAGTTCGATGCTAACCGCGATGAAGAAATAATATGGCTGCACGACCCAATGTAAGGCAACGCATGATCAACCTCATGTACTTGGTGTTTATCGCTATGTTGGCGATGAACATGAGTAAAGAGGTATTATCTGCTTTTGGGCTGCTCAATGAAAAATTAGAGGTCAGCCTCTCAAAGGCCGAGCTCACCAACGACAGTTATCTGGCCTCGCTTGAACTGCGCGCCTCTGAAAACAAGGCCAAGTTCGGGCCGCTATTAGAGAAGGCTATTGCTCTCGATCAGCGCTCGACCACTTTTGCTGCTGAGTTGGAGACACTCAAGACCGATGTGCTGCAAAGCGTTAAGGATCCTCAAGATTACGAGGTAATGGATACGAGCGATGCACTCGACAACCTCTTTTTTAAAGGAGACCAACTCAAACCAGCTGGAGAACAGTTTACGGCCTCAGTAGATGCGTACCGAGAAGACATTTTAGGCTTATTGAGTGATTCGAGCCCTGAACTTCGCTCGGCTATTGCAGCTCGTTTTGATACTGGAGACGAAGATCACCAGGTCGTCAATCGCGACGGTCAAAGGCTCCATTGGCTGCGTTACAATTTTGAAGGTTTTCCGCTCATTGCCTCGGTCACTAAGATCAGTTCAATGATTGCAGACGTGAAGACCACTGAACAAGAAGTGCTTCAGTCGCTCCTGCAAGGGCAGCTTACCGCCGAGGTGGCCATGACTAACTATACCACGCTTCTAGAGCAATCAAAGGGCGCTTTCTTTTCGGATGAAGATTTTGACGGGGCCATTGTGTTAGGGCGTAAAGACGCGACTACAAGACCGAACGAGGTGCGTTTGTCACTAGACGGACAGACCCTGCAAGAAGGACGTGATTTTGAAATTGAAGACGGACGTGTTCGCTTGAAGGTCGCCGCTGGGAATCCAGGAGATCATGCGTTAACGGGGAGTCTTCTCTTTTTAGAATCAGGAGAAGAAACAGAAGTACCTGTGAATTTGAGCTTCTCGACCATCGCTAAACCGAACATGGCGGTGATCTCTGCCGACAAGATGAATGTAGTGTACCGCGGGGTAGACAATCCGATTACGGTTTCGATTCCGGGTATTCCTGACAATAAGGTGGTGGCCACTGCTCCAGGACTCAAAAAATTAAACGGAAGCAGCTATACTGTGCGCCCTGGTCAGGGTACAGAGCTTGTGATCAAAGCGAGCGGAGAACTTCCGGACGGATCGATGGTTCAAACCACCAGCCGTTTTCGCATCAAGGATGTGCCCGCTCCAAGCGGAACAGTGCGCGGAGAGACAGGCAGTTTGCGTATGTCACGCTCTGAATTAGAAAACACCTTCATTGGTGCACGCCTTGAAGACTTTGATTTTGATTTGCCGATTCGCGTGAGCGGATTCAAACTGAAGCTACCGAATCAACCCACTATTGAGGTCAATGGCGATCGACTCGACACCCGTGCCAAGGCAGCGGTGCGACGTGCTACGCGTGGAGATGTGGTCCGTATCTTTGACATCAAAACGGCTCCGGCCAACGACACTCAATACTATCTGAAACCGGCCACTCAGGTCATCGTTGAAATTGTTAATTAAACGCATTTATGGCATTTAGAATCTTCTTTGCAGCCTTTTTCATTTCACTCTCGGTGAGCGCCCAGCAACAGGGGCAAGCCAAACTGTTTCAGGTACCCAAGGCTGAAGACAAAGCCTTAGCTCCGATGGACAATAACGATATCATCCGTTACGAAACTGTGGCCGATCGTTCGATTCTTTGGTCAAAGGTGGTTTGGGAGCGCGCCGATCTCAACCGGCCTGAAAACATGGAGCTCTACTTTCCGCTTGACACGATCAAAACAGAGAAACGTTCGCTCTATTACACGCTCTTAAAGGCATTAAAAGAGCGCAAGGTAAATGCCTATTCGGACTCGTATTTTGAAGAAGCCCGCACCTATGAAGACCTATTGCCTGCGATTCGAAAGCGCGACACCACTTCGGCCGGATTCGAGCGCCTCAATCAAGGTTTTGAACTGACGCGCGATTACATCAGCGAACGTACCGTTTCGGCTTATGATATTAAAGAATACCGTATCAAAGGTGTTTGGTATTTCGACAAACGTCGCAGTGAATTACGCTATCGCATTCTTGGAATCGCCCCAGTGGCGGTTGATGTCAACTTCTTAGACGAGGTGGCCGATGGTGAAAACATTGACGATAGCTATTTAGTGGAGCTGTTTTGGCTCTGGTATCCTGAAGTGCGTCCTCTTTTAGCATCGACACCTTCGTTTAATGTCGACAACACGAATTTTCCGGTATCCTTCGATCGTCTTTTAAACACGCGCACCTTTGCTGCTCAAATCTATCAGACAGACAACGCCTTTGACAACATCGAAGAGTTGCAACGCGAGCTGCAGTTTCCTGATTTCAGTTCAGGGACCGATGATGAAGAACAGCGTTTGGCTGACCGCAAGAAATTTTTCGACTTCCTAAAGCGCGACGCTCAAAAACAGCGTAAGGCAGATCGCGAAACCCAGGTCAATCTGAATCCGAACCGCTCAAACTAAGCCCATGAAGGTCGATTGCCTCATTGTAGGATCGGGCCTCGCAGGGTTGTGTTTTGCCGAAACCTTAGTACAAAGCGGCCGCAGTTTTGCGGTCATCAGCGACGATTCGCAGTCTGCCTCCGAAGTAGCCGGAGGGCTCTACAATCCACTCATTTTAAAACGTTTCACCCTCGCTTTTCAAGCGGCCGTACAGCTAGACTATGCCATGCCTTTCTACGAGAAGGTTGAACAGCGTTTAAGAAGGCAGTTCGATTACAAGCAAGAAGTGGTGCGCATCTTACATGAACCTGCCGAGCAAAACCGCTGGTTTGAAGCGAGAGACCGCAAGGGTTACGACCGTTTTATGGACGAGGTTCTCCTTGAAAATAATACGCCTCAGATTAAGGCGCCGCACAAGCTCGCTCGTGTGCTTGAAACGGGGAGGCTCGATACCGCGGCTTTTCGCAGCGCGTATCGCGAATGGCTAGAAGCGCAAGGCCTTTTGATCCAAGAGCGTTTTACGTACGATCGACTTGAAATCACGCCCGATGTGCTGCGTTATGGTACGATCGAAGCGTCACATATTGTATTCGCCGAAGGTTTTGGGTTGAAGCAGAATCCCTTTTTCAATCACCTACCCCTTCAAGGTTCAAAGGGAGAGTTGCTGACAATTCACGCTCCTGAACTCAAAGAAGAGCGGGTGGTTAAGTCTTCGGTTTTTATCATCCCTCTCGGAAATCAACACTTTCGCGTCGGTGCGACCTACGACAATTACAACTTGAACCAAGAAACTACTGACAAGGCCAAAGACTATTTGCTTTCTCAACTCGATAAATTCTTAGACACCCCCTACACGGTGGTCGATCATGTGGCGGGGGTGCGTCCGAGTGTATCCGATCGCAGGCCGCTTGTTGGGCAGCATCAACAGCACCGCAACCTTTGGGTGTTGAACGGGTTCGGATCAAGAGGGGTAATGATTGCTCCTTATGCTTCTATGGCCTTGTGTCAGGCTATTTTTGAAGACAAGGCTCTGCCCGAAGAGCTTGACATTAGGCGCTTTGCTCTGAGGGAGCAGCGGCGTCAGGGTCGTAAGTAATAAAGAAGTTGATCCAGATATTGCGCGCCAGTCTCATGTTCAGTGGCATGAGTAGTATTAGGGCTCCCATGATACTGAAGAAGGCAGTCGCCATACTCGATCCGAGAAAGACAAAACTGATGATAAAAGCAGCCACTGCGATGGCCACCCCTAATCCGTAACTCACGTACATGGCCCCGTAGAAGAACGAAGGCTCGATCTTGTACTTGGTGTTGCACACTGAACAGCGCTCGTGCATGTCGTATACCGCGGTGATGTTGTAAGGGTTTGATCTCTTATACATGCTTTCACTCTGGCATTTGGGGCATGATCCGGTAAAAATGCTGTAGAGTTTGGTGCCTTTTTTTAACATGAGAAGCGTCTTTCGATGGGCTAAAGTTACAAGACTAGAAAGCTACGAATTGTAACCGAGGTTACCGTTAAAATAGGGAGAGAAGATCATTATCTTTGCGGCCATGTTAAACGTCCACAACGGAGCCATTTCATTTTCAGGCACCTACTTGTTTCAGGGGGTCAGCTTTAAGTTGAGCGGAGGAGACCGCGTGGGTCTCATCGGCAAGAACGGAGCGGGTAAATCTACCCTGCTCAAGGTGCTCTCAAAGCAAATGGAACTCGATGAAGGGGTCATGGCCACCGATAAGGAGATTAGCATTGGTATTCTGCGTCAAGACATCGATTTTGTCGAAGGGCGAACAGTGCTTGAAGAGTCGTACCAGGCCTTCGAAGATATTTTGAAGGTTGAAAACGAGATGAATCGCGTCAATCGTGAACTCGCAGAGCGCACCGATTACGAGAGCAATGGCTATCACGATTTGATGGTGGCTGTGAGTGACCTTGGGGCACGTTACGAGATCATTGGCGGATACAACTACCAAGGCGATACCGAGCGCGTACTTTTCGGTCTCGGATTCAAACGTGAGGATCTCAACAAGCTCACCGATACGTTTTCGGGCGGATGGCGCATGCGCATTGAACTGGCCAAACTGTTGCTTCAAAAGCACGATGTACTGCTACTCGATGAGCCGACCAACCACCTCGATATTGAATCGATCTTGTGGCTAGAGCAGTTCCTCAACAGCTATCCGGGAGCCGTGGTCATTGTTTCGCACGACCGGATGTTTCTCGATAATGTGACCAACCGTACCATCGAGATTTCACTCGGACGCATTTACGATTACAAAAAGCCCTACTCGCAATTCATGGCGTTGAGGGATGAAATACGCGAGCAGCAGCTCAGCGCTCAAAAGAACCAAGAAAAGCAAATCGAGCAGACCGAGCGCTTGATCGAAAAGTTCAGAGCCAAGGCTTCGAAAGCCTCAATGGCCCAGTCGCTGATTAAAAAACTCGACAAGATTGATCGTATCGAAGTGGATACCGAAGACACTGCGGTGATGAA
>CAJXTX010000040.1 GCA_913060705.1 uncultured Bacteroidota bacterium | reverse complement strand
TCTGCAGGAGTGAAATAAGACATGTTTTCTATAAGACCCAAAACCGGAACTTGAATGGCCTCTTGTTTGAACATCGCTACCCCTTTACGTGCATCGGCGAGCGCCACCTCTTGAGGCGTACTCACCACAACGGCACCGGTTACCGGTAAGGATTGCATAATACTCAAATGAATGTCTCCCGTACCTGGTGGCAAATCAACTACTAAGAAATCGAGCTCTCCCCAGTGTGCGTCAAATATCATTTGGTTCAGTGCCTTGGCCGCCATAGGCCCTCTCCAGATTACAGCCTGATCCTTTTCGGTAAAAAATCCGATCGATAGCAATTTCACCCCGTAATTAGAGATGGGTTTCATCTTAGACTTACCCTCAACCTCAATCGCTAAGGGCTTCTCATTCTCTACATCAAACATGAGCGGCTGAGAAGGCCCGTAAATATCCGCATCAAGTACCCCTACTTCAAACCCCATTTTAGCCAAAGAGACCGCGAGGTTCGCCGTAACGGTAGACTTTCCGACCCCTCCTTTTCCAGAGGCTACGGCTATAATGTTCTTTATACCCGGAATTGGTTTCCCTTTGATCAAATTTGAAGGAGTCCCTTCGGTTTTGGGCGGGGCCTCTACTTTTAGATTTACCTTAATCTTGGCCTTTTCATAGACCTCCTTATGAATCGCCTGTAGAACAGACACTTCAAGCTTCTTCTTGGCCTGAAGGCTCGGGTTATTAATCGTCACATCAACCTCAACCTCATCACCAAAAATTTGAATGTTCGTGATCGCTTTACTTTCAACGAGATTTTGCCCTTCTCCAGGGGCACTTATCGTTTCTAAAGCCTTGAGAATATCGTCTTTTGTCATGCGCTTCATAGACTACAAAGATACGCACGAAAATGTGGCTATAAAAGCGCTTCAGAAGGGTCCCAAAAGAGGCGATCGAAGTCTTTAACCTGATCATCCACCACTACTATTCCTTCGTTTTCAAGAAGCTGTTGCATCAAATTGATACCCGGAAAATGGTGCTTTCCGGTGAGCATTCCCATTCGATTTACCACTCTGTGAGCAGGGACATCTTTTGTGTGTGACATATTCATGGCATAGCCGACCATTCTAGAGCTTCGCGCCGCCCCCAGATATCGTGCGATCGCCCCATAACTCGTGACTCTTCCGTAAGGCACCTGACGTACTACCTCGTAAACCTTTTCGTAAAAATCTGAACTAGACATACGACCAAATCAAACGGATTAACGAGATAACGGCTAAAGCGAACATGACAAACCCAATCATGCGGTTTGAGCGTCTCTGGAAATTGAGTTCGTCAAAATTTACTTTTGAACTCCCATAACTGTAACCAAAAAGTACTGCCGCTGTTCCGCTCATAGCTGCGGCTGCAAAAACAAGCGTTTCTGAGGGAGCCAAACGCACCAGAGATGCGTTGCGCAATACAGCATGCATGACCGCATAGAATGGAATATTGAGCACATTCAAAGCCCCCATGATGGAGCCTCGCAGAAAGAAATTTCGTTGGTCCTTCAAAGCTTCAACACTCTTCTGAGAGCGATTGAAAAAGTACCAGGTTAAGAGTGAAAACACCCCAATGCCCAACCAAAGAAAATTTCGTTGTACCTCTGGGTTTTCGTAAACAAACTTCGAGAAGGCCGCTGCCGCCCAGGCCTCGACTGCAATCACGGTGGTTACCCCTGCAATAAACCTCAGAGCCGGACCCGATCCGTTCGCTACTCGAATGCGGGCTGCATTCATGTTGAGCAAACCCGGTGGAATAGTTGCGCCGGCAGAGGCAGCAAACGCAATAACAAATAAGGTCAGGTAGGCCAAAGATTAGAGTTTAAAGCTAAGGTAGGTGATTGGCACACCCTTTTCAAGGTATTGGCTTTCGTAAAAAGTCTGAACAGCTGTCACAATCTCTGGACTTCCTCCTAGTCGATACACATCGTGATTCGCATACACAATCTCTTTTCCCATTCCTTGAAGCAATCCGATGGTGTATCCGTGCATAAAAGCACTGTCTGTCTTAAGATGTACCAATCCATCTAACTTTAAGATAGCCCTATAACGCGCAAGAAAGGCGGCGTTGGTCAGTCGGTGTTTGGTTCTTTTGTATTTGATCTGAGGATCCGGAAAAGTGATCCAAATTTCACTCACCTCTTGTGGCTTAAAGGCATAATCGATGAGCTCTATAGACATGCGCAAAAAGTGCACATTTTTCAGTCCTTCTTCTATAGCCGTCTTGGCACCGCGCCATAGCCGAGCTCCTTTAATGTCAATACCAATAAAATTTTTATCGGGATAGCGACGCGCGAGCGCTAAGGTATATTCTCCTTTTCCGCACCCGAGCTCTAGCACAATGGGGTTTTCGTTCTGAAATACCTCAGTCCAGTTCATTTGCAGCATCGCACCGTTTAAAAGATCGTCACGTAAAGGTTGTGTTACGTTTACAAATCCTTCGTTTTCTCTGAACCGCTTTAACTTATTTTTACTTCCCAAGAGTTCGCTATTTGTTGAAGCAAATCTAAACAATACCCACTAACAGCGATGAATTTGAGCCATCACACTATACTCGTTGCCCCCCTTAATTGGGGGCTAGGGCACAGCACCAGATGCATTCCGATTATAAAAGCGCTGCTAGACCGAGGAGCCAAGGTGATTATCGCTTCTGACGGAGTAGCTCTGGGTTTACTCAAGAAAGAGTTTCCTGAGCTAACGCACTACGAGCTATCCTCTTACCAGATCAGTTACGCCAAGAACGGCCGGATGTTCAAATTGAAAATGATCCTGAATAGCTATAAGATTCTTTGGGCCATGTACAAGGAGCGCCAAGAGATCAAACGATTAGTTAGGGCTGAAAAGATCACTGGACTGATTTCTGACAATCGCCTTGGGGTGTTTTGCAAAGGAATCACCAACGTATTTATTACCCACCAACTGCGCGTACTTTCGGGGAGTACCACCGCGATTAGTTCTAAGATGCATCAGCAAATTTTTAAAAAATACGATGCGGTATGGGTTCCCGATTTTGAATCCATGTCAGAAAACCTAACCGGTAAGCTCGGACACCTAGACAAAAAGCCTAAAAACTTGGTATACCTAGGGCCCTTAAGTCGTTTTGAAAAAAAGAAAGCACCCTTAACCTTTGACCTCTTAGTCTTGCTCTCTGGGCCAGAACCTCAACGCAGTATGCTAGAGGAGAAACTCAGGAGCGAACTCAAGGCCTTCGAAGGTGAAGCCATCATGGTTCGTGGAGTGATAGAAGAAAAACAGACCATTGAAGAGGTCCCGCTGAAGCAGGGCGATCTAAAGGTGGTAAACTATATGCAGTCTGAAGAGCTCATGTCTACGGTACGCCAAAGTGCAATGGTGCTCTGCCGTTCAGGATACACCACGGTCATGGACCTGGCCAAATTGGGTAAAAAAGCCTTCTTCATTCCTACCCCAGGTCAATACGAACAAGTGCACATTGCCGAACGCCTAGATGCACAGAAGATCGTGCCGAGTTGTACCCAAGATGAATTTAAACTAGAACAGCTAGACCGTGTAGAAGATTACGCAGGATTGGCTGTATTTAGCTCAGAGGTAGACTTTGATTCGGTTTTTTCGATTTTCTGAAGTGTAAACGAAAACTCTGACCCTACATCTGGCTCGCTTTCTACATAGATTCGCTCGCCATGGGCTTCTACAATATGTTTAACGATAGAAAGCCCAAGACCTGATCCTCCTTCTTTTCGAGACCCACTCTTGTCAACGCGATAGAACCGTTCAAAGAGACGAGGTAAATGCTCACGGCTAATACCGTCTCCGTTATCAGTCACTCGAACGATCACTTTATCCTTCACTAAATCTTCAACACTCACCTCTGTGGTTCCGTTGAGGTGACCGTATTTGATCGAATTCTCAACAAGGTTAATCAACACCTGTTCGATCTTTTCGTGATCTGCTACCACCTCTATGGGATTCGGATACGGACGATCAAAAATGAGAGCAATATTCTTTTTTTCGGCTTTCATTTCAAGCATCTCAAAAACACTTTGAACGAGTTCAATGATATCCATGGGTTGTTTGACCACTTGTTGCGAACCCGATTCAAGTTTCGTAATCGTATCAAGATCTTTAACGATGTACAGTAAGCGGTCTACTGCCTTATTAGTGCGCTCTAAGTACTTTTTACGGATTTTCTTGTCGTCCATCGCCCCATCAAGTAGCGTCAGAATGTACCCCTGAATGGTAAAAAGAGGGGTCTTCATTTCGTGCGCCACATTACCTAAAAAATCTTTGCGGTATTCTTCTTGAACCTTGAGGCTTTCAATCTCAATCTTCTTTCCTCTGGCAAATTTTTCAATATCTGCTGTAAGTGACTCTAGATCTGTATTCACACTAGTGCCCGTAAAACGAATGCCTTCTAGCAGAGATACCTCTTTGTAGACGTTCTTTATGAGGCGTAGCACATAATTGTTTACCCCTGAACGAAGTGAAAGAAAAGCAATGGTAAAAAGTAAGGCGAAAAATACACCCAGCACCCAGTAGGCTTCTATAGCGGCAAGAAAGAAAATGAGCAGCAGAACTGAAGTAGCAGTTAATGAAATATAGAACGCATACTTCAGCGCAAACGAGTTCGCATTTTTGTAATTAGCCGCCATAAAGGATTAAAGTACAAATTTATACCCTACTCCTTTTACGGTTTTAAAATGATCGTCTCCTATTTTTTCTCTGAGTTTGCGGATGTGTACGTCAATGGTGCGACCGCCAACAACTACCTCATTGCCCCAAACCTTCTCAAGAATCACTTCTCGTTTGAACACTTTATCGGGCTTCGAAGTGAGAAGTGCTAAAAGCTCAAACTCTTTGCGCGGCAGGACCATTTCTTCGCCTTTATTAACCACTTTGTATTCTTCACGGTTGATTTCTATATCCCCTACGCTGTAAACTCCGTCCTCGTTTGAACTTTCTTCTCTACTTCTACGTAAAAGTGCCTTTACCTTTGACACGAGTACCTTGGGTTTGATCGGCTTTTGGATGTAATCGTCTGCTCCCGCTTCAAATCCGGCCAATTGAGAATAATCTTCTCCTCGAGCTGTTAAAAAGGTAATCATGGTATTCTCAAGACCTGGCGTATTACGCATGATCTCACAGGCCTCAATGCCATCCATTTCAGGCATCATTACATCTAAAATAACCAAATGAGGCTGCTTTTTCTTGGCCTTCGATACGGCCTCGACACCATTTTTAGCCGTGAATACTTGGTAACCTTCAAGGGTCAGGTTGTAACCAACTATTTCTAAAATATCTGGCTCATCGTCTACGAGCAGAATGCGAACATCTTCTTTTTTCATCTCGTTCAAAGATTATGCACCTAAGGTAAGCATTCAAAGCCATTACGCACCTGAGTTAACCTTTACTTAAACTTATGGATCCCTCAACGAAACATAAAAAAACCCGCTACGAGGTAGCGGGTTAAAAATCTAAGAAAGCCTTAGAGCTAGAATTTGCGAGAAACTCCAAGAGTCAAATTAACTCCGGGTTTTAAGCTAGAAAATAAGAAGTCAGTGTTTCCAAAGTAATCAAACCTGCTCTCTATAACATCATTTAATAAGTTCTCGGCTTTAAGAGATAGCGTAGTGTCCCCATTTTTACCAAATCGCTTGCTCAAGTTAACATTCAAACTATGAAAAGGCTCAGTGTACACATCAGGAAACTGCCCTACACCGATTACCTGAAGAGCCCTTCCTTGAACATTGTAATAGGCTCCCATTTCTAAATTACTCTTAAAGATATTATAACTTAAACCAGCGTTTATGAGGTATGGAGATTGTCCTTGTAATTGTCTAACACGATCTATTTCTCGATCTAGTTCATTTACCTTTCTCCCCTCATATTCTTGATCACTCATAGTCAATTCTGAAACTATTAAAGAGGCATTTAAGTTAATAGCAAGCCGCTGGAGTTCATTTTCAATAAGGTTGTTTCTGAATTCAAACTCAACACCATAAACCTTGGCCTCATCATTATTTCTACCAACTAACACATTAGGCGCTGTAATACTGTAGTAAAAAATCTCAATGGGGTCAATGAAGCGCTTGTAGAATAAACTCAAAGCTGTAACCTGATTCGCTTCACCAAACCTCTCCCATCTTAAATCGATATTATCGATATAGGTAGGCACTAAGTTTGTATTACCAAGGAAAAATCTTTCTGTAATTGGATCGTAAATCTGAGCGGCAGAGTTCTCTTTAAAACTTGGGCGTGCTGTCGTTTTCGAATAAGAAGCCCTTAAATTGGTGCTTTCAGAAAATGAATAGATCAAGTTGGCAGAAGGATAAAGATCTCCAACATTGATAAATTCCGAATCATTAAATATTTCTCTTTCTATGTTCTGACCGGTGTAAGTAGTCCTATACTTTTCATATCGAACTCCGACAATAGATTTAAATTTCTCGCTGAACTTAAGTTCACCAGAGATATATGCACCAATTGTTTCACCGTCTGACTCGTATTGATCTGTAGGTTGGTATTCTCCTAAAAGATAAGAACCCTTATTTTTTTTACTATTCCAGATAAAAAGAGGATTCAAAATATTGTCATAGTTACCTTGTAGTTCAGATGAAGGTCCTTTATAGCCAATCTGGAATCTATCCGTCGTAAACTCTCTTGATTTCATTAGATAAGCACCGCCAAGTTTTAATTTGCTCTCAAACTCACCTAAAGAAAAGTCATATTCAACATTGAGCTTTCCAGAGATTCCTGTTTCGTCAAGATTACGCCACAGTCTCTCTGGGAATGCAGTAGCTGAATTATCAATGAGCAAGTTTCCGTTTGACAACTGATTGAAAACAGTTTTCCTAAAATCCAAGTCTTTTACAGAAACAATAGAAGGAGCTACTTTCCAGTCAACAGCTAATTTTTCACCTATTTTGTAATCACCCGAAAGAGGAAAACTTATGATCGTACGCTCGGTATGAGTCATAATATTTGCAAGACCGGTATATGGATTCTCTAAATAGTCTCTAAGAACACCATCAATCGCATTGCTCTCCCCGCTCTGTATTGCGAGAACCATTACTTTGTGCTTAGTCGATGGGGTTTTAACGGAAATCCCAAATAGGCCATTGGCAATAGCCTGGATTGACCCTAACTCCCCCTCTTGGCTATTGAACTGTTCCAGACCAAATGGCTCTTTTGAAACGGTTCCATTAAAAATGTTTTCATAGTAATCCGAATCGTATTTGTAGCCCATTGACGCGATATACCCAATAGAACTATTGTCTCCAATCCTGTACTGATTTGAAGCTGTAAGGCCTAAACTAAAATCTAATAAGTTGTTCTCTCTATTTACAGAAAGCTGTCTTGTTAAAGCGTTTGTTGAAGAGATAAGCGATAATTCTTCAGATGGCGACAAAAAAGTTTCAGGAAGGGGGATATCAAGCCTAGACGAGAAAGGAAGATCATTAGCCCCACTATCAAAATAAAAATTATTTAAGGAATAATCCGGCAAAGCAGGGGCATCCTGAAGGTTTGTCAAGCTATTATATCCAGACGATACCGATATGCTATACTCAGGGAGAGTTGAAAAATCTCGCAGTACGACATCAACAATTCCTCCAGTAAAATCAGCAGCCTGATCTGCACTGGCTGATTTACTTACTAAAATATTGTCCAATAAATTCGTCGGGAATATATCTAGTTGAAGGGTATTTTTATCCGGATCAAGACCAGGAACCTCAAGTCCTCCAAGAAGGGTTTTTGAATACCTGTCTCCTAGTCCTCTAACATATACAAACTTACCGCCTTGAACAGAGACTCCGGGAACCCTTTTAATAGCGGAGGCAACATTACCGTCTCCAGATTTACGAATAGTCTGTGCCGAAATTCCATCAAGCAAGGTCACCGCACCCTTTTGAATAGCCAAAACTGAGGCTTCATTGTTCTTTCTGACAGAAGTGGTAACTACAACTTCCTCTAAAGCATTTGCTGCAGGGTTGAGTACAATATTAACCTCCGACTCATCTCCATTCGAAAGAACAAGATCATTAATGATTTTAGTCTCATACCCTAGGTAAGAAAACTCTATCTCATATGTTCCTGGATTATCTAAAACAATTGAATATCGTCCTTCGAAATCCGTAATTGCCCCAGCCACTGTTTCAGAAGACCCTTGAAGCCTTAAAATGACGTTTGCAAAAGCTAATGGCTCATTAAAATCTCCGTCAATCACTACGCCAGAAACAGCAGATTGTCCAAAAGCCGAAAAACTCAAAAATAGAGAGAGTGCGAGGTATAAATTTTTCATAATTATTAAAAACCAAAAATAGCCCTCTCTAGTGGAGGGCTATTTTTAATCGGTTAAGATTAAAGTAGATTTATTGTACTTGAGTCCAAGCAAAAACTGATTCATCAGCACCTGCAGAAGCAGATTTTGAAGTGGCAATTGTAAGCCATGTCGCTGAAGTTTCGTCTGCAAGGAGACCGTTTAAAACGGCTGTCTTTGTATCAGAAGTAACCACAACGATATCTTTAAACGATAGTTCGCCTAAGGCAGAAGCTGTACCTGCACCTTTATAGGTATCGGCATCAATTCCCTTAAATGTTGAACCTGCAGGAAAGCTTACATAAGCAACGTTTTCAATGAATGCGGTAGCATCTGACTTCCAGTCACCGAGAGTAGCTGTTTTCTCAGCATTTCCGTTTCCGTAGGCTGTAACACCTGAAACTGTAAAAGCTCCGTCAATTGTTCCTGTTGAATCCTCTGTACCATCATGTTCGAAAACTGTATCAGAGTCAGCCGCCATATAAACAACAGCGTTTGTGATAGTTCCTTTATATGCCTCGTCTAAGTCGATACCATCATCTTTGTGATTTGCAATCATAAGATTAGTGACATTAACAGATCCGCCGAAAATCTCAATTCCATCATCATTAGAACCTAATAGTTCAATGTTTTCAATGACAGTTCCTGAACCAACACCACCCATGGTCAAACCTTGAAGTTCATCTCCTCCACCAATCTGAGTACCAGTATGACGGATAGAAACATAGTTTAATTCACCTGAGTCATCCGCATCATCAGACCCTCCGTATTTAGTAAAGTCGTATCCTGAAACAATACCTTCGATATCTTCTTCACCACCATCTTCACCAACTTTAGCATTTCCAAGGATGATTACTGAACCCCATTTACCTCTATCGGTTGCAGAACGGTTAGGACTAGTGGTTCCGTTTGCGTAAACAATATCATCTTCAACATCTGTGAAAATGATAGGTTTTGCTGACGTACCAACAGCTTCGATTTTACCTCCTTTAGCAATTAAGAGTACCGTTGCGTTTGCACCTTGACCAGAAGCAGCCTTCACAATTGTACCAGCCTCAATCGTTAAGGTCGCACCATCCTGAACGATAACTTTTCCGTCCATCAACCAAATTTTGTCTGATGTCCATGTAGTATTTCCTGTGATTTCAACAACACCACCTGAACCTACGCGTTCTACAGGAGGATTTGTAAGCGCTTGAGCAGCGTTAAGAGCAGCTTCAATAGCAGCATCAACATCTTGGCCAGCAAAACCTGCAGCAACTGCTTCCTCAGCAGCTTTTGCAGCAGCATCAGCTATTGCTTGAGTTGACGGTACATCTGGAAATTGAGCCAAAACAGCAGCTACTGCCTGATTTACAATCGATTGAATTGTAGCATCATCTACAACAACCTCAGACTCACAAGAAGAAAATACAAGAGCTCCAGCAAGTGATAGAGCTAAAATTGATTTTTTCATTTTTTCGGGTTTATGATTTTGAGACAAAACTATACAGCCGTGTAGTGTGCATCCTTAGCTCAACGTTAAGGTTGAAATGCGATTTTCTTAGAATTGTTTTCTCAGGGTTTCTTGAGCGTTATTTAAATGTTAAGACCATTTATTGAACCATTCTGAGGTATTTTTGACGTGT
>CAJXTX010000039.1 GCA_913060705.1 uncultured Bacteroidota bacterium | reverse complement strand
CTTATGCTTACCCGTAAATCCACGTGCTAAACGCACAGCGCTCATACAAGCCTCGGTACCGCTATTTACAAATCGGATCTTTTCGATATTCGGAACCATACGCACCGCCAGCTCAGCCAGTTGTGTTTCAATCTCGGTGGGCATTCCGAATGAAGTGCCCTTATCGGCTGCGCGCTTTACCGCATCGATGACAGGTTCGAAGGCATGACCAAAAAGAAGCGGTCCCCATGATGAAATGTAATCGATGAGCGTATGGCCGTCTTCTGTGTGCAAGTGAGCCCCCTTGGCGTGTTTAACAAAAACAGGAGTGCCTCCTACCGACTTAAAGGCGCGCACTGGCGAATTTACACCACCAGGAATCACCTGATTGGCAGCGGCAAAAAGCGCACTACTTCTCTTGTATTCAATCATTATTTAGATCTTGGGATTTCGAGAATCTGACCGATAGAAAGCGATTCAGAATTCAACACATTCATTTTTTTAATGGCCTCAACGGTGACCTCATATTTTTTCGCGATGCTGTAGAGTGTATCTCCAGGTGTGACACGGTGAGCAAGCCCCCTCGAAGCATCGGCAATTTGATCCATCGCTTCTTCACCCATCCGCTTAGTACGTTGTGTGGTCTCGGCGATTTTATCTTTGGTTGCTTTCAGTGCCTCTGCCAAACGCTCTTTGCGCGATAACCGTTTAAGATAGCGCTTACGTTGCCCTAGGGCTTCAGCATCGTATTGGTCTAAGTCATAGGTTTCAATAATCCGTATCAATTTATCGGCATAGGCCTTGTCTGTGGCGTATCCGGCCGAGCGCAAACCATTCGCCCACGCCTTATAGTCTGTCGGATCTAAGTCAAACAGTGACGCATAACGCGGTCGGGAGCTCAAGAACTGCGAATGATCGCGATAAGAGTCAAGCGGATTCTTATACTTTCTGAAGCACTCTGCCGCTGCATCGTCGTCGTGTCGAACGCTCTTACCCTTCCAGGTGTTGTGACATTTTATGCCAAAATGATTGTTCGACTCTTTTACCAAATTACTCTTACCGGCATTGGTCTCGAGAATTCCTTGAGCGAGCGTGATACTGGCCGGAACTCCAAAACGCTTCATCTCTTTCATCGCAGGCTCAGCGAAAGTTTCGATGTATTGTTTTTCAGAGGCAAACTGTTTGTAGTCTTTCTCAGACCATTTTTTAAGGCCCATCCCCCCGATAAAATCTTGTGCACGATCTCCTAGTGTCTCAGGCGCCTTGTCTACAGGAGTTGATCGGGCGATGGTATAGACGTTCGGATTGGGGGTACAGCTGCTGATCAGTGCAACGACAGAGGCACACAACAGCGAGATTACGAAGCTTTTTTGTTGCATGAGATCTGGATTAAAGGCGCATTCTTTTTTTCTAGACGAGAGTTCATTCCTTCAATTCCTTGAAGACCTCCCGTATGTATGGCCAAAATTACGCTTCCTTTTGGTATGGCGCCACGTTTGACCCCATCTAAAATGCCAAACATCATCTTCGCGGTATAGACCGGATCAAACAGCACCTCGGTGCGCTTCAACCACGAATTCATTTGCTCCACTAAACGCGGACTGATTTTGGCATAGCCTCCAAAGGTGTAATCGCTGATGATGGTGTAATTCGTTTTCTTGGTAAAGCGCGCTACTTCTTGATGCAAGCTGTCGTGATCCAAGGCGGCATATCCAAGTACCTTTTGGTGCGGAGCAGCGGCTTCTGCTATACCAGCAAGGGTCGCTCCTGTACCTACGGCGCAACATATATAATCAGCCTCTAGATCTTCTTCTACCAACATCTCTGAAACTCCACGCACTGCCAAAGCGTTGCTTCCACCCTCTGGGATCATAAAAATCCCATCTTGGGCGCACAGCTCTCGAGCCTTTTTCTCATCTCTAGTCAGCACACGGTAGCGCTCACGATCAACGAAAATGAATTTCATTCCCAGCGCCTGGGCCTTGCTGAGGGTCGGATTCTCATCAATGCGATTCTTCAGTTCCTCCCCACGGATAATGCCCGTTGACTTGAATCCATGCTCCGCAGCTGCCGCCGCGGTAGCCAGAATATGATTCGAATACGCACCGCCAAAAGTGAGCAGGGTGTGAGCCTTCTTTAATCGTGCGGCCTCTAAATTGTATTTAAGCTTTCTAAACTTGTTTCCTGAAATGAGCGGATGCAACTGGTCTTCACGCTTCAGAATGAGCTTCACTTCGTGGGATTGAAGAACAGGAAGCTGAAGTTTTTGATTGCGACTCGGTTGCATACCCTTCAAAGTTAAGGGATTGGACCGCTGAGCGCGAGTCAAAATTTAAGATTCACCCTTCAGGCAGTATCTTTGTGACGCCATGAGAAAGAACATTCCGGTCGAAGAAGGAGATTACTATACCGAGAACGGTTACCGCGTATTCACGGAGCAGTACCATCTTAAAAGGGGATATTGCTGCCAAAGCGGGTGCCGCCACTGCCCTTATGGCTTCGACAAAAATCGTGGCCCATCTTAACGCTTTTTAACACGCAATCAGCAACTTAGTTTGTAATTTTAAGTAAAGAATAACTTAGTTCTTTACCCTTTACTGCTATGAAGAAAAGAATCGTTTTTGGCCTGATGGCCCTGCTCCTAACCTCAGCCTGCACCAGCATTCGTGTCTATACCGATTACGATACAGGCGTGAATTTTTCAACCTACAAGACCTTTGCCTTCTTCAAACCGGGCATTGACAAGGCTGAGATTTCAGACCTTGACAAGCGCCGTATTCTGCGATCTATAGAGGCTGTCTTGACAGAAAAAGGCTATACCAAAAGTGAAAATGCCGATCTACTCGTAACCATTGCTACCAAAGAAGAAGACGATGTCACTGTCACCACTCAAACCATCGGCGGTTGGGGATGGGGATGGGGATGGGGCTTCAACCCATGGCTCATGGGCCCTGCAATGAACAACCAAAACATCAATACCACCAATCGTGGTGAACTCATCGTTGATCTATTAGATGCAGACGGAGAGAAACTTATTTGGCAAGGAAAAGGACGCGGCCTGATCACCGACGTGCGGAACCCGCAAAAACGCCAAGGAATCATTGACACCTATGTAAGCGCCATCTTGGCGAAGTTTCCGATGCAAGGAAGTCTAAGACCTGAAAAATAAGGTTTAAAGAAGCGATTTGGCGGCGGCCAAAGCGGCGCTGATTCCTTCGGGCAGTTTACCTCCAGCGGTAGCAAAAAAGGCTTGACCTCCACCACCACCTTGGATGTGTTTGCCGAGCTCACGCACCATGGCTGAAGCGTCGTAATTGCGTTCAGCGGCAAGGTCTTTATCAATATAGATAGACAGCAGTGCTTTGCCTCCGGCTGTCGAGCCAAGGACCAAAAAGAGGTTCTTGGTTTGCGCTCCTAGTTCGAAGGAGAGTGTTTTCATTTGGGTAGCGTCAAGAGCCGTTTCAACTGCCGCAAACTGCACGCCGTTGATCTCTTGCAAGCTCTTTGCCAATTCGCCTCTGAATTGGGCCAATTTCTCTGCTTTTAACGCCTCGAGTTCTGCACGCAGCGCCTCATTTTCAGTGACTAAATCAGCAACACCCTTGACCACATCTTGAGCCTTTGGTAAAGCCTGTGCAATCGTTCCAAGTTGTGCCTCAGTCGTTTTAAAATAGGTGCGTACTGCTTCACCAGTAATGGCCTCAATACGTCGAATACCTGAAGCAACAGCCCCTTCACTCTTGATCTTAAAGTGCCAAATCTCTACCGTATTGCTCACGTGTGTACCACCACACAATTCAATCGAATCACCGAAGCGAATGGTACGCACATTGTCGCCGTATTTCTCGCCAAACAATGCCATCGCGCCCTCTGCTATGGCCTCAGCCATTGGTACCGTGCGACGCTCTTGAAGTGGGAGCGCGGCTTCGATGCGCTGGTTGACCAGCGCCTCTACTTGCGAAAGTTCTTCGGGTGTTACTTTCGCAAAATGTGAGAAATCAAAGCGCAAGGCATCGGGTCGAACCGATGAGCCGCGCTGCTCTACATGCGAACCGAGCACTTCTCTAAGGGCCTGGTGTAAAAGGTGTGTTGCGGTGTGATTTGAGGTCGTTTCTCTGCGCTTTTCAGCATTGACTTGGGCAGTGAATGTCGCCTTCAAGTCTTTAGGAAGCTGAGTGCTTGTGTGAACGATTTCGTTATTCTCGCGTTTGGTAGTGCTGATCGCGATGCGATGCGCCTCACCGTTTGCGGTATATTCAAGTAAGCCGCTATCTCCTATCTGTCCTCCGCCCTCTGGATAAAAAGGTGTTTTCGAGAGAACCAGCTGATAGGCTGTCTTGTCTTTTTGCGTGATCTCACGGTATTTGAGTAACTGGACGCCTTCGCACGAAAGCTGATCGTATCCAACAAAACCTTCATTGGCGGCATCACTGACGCTAATCCAGTCGCTTTTATCTGTGGCTGCATCGGCCTTTGAGCGTTGCTTTTGGGCAGCTAAGGCCGCCTCAAAACCTTTTTGATCGTAAGTGTATCCGCGTTCGCTTAAGATGAGTGCGGTCAAGTCAATCGGGAATCCGAAGGTGTCGTACAATTCGAATGCCTTGTCGCCTGAGATGGTTTTTTCTTTGGTTTCTGTGATCACCTTGTCGAGAAGCTTTAAGCCCTGTTCAAGGGTTGCTAAAAACGACTGCTCTTCTTCGCGAATCACCTGAGTGATCAGTTGTTGCTGTGCCTTGAGTTCTGGGAAGGCCTCTCCCATTTGAGTGACTAGGGTCTCGACCAGCTGGTGCACAAAAGGCTCAGATTGCTTTAAGAAGGTAAATCCGTAGCGAATCGCACGTCGTAAGATGCGTCGAATGACGTATCCGGCCCCGTTGTTGCTTGGCAGCTGTCCGTCTGCGATCGCAAATGCTACTGCGCGCACGTGATCGACCACCACACGAATCGCGATATCGGTTTCTTCACTCTTTCCGTAAGCGACGCCACTCATAGCTGAGAGCTTATCGATTAATCCTGAGAAGACATCGGTGTCGTAATTCGAAGTCTTGCCTTGAAGCGCCATGCAAAGACGCTCAAAGCCCATACCGGTATCGACATGTTTTTCAGGAAGCGGTTCTAGCGATCCATCGGCTTTGCGGTTGTATTGCATGAACACCAGATTCCAAACCTCAACCACTTGAGGGTGATCCTTGTTCACCAGTTCGGCTCCAGGAGTAGCTTGACGTTCTGCCGCTGTACGCAGATCAATATGTATTTCTGAACACGGGCCACACGGGCCTTGATCGCCCATTTCCCAGAAATTATCTTTTTTATTGCCCATCAGAATCCGGTCTTTGGCAATAAGTGCCGACCAAAAGGCATAGGCCTCTTTGTCGAGGTCAAGTCCGTCGTCTGCGCTGCCCTCAAATACGGTGACATACAAGCGGTCTTTGTCCAGCTTGTATACTTCAGTGAGCAGTTCCCACGCCCACCCGATGGCCTCTTTTTTGAAATAGTCTCCGAAACTCCAGTTTCCGAGCATCTCGAACAAGGTATGGTGATAGGTGTCTTTTCCGACTTCTTCTAAATCGTTGTGTTTACCGCTGACACGCAAACATTTTTGAGTATCGACCACGCGTCGAGACTGAGGCGTCGAATTGCCAAGAAAGAACTCTTTAAACTGATTCATTCCCGCATTGGTAAACAAGAGCGTAGGATCGTTTTTCATCACCAGCGGAGCCGAGGCAACAATCTGGTGCTGTTTTGATTCGAAGAATTCTAAGAAGGTGGCCCGTATGCGGTTCGCGTTCATGGCAATAACGTATCTTTGAGAAGATTTTGGCCCAAAAATAGTGCAATTTGGAAGACAAGCAGCGCAAGCAAAAGTATTACTACGATCCTGAGACGCTCTCGTACCGAAAGGTGGCTAAAAAGCCGTTCAAAAAACTCGTCCAGTTCTTTTTGTTTTTTGTGGCCTCGGCCACGGCGGGCATGTTCTTTTTCTTCTTCTTGAATCAGGCCGGAGTGGTGCGTAATACCAACGAAATTGTATTGCAGCGCGAACTCGACAACTACAAGCGCGACTACCGCGACTTTCAAAACCGATTAGACCGCACCGTTGAGGCTCTTGAAAATTTGCGTCAACGTGACAACGAAGTATACCGTCTGTATTTTGAGATGGATCCGATTGCCGAAGAGCAGTATTACGCCGGGTTCGGAGGGGTCAACCGCTACAAGAAGTACGAAGGTTTCAGCAACTCAGAACTCGTAAAAGAGGTCGCCAAAAACCTCGATGTCATTGAAAAAGCACTGGTGAATCAGTCGCGTTCGCTCGACGATATTTCTGAGATGCTTCCGAAACGCAAAGAATACCTAGAGGCCATTCCGACCATACAGCCGGTAATGAATGAAAACTTGAGACGCATGGCTTCGGGATACGGATGGCGCAGTGATCCGTTTACCAAGGTGCGTAAATTTCACTATGGAATGGACTTTTCGGCCCCTGTAGGCACCCCAATATTCGCCACCGGTAATGGAGTAGTTAAACGTGCCGATCAGCGTGCATCTGGGCTCGGAAAGCATATCCGCATCGATCACGGATTCGGTTATGTGACCTTGTATGGGCATTTATCAAAATACAATGTACGCAGAGGTCAAAAGGTCAAGCGAGGCGATATCATCGGATATGTCGGAAACACAGGGCGATCTCTTGGATCGCATTTGCACTACGAGGTGTTTAAAAACGGTAAACACGTCAACCCTATTGATTTTTATGCCGGTACCCTCTCTGCCGAAGATTACGAAATCTTGCAGCAGCGTGCCGAACTGTACAACCAATCGCTGGATTAATGCAACTCAACCTGCCCGAAAAACGCTACTATAAGATTGGTGAGGTGGCCGAAGCCTTTGGCGTCAACACCTCGCTCATCCGGTTTTGGGAAAAAGAGTTTAGCAGTATCAAACCCAAGAAAAACGCCAAAGGAGACCGTCGGTTCACGCCAGAAGATGTGCAGCAATTCAAGCGCATTTACGAACTGGTAAAAGAGCGTGGATTTACCCTAGAAGGAGCTAAGACAGAATTGTCAAAATCACGAAATTTGTATCATTCTAACGAGGCAATCGTCTCTCGATTAGAACGTATTAAATCAAAACTCATCGATCTTAAAAACAACCTTAATCGCAACGCGCAATGAAAAAAATCTATATCGTACTGGCTGTCGTTTTTATCGGCTTACTCTCCATTGTAGGATGGTTCGTAGGGACTAATAACCGTTTTGTAGAAATGAGAGGAAATGCGACCAAGCAATGGGCAAATGTCGAAAGCTCCTACCAACGTCGTTCAGACCTGATCGGCAATTTGGTCAATACGGTTAAAGGAGCCGCAGACTTCGAACGAAATACCTTGACCGAGGTGGTTGAGGCGCGAGCAAAAGCCACCAGCACCACCATCGATGCCTCTCAGCTCGACCCTACCCAATTACAGGCATTTCAAGCCGCTCAAGGGCAGCTTTCATCCGCGCTTTCACGCCTCTTAGTTACCGTTGAACGTTACCCAGAACTCAAGGCGAATCAAAACTTTTTAGAACTGCAATCGCAGCTAGAAGGCACTGAAAATCGCATCAATGTAGAGCGCAACCGCTACAACAACATAGCAGGAGATTACAACATCGCCATCAAGAAGATTCCGGCGAGCATTGTGGCAAACATGGGAGGTTTTACTGAAGTAGCTTTATTTCAAGCAGAATCCGGTGCAGAAGCAGCCCCAGAGGTAAACTTTAATTTCTAAATGGCCGCTAAACCGTTTTTTACCAAAGAGCAAGAATCCGCCATTATCGGAGCCATTAAGGCATCCGAAAAGAACACCTCAGGAGAAATCAGAGTGCACATTGAACCAAGTACTAAAGGAAAAGATGCTCTAGAGCGTGCCGTAGAGGTATTTCAAGAACTCGAAATGCATCAGACCGAAGCCCGAAATGGCGTGCTCTTCTATCTGGCCTATGACGATCACCGCTTCAGTATTTTCGGCGATCAAGGTATCAACGAAAAGGTAGAAGCAAACTTTTGGGATAGCACTAGAGACCTCATCCAAACAGCCTTTCGCGAGGGGGACTTTGCCAAAGGACTCGTAGACGGAATCACCGAAGCCGGACGCGTTTTAAAAACCCATTTTCCGTATCAAGAAGACGATCAGAACGAACTCGATGACAGCATTTCAAAAGGCTAAACACTCCTTCATAGCGGCATTCGCATTGTGCAGTATCACCTTTTCGTGGGCGCAATTCGAAATCCCTGCAGTACCCTCAAAGCAAACCTCTGTTTACGATTACGCCCAAGTGCTCGATCGTCAACAACGCAGTGCCCTTGAGCAGAAATTGGTGCGCTATGCTGATTCGACCTCAACACAAATCGTCTTTATCAGCATTGAATCGACCGAAGGCGAAGACATTCAGTTTTTGGGCGCCAACTGGCTCTCTAAGTGGGGTATTGGGCAAGCAGGCAAAGACAACGGCATCCTTATTTTGCTAGCACGAGACGATCGACGCATCGGCATTAACACTGGCTATGGGGTTGAAGACCGATTGACCGATGCCTTATCGAAACGCATCATTGAAAACCTCATCTTACCTAGCTTTAAACAAGGGGATTATTACGGTGGGCTCTCTATCGGAGCCGATGCCATTTTTCAAGTGCTTCAAGGGGCCTATACCGAAGACCGAAATCTCAGTCGCAGCTCAAAATCAGATCGCGTGGGTGGACTGCTCTTTGTGATCATTGTGATTGTTCTCATCATCGCCTTTATCTCTAGGCGCGGCGGAGGCGGACCTGGCGGAGGTATGCATCGCGGACCAGACCTGCTCGACGTGCTCATCTTAAGCTCCATGGGGCGCAGAAGCGGTGGCTTCGGCGGTGGCTCTTTCGGAGGCGGAGGCGGCTTCGGCGGAGGCGGCTTTGGCGGTGGTTTCGGAGGCGGCTTCGGTGGAGGCGGTGGTGCCTCAGGAGGCTGGTAAGTTACTTCTTACGCATAAATACCGTGATCGGCACCCCTTCAAAATCAAACTGATTGCGCAGCTGATTTTCTAAAAAGCGCTTGTACGGATCCTTCACGTATTGCGGCAGGTTACAGAAGAAAGCAAACTGCGGATAATGCCCAGGAAGCTGTGTACAGAATTTGATCTTCACATACTTTCCTTTGATCGAAGGCGGAGGGCGGTTTTCAATGATCGGCAGCATCACATCGTTCAACTTGTGGGTTGGAACCCGTTTAGAGCGGTTCTCATAGACCTGAACGGCCGTTTCAATGGCCTTAAAGATGCGCTGCTTTTCGAGTACCGAAATAAAGATGATAGGTACATCGGTAAAAGGCTCCATAGCCTCTTTGATCTTCTTGGTGTAGTCGCGCACACTATTAGTCTCCTTGTCTACCAGATCCCATTTGTTGACTAGAATCACAATCCCTTTGTTATTGCGATGCGCGAGCCAAAAGATATTTTGCACTTGTCCGTCGAACCCTCGTGTGGCATCAAAAATGACCAAACATACATCAGAGTGCTCTATCGCCCTTACCGAGCGCATCACTGAGTAAAACTCTAGGTCTTCACGCACCTTCGCCTTACGACGAATCCCGGCGGTATCCACTAGATTGAATTCAAATCCGTAGCGGTTGTACACCGTGTCATTGGTGTCACGGGTAGTCCCGGCAATATCGGTCACAATGTGACGGTCTTCGCCTAAAAGGGCGTTGATAAACGATGATTTTCCGGCATTCGGACGACCCACCACTGCAAAGCGCGGAAGCTCTCTATCCTCTTCTTCTACCTCTTCGGGGAGGGCTTCAACTACCGCATCTAGTAGGTCTCCTGTTCCTCCTCCGTTGATACTTGAAACGGTGAAGTAATCTCCTAAGCCTAGCGCATAGAACTCTACAGCCTCGGCCTCACGCATGGCATTATCGACCTTATTGATGGTCAGAAATACGGGTTTATCTTGGCGACGCAAGAGCTTAGCTACATCTTCATCCATCGAGGTAACACCCGATTCGACGTCAACCATGAACACAATCACATCGGCTTCATCGATCGCCAGTTCAACCTGCCTGTCAATCTCCTTTTCAAAGACGTCTTCTGAACCAATGACGTATCCGCCCGTGTCAATGACGGTGAATTCACGGCCGTTCCAATCGGCCTTGCCGTAATGGCGATCACGCGTCACCCCACTCACCGCATCTACGATAGCCTCGCGACGTTGAATGAGTCGATTAAAAAAAGTTGATTTACCTACGTTAGGTCGTCCTACGATGGCGACAATTGCTCCCATGATTGCTTAAAAGTGATGGCAAAGGTAGCCGAATTTTGACAACAGCTTGTGTGAGCACA
>CAJXTX010000038.1 GCA_913060705.1 uncultured Bacteroidota bacterium | reverse complement strand
AACAAGAAATGATTAGTGAAGCAATTCGAAAAAAAACCTATGAGACATATGAGTAGATGGTTAACCATTTTGATGATCGCCGTTGTAACCACCACGGCTGTTGCTCAAGGAGGAACCTCAAATCAGAAGAGGATTAAAATCGATGGAGTAGTATCTGTTATTGGAGATTTTGTCATCCTTGAATCAGATGTAGATAAGTTAAAGGCAGATATTGAAAACCAAGGTGGTGATTTAGGTGAAATATCAGAGTGCCAATTGTTAGGAAAGTTAATGGAGGATCGTCTGTTTGCTCATCATGCTATTCAAGACAGTTTATTGGTTTCTGATTCAGAAGTCAATCAGATGGGCGATATGCAAATTCAGCAGTTGGCGCGTCAAATTGGTTCTGTAGAGAAGGTGTTGGAATTTTATGACAAACCAGATTTGCAGACCTTCAAAGACGAGCTATACGAGATCAATAGACTGCGCATGCTCGCGGACAAAATGCGAAGCGATATTGTTGATGAGCTTGAAATCACCCCTGAAGAAGTGCGTCAGTTTTTCTATAGTATACCTATTACCAAGAGGCCTGTATTTGGTGCAGAGCTTGAAATTGCACAGATTGTAAAACAACCTAAACCTTCTGAAGAAGAGAAGCTTCGCATCGTGCAACGCCTAGAACAAATGAAGCAAGATGTAGAAGAGAACGGAGCAAGTTTTAGCGTAAAGGCGATTTTATACTCTCAAGATCCAGGTTCAAAGTCTAATGGGGGTGCGTATACGATGAATCGAGAGACTCCTTTTGTGAAAGAATTTAAAGATGTTGCTTTTTCATTGAGAGAGGGTGAGATTTCAGATCCCTTCGAAACGGACTTCGGGTATCATATCATTTTGGTTGAAAAAATCAGAGGACAAGAAGTCGATTTGAGACACGTCTTACTCACTCCTGAAATTTCAAAGGACCAAATTGAAGCTGCGAAACAAGAATTAGATAGCATACGCTCAGAAATATTAGCAGGAACGATCACTTTTGAAGAGGCGGCTCGACTGTTCTCTGATGAAAAAGAAACGAAATTTGATGGTGGTGTGCTGCGAAATCCTCAAGACTACAGTGCGCGATTTGAGCTTACTAATATGGATCCTGTGCTCTACAATCAGGTAGCTACTCTGCGTGACGGACAAATCTCCCAGCCTATTAAGGAAGACGATCCTCGTGGAGGTCCACCAAAGTTTAAAATCATGCGAGTCGCCAATCGCTACGACGAGCACATGGCCGATTTTGCTAGAGATTATGTAAAGATTAAAGATTTAGCGCTTTCAGATAAAGAGCGAAAGACAATAGAAGAGTGGATTGCTGAGCAAATTGAGTCAACATTTATTCAGATTAATGATACGCGAAAAGACTGTGACTTTGCGAGCAATTGGCTTAAGAATTAGACGCTTCTTTGTAATTTTGCAACCTAATAAATAAGAATTATGGCATTCGATTTCGAAATGATTAAGCAGGTTTATGATCGCATGGACGCGAATATAACTGCCGCTAGAAATGTACTCGGTAGACCCCTAACCCTTACCGAAAAGATTTTATACAATCACTTATGGGAGAAAGGTGTCTCGAATGCGTTTAAGCGCGGAGAAGACTATGTTGATTTTGCTCCAGATCGTGTTGCTTGTCAGGATGCTACCGCTCAGATGGCACTTTTGCAATTTATGCATGCCGGTAAACCTAAAGTTGCGGTGCCGACCACAGTACACTGTGACCATTTGATTCAGGCGAAGCAAGGGGCAAGTGCTGATTTGAAGCGAGCGAATGAAACTTCGAACGAAGTGTTTGATTTCTTAGGATCGGTATCAAATAAATACGGAATAGGCTTCTGGAAGCCGGGTGCTGGTATCATTCACCAAGTGGTGCTTGAGAATTATGCTTTTCCGGGGGGTATGATGATCGGAACAGATTCTCATACCGTAAATGCTGGAGGTTTGGGAATGATTGCTGTCGGTGTTGGTGGTGCAGATGCAGTGGATGTGATGGCGGGTATGGCATGGGAACTGAAATTTCCCAAACTCATTGGAGTGAAGCTAACGGGTAAACTTTCAGGATGGACTGCCCCTAAGGACGTGATCTTAAAGGTTGCAGACTTGTTGACCGTTAAAGGAGGAACAGGCGCCGTAATTGAATATTTTGGAGAGGGTGCCTTAGCGATGTCTTGTACTGGAAAAGGAACCATCTGTAACATGGGTGCTGAGGTAGGTGCTACTACTTCAACCTTTGGATACGATGAATCGATGGATCGTTACCTGAGAGCAACTGGAAGAGCAGATGTAGCCGATGCAGCGAATCAGGTAAAAGCCAACTTAACGGGTGACCCTGAGGTATATGCTAATCCAGAAACCTACTTTGATCAAGTGATAGAAATTGATCTGTCGACTTTGGAACCGCATTTGAACGGACCTTTTACTCCGGATTTAGCTACGCCTATTTCAAAGATGGCTGAAACAGCTAAGAAGAACGATTGGCCGCTTCAAGTAGAAGTGGGTCTAATAGGTTCATGTACGAACTCTTCTTATGAAGATATTTCTCGTGCGGCTTCGTTAGCAAAGCAAGTAGCAGAGAAGAAATTAAAAACTAAAGCCAAGTTCACTATCACACCAGGATCAGAACAGGTGCGTTATACCATTGATCGTGATGGACTGATTGAGACTTTCGACCAGATTGGTGCTACGGTTTTTGCAAATGCATGTGGACCGTGCATTGGAATGTGGGACCGTTACGGTGAAAAGGCAGCAGATGGACCTCGAAATACAATCGTGCACTCTTTCAATCGAAATTTTGCGAAGAGAGCTGATGGGAATCCAAATACGCTAGCTTTTGTAGGTTCACCTGAATTGGTAACTGCAATTGCTATCGCCGGAAGATTAGACTTCAATCCTTTAACCGACACTTTGATTAACGAAGACGGAGAAGAGGTGCGATTAGACGAACCTCGCGGATATGAACTGCCACCTGAAGGTTTTGCTGTTGAAGACTCAGGATTTGTTGCTCCGGCTGCAGATGCAAGTCAAGTAACGGTTAAGGTAGATCCTACTTCTGAACGCTTGCAGTTATTGGATCCTTTTATCCCAATCCAAGTAGATAAGATGAAAAACATTCCATTGCTGATCAAAGCGCAAGGAAAGTGTACAACAGACCACATCTCGATGGCCGGACCTTGGTTACGTTACAGAGGGCATCTTGACAATATTGCCAACAATACGCTCATCGGTGCGGTAAATGCATTTAATGAGAAGACAAACTTTGTTAAGAATCAATTAACCGGTGAGTACGCTGGTGTTCCTGATACGCAACGTTCTTATAAAAAAGAAGGCCTTTATTCTATTGTTGTTGGGGACCACAACTACGGAGAGGGTTCTTCGAGAGAGCACGCCGCTATGCAGCCTCGTCATTTAGGAGTGGCAGCAGTTTTAGTAAAGTCTTTTGCAAGAATTCACGAGACCAACTTGAAGAAACAAGGAATGCTTGCCTTAACCTTTGCGAATGAGAGTGATTACGACCTCATTCAAGAAGACGATCGATTTGATTTTGTTGACTTGGATGCTTTCGCTCCAGGCAAACCACTCACCTTGGTGGTGACGCATAGCGACGGTTCGTCTGATTCTATTGTGGTAAATCACAGTTACAACAGTTCTCAGATCTCTTGGTTTGAAGCAGGCTCTGCGCTAAACTTGATTAAGAAAGAGAATGCCGCTTAAATTATAAGGCATGAGCAAACAGGTCACCTCGATCACCTTTTTTAGGTTCACTACTCTGAGGTCGAAGATCTGGGCGTTCTTTATGATGCAATTCGCTCGAGCCCCTTTACGAAAAGTAAGGGGACTTGAGCGTTTTTTTTTGATGGGTACCGGAAAGAAAGGATTTAATCCTAACCCAGATTGGTCTACCTATGCGCTATTGCAGATATGGAGTACTCAAGAAGAGGCGGATTATTATTTCTCGAGTCACCCATTGTACTCTTCCTATGTGCGAAATAGCGGAGAGGTTTTGAGGGTTATGATGCGTAACATTAAGGCGCATGGCGCTTGGAACGGGGTTAATCCCTTTCAGAAGTCGGAGGAGCTCGACTCCAAGAATCCTTATATCGCGGCTATCACTAGGGCAACGATTAAGACACGATTACAACTTAAATTCTGGCGCTCAGTTCCCTATGCCCAGCGCTACCTCGACCGCACTACTGCCCTAAAATTTACCAAGGGGATAGGAGAGGTTCCTTTTCGAAATATGGCCACCTTCTCAATTTGGGAATCTGAACAGGCCATGAAAGAGTTCGCATATAGCGACAAGCATCATAAAAAGGCTATCGCTCAAACGAGGGCTCTAAACTGGTACAGTGAAGAACTCTTTAGTCGCTTTCAGCCGTATCAGATCTATGGTACTTATCTAGGGCAGTCTATAGAACTGTCTTAGCGCATTAAAGCGAGACTGCCGAAGAACAACGCCTGTGCAAGATAAATGTGCATAGCAATGCTCAAGGATGTTTGTGGTTTGTCTTTCTGTGCCTTCTCTACGGTGAAATAAATAACTTGAAAAAGAAACCCAAACCCGAACCAACTCCAATAATTAGCTGCTGGAGCACTCGGTATAAAGGTCCAGTAGTCAAAATGAGGCGCTAGAAGTTCTAGAAGAGCGTCTAGTGCGACCATCATGCTTGCTCCGATTAGTGCAGAACTAATAGGGTAATGAAAGCGGCCACTGACCGCTTGGGCCATCCGCGCTGTTATCATCGTTAAGACTGCCCAGAAGACTCCAATGATAATAGGAATGCCATCAATTTTCGGTCCCAGATTTTCGCCGTAACTGTAGGTGCCAAAGAACCAACCATAGTGTACTCCTAACCATTCGACAAGCATGCCCGCCGTGAAAAATAAGCTTAGCAGTATCCATTGATAGCGTTTTGTGATGGGAAAGTAGAGTACAAAAAACCCAAATGAAGCAATCAAGTTGAGCACCGTTTTCGTGACAAACCAATCCTGAAAACCAGCGGCAATCCCTAAGGCTCCTGCCACATGGGGGAGCCAAATAAAGAGAAGGACCTCTTTGGTGACAATTTTAGATGTTGTTGAAGTCATTTGCGATTAACTCACTGACGATCTTTCCTGATTGCAGGCACAAGGGTATGCCGCCTCCAGGATGTGATGATCCTCCACAAAAGTAAACGTTTGAGAGTGCACTTCTATGATTAGGGTGTCTTAAGAAGGCTGAGAATTGAGAATTACTTGCTGCTCCGTAAAGCGCCCCTCTGTACGATTGGGTAGAGCGCTCAATGCCTCTAGGATCAAGCACATGTTCGACGGTGATTAAAGCACCTAAATCACAATGGAGAATTCTACTCAATTTAGCGATGATGCGCTCTCGGCTAAGAGCAATAAATTCATCCCAATCTTGGCCATAATTACCAGGTGCATTGATCATTACAAACCAATTTTCGTTATTGGCTGGGGCGTCATTGGGGCTGTGCTTAGAAGTGATATTGACGTAAACGGTAGGATCTTTGTGAAGCACTTTGTCTTCGAATATTGCCTTAAACTCTTCAGCGTAGGTGTCCGAGAAGAAGATGTTGTGCAGGTCTAATTCCTTAAAGCTTTTAGCAATTCCCCAATAAAAAATGAGCGCGCTACTCGATCGCTCTTGTTTGAGTATGCGCTCGGGTGCTTTTAAGGTGGGTAATAGTTTTCTATAGGTCGGAACAACATCCATATTGCTGACCACCACATCAAAATCGTACTCTTGTCTTTTTGTTTTTAGGCCCTTAGCCCTTTTGCGGTCAGAACTCAATACGATTTCCTCGACTCCTTCATTTAAATGAAAGCTAACTCCCTGTCGTTCTGCGAGTCTGAACAAAGATTGAGAAATCTCGTGCATTCCACCTTTTGGGTAAAACGTACCAAAATGCATTTCGAGATGAGGAATAAGAGACATGATCCCTGGTGTCTTGTAGGGTGAACTTCCATTATAAGTAGCATGTCTTGAAAAGAACTGAAGGCTTTTCGGATTCTGAAAATACGACTTGAGCGTTTTGAATAGGGTTTTGTGAACGTCTAAAGAAGGCAATTTTACTATAGCCTTAAGTGTTTTTAATGAGGCGTAGGTGCTAAAACGATGAAGTGACTGTTCAATAAAGAGGGGACTTGTGAGTTCGTACTTAAGCGCACTATTGTCTAGAAAGTTTGATACATTCTTAGGATCTTCATTAAAGGTTTGACTAAATTCTTGCACGAATGCCTCACGATTTCCTGAGGCTACAAATCGTGTTCCGTCTTCCCAGAAGTAGTTACACACATTCTCTTTTTGAATGTAGTTGAAGTAATCTCTTGGCTGTTCGTTGAACAAAGTGAAAAGTTCATCTACAAAATGTGGCATGGTAAAGAGGGATGGGCCGAGATCGAAGCGGTACCCCTCGAGCTCTAGTGCATGAAGTTTGCCTCCCGTATACGTATTAGACTCGAAAACGACTACATCATGTCCTTGTGCCTTTAGACGAAGCGCGGTCGCTAGACCGGCTATTCCGGCTCCGACAATGCCGATTTTGAGTGCCATAAGAGGGGTTATTTGAAATATTTACGAGGTACGATGAGCATACCAAAATTTTCCCCTTCTTCTTTACCTAAATGTTTGTGATGGATTTTATGAGCACGCCTTACCCCTCGGGCATAGGCGTTGTCAATATTTCTGAGCCATTTAAATCGCTGGTGGATAAAAATATCATGAACAACAAAATAAGCAATGCCGTAGGCTAAAATTCCAAAACCAATCGGAAATCCGATCCAGAATGCTTCATCTGCAGTCATTAAAAAACTCATACTCAGCACCGCAAAAAATAAGAAAAAGGCATCATTTCGCTCAAACCAAGAGTCATGGTCTTTTTGATGGTGGTCTTTGTGAAGCACCCATAATAAACCGTGCATGATATATTTATGAATGAACCATGCCATAAATTCCATGACTAAAAATGTGAGTACAAAAACAGCAATCCAAAGAAGTGTATTCATGGTATTAGATGCGTTGTAATTTAATTTCAAGATACGATTGTGCGAGCAATCCAGCTTTCTCGTAATTCGGAACGCGGATGCGTCTATTTTTTATTTCTAAGGGTGGAGTCGCTTTTAAACGATCTAGCAACCTTTTGTAGTAACGATAGGCTGTGTAAACTCCAAAACGTGAGCCTACAGGGAGTTGTTGAATACCCTTGAATCCTTCTTCGAAATCGGCCTCGATCTCGCTAATGATGGCATCTTTTGACGATTCATCAAGGGCTTCTAAATTCGCGTCAGGAAAGTAGGTGCGTCCTAACGCCTCGTAATCCGCTTTCAGGTCTCTTAAAAAGTTCACCTTCTGAAAGGCCGAACCTAAAGACATTGCAGGAGATTTGAGCGTATTGTAGGCGTCTTCGTCTCCGTCTAGAAAGACCTTTAAACACATAAGGCCCACTACATCAGCTGATCCGTAGATATACGCTTTGTACTCCTCTTCAGTGAGATACTCAGTCTTATGCAGGTCTAACTCCATACTTTTCATAAACGAGTCTACCAAGTCTTTCGGAATCCCGAAGCGATGATAGGTCATTTGGAATGCATTCAATATGGGGTTTAGGCTTATTTTATGTGTCAAGCTTGCCTCTAGATCATCTGAGAATCGTTTGAATAATTCCTCCTTCGGGAAATCGTGAAAACTATCAACGATCTCATCTGCAAACCTTACAAACCCATAAATATTGTAAATATGCGGCCGAATGTCCTTCGAAAGCATACGTGTAGCGAGCGAAAAGGAGGTGCTGTATCGCTTAGTGACAAGCTCACTGCACTCTTGGCTAACTTGGTCGTATAGTACTTTCATGACTCTTGCTCTTGAATGAGTTGCGCAACAAGCTTTCCTGAAATCAGAGCGGGGGGCACTCCAGGTCCAGGAACGGTCAATTGCCCAGTGAAAAATAAGTTATTTACTTTTTTTGATTGCAATTTAGGACGAAGAAATGCAGTCTGTCTCAGGGTATTAGCTAATCCGTAGGCATTACCCTTAAACGAATTGTAAGCTTCTACAAAGTCATTTACACAGAAGCTCTCAACAAACTCGATGTGTGGTTTTAATTCTTGACCCGAGAAATGTTCTAGGCGTTGAATCAATAGATTGAAGAAGCGATCTCTTAATTCTTGGGTGTCTTCAATACCTGGAGCTATTGGAATTAAGAAGAATCCGGCTTCTTTACCTTCTGGCGCCATACTGGCATCTGAAACAGAAGGAAAGTTAGCGTAGAACAGCGGGTCTGATGGCCATTCAGGCTGGTCGTATATGACTCTTGCATGTTCTTTGAAATCCGTATCGAAGAACAAGTTGTGATGCAACAATTTGCTATCGAGTTTGGTGTTAAACCCTACATAAAAGAGCAGTGAAGAAGGCGCAAAAGTTCTTTTGTTCCAATACGCTTCTGAGTATTGTCGGTAGCGTTCTGGAAGCAGGGTCTCGCTATGATGATAGTCTGCACCGCTTAGGACATAATCAGCAGCTATCTGTTCTCCATTACTTAAGGTGATTCCTTTTGCTTTGCCTTGGGCATCAATGTTTATTTGCTGTACAGCACTCGATGTGTGTATCTGAACTCCAAGACCTTCAGCGACCTTTTGCATGCCCTTTACGATCTCGTACATTCCGCCTTTCGGATGCCATGTTCCTAGACCGTAGTCTGCATGATTCATGAAAATATAGAATGAAGGGGTATTCTCGGGCTTTGCCCCTAAAAACAGTACCGGAAATTCTAGTGCCGAACGTAACTCAGGTGATTTAAAGTTCTTTTTTACTTCATCACTCACTGATTTCAAGAACTGACCTACGCGAACTACCGTTTCTGGGGTGACTAATTCAAGCGGAGACTTCCCGGGCCTCAAAACGATCTTTTTGATAGCGATTCTATAGTTCGTAGCCGCCTTTTTTAAAAAGGCTTTCAATTTAGCGCCACTACCTATTTCTATCTGTTCAAAAGCCTCGGCAATGCCTTCTACGGATGCGGCTATCGGAAGCGTTCGGTCTTTGAATACGATTTGATAGCCTGGATCTAGGCGTTCAAGTTCGTAGAAATCAGAGGCTGAATGTCCAAAATCATTAAAATACTCCTCGAATATATCGGGCATCCAATACCATGAAGGGCCCATATCAAAAGTGAAACCGTTTTTTACAAGTTGACGGCAACGTCCTCCAATAGAGTCATTTTTCTCGTAAATATTCACCTCGAATCCTGCCTTAGCTAGGTGAGAGGCAGCAGATAAGGAAGAAAATCCAGATCCGATTACTGCAATTTTCTTCATGCTTCTAAAATCGATGAGAAATGCGCTATTGATTCATACACTTTGACGTAATCGTAGGCAGGTTTTTTTTCCATTCGTAAGGTTTGGTATCCTAGAATAGATAGCTTGCATCCGGGACGGTAGACCGTTGTATCGAATGCTTTTAAATACTTTTCTATTTCATCGTTTTGAGGGCTCACGGTGAAATACGATACAAAGTGAATATTCTTGTAATACCCAAGGAGTTCCTTTAAGCTATCAAGGGTATTTGCTTGACCCAGATAAATTGATCGGTATCCTTTAGAGACGATTTCGTAATTCATAAAGAGCAGCCCTACTTCATGTATTTCACCTTCTGGAAGGTACAGCACAAAAACCTCGTCTTCTTGCGTTGGAGGCAATTTTTGGAAACGCTCTGTATGTATATAGATCTTTTGTTTAATCAAGCTCGTGATGAAGTGCTCATGGGCCGGACTAATTGCTTTTGCTTGCCATAAGAGTCCGAGTTCATTCATCAGGGGCACCAAGACATCGTTAAACATTTCTTTAAAACTGCGTTCGGCAACCAGGCTGTTGTAGGTATTGTAAAATTGCGCCGTATCGAAATTGACCATTGCAAGTTTAAAGGCGTTGACCGCATGATGCTTTTCGCTGTTCTTAGCAATGATTTCGTTTACAATAACGGGGATTTGAGTGTCTTGAAGTTTCGCAATCTTAGAGATCTTGTACCCGTTATGATATAAGAGAGTAATGTTTAAGAGTTTCTGTAGGCTATTAAGACTGTAGGTGCGGATGTTTGTCTCTGTACGCTCTGGACTCAGTAGGTGGTATCTTTTCTCCCAAATTCTAATGGTATGGGCCTTAATACCAGAAAGATTTTCTAAATCTCGTATACTGAAATACTTCTTACTACTGTTCATTCTTCATTGAAAAATCTTAAACAAAAGTAGCTAAAAATAGTTAAGGTTCTCTCGGTGATTTGGATTTGTTCAAAATCTATAAGAAAGTGTGCTCAATGGGCCTCCTTTGGCAGCTCAAGT
>CAJXTX010000037.1 GCA_913060705.1 uncultured Bacteroidota bacterium | reverse complement strand
ATTTCGATTTAAGCGGCAAAAATTACTTTAAAAAGTAAAGAGCGCCCAAGAATGAACGCTCTTTTTAGTAAGAAATCTCAGTTTTGTAACGAATGCTTTCAATCCATGCATAAATCGCATGATTTATGACTTTTTTTCACCGGCATCTTCTGTTTTCTGAGTTTTTGCAACAAGTTGAGATTTGTCTTCTGACAGATCCAATTCAATGGTGTCTCCTTCGTTTAATCTGCTATTGACAATTTCTTCTGCAAGGGTGTCTTCGATATATTTTTGTATGGCTCTTTTGAGCGGACGAGCACCGTATTGCTTATCAAACCCTTTTTCTGCTAAGAATTCTTGTGCCGCATCCGAAAGTTGTATGTGGTATCCCAAATTCTCGATACGTGAAACAACTTTTCTAAGTTCAATTTGAATGATTTCATTGATGTCTTCTCGCTCGAGCGCGTTGAACACTACCACGTCGTCAATACGATTGAGAAATTCTGGCGCGAACGCTTTTTTCAAGGCTTTTTCAATGACTCCCTTCGTATAATCTTGTTCTTGAGCCTTTTTTGCCGCGGTACCAAAACCAACCCCTTGACCGAAGTCCTTGATCTGCCGTGCTCCAATATTTGAGGTCATAATGATGATCGTATTTCTAAAATCAACTTTACGCCCAAGACTGTCGGTTAAAAATCCGTCGTCGAGCACCTGAAGGAGCATGTTAAAAATATCTGGATGCGCCTTTTCAATCTCATCGAGTAGGATAACGGCATAAGGCTTTCTTCTGACCTTTTCGGTGAGCTGGCCTCCTTCTTCATACCCAACGTAGCCTGGAGGTGCCCCGACAAGGCGAGATACGGCGAATTTCTCCATGTATTCGCTCATATCAATACGAATCAGGGCTTCTTCACTGTCAAACAGTTCTACTGCTAAGACCTTGGCTAACTGTGTTTTACCTACACCTGTTTGACCTAAGAATATAAACGACCCGATCGGTTTGTTCGGATCTTTTAGACCAGCGCGATTGCGCTGTATAGCTTTAGCTACCTTTTGAACCGCCTCGTTTTGGCCGATAATTTTTGAGGAAATAATAGAAGGCAATTGAGCTAACTTCGAACTTTCAGCCTGTGCAATTTTCGCCACAGGAATACCGCTCATCATAGAAACCACGTCGGCTACGTTTTCGGCGGTTACCGTTTCTCGATGAAGTTTGCTTTCTTCTTCCCAGGCTAATTGGGCATCTGCTAATGCTTTTTCAACGCGTTTTTCATCGTCTCTAAGTTTGGCGGCTTCTTCATATTTCTGCTTTTTAACCACCTCATTCTTCAGAACCCTTGTGTCTTCAAGCTTTTTCTCTAACTCGAGGATCTGTTCTGGGACGTTCATATTGATGATATGAACGCGAGAACCCGCCTCGTCTAGGGCATCTATAGCCTTATCGGGCAAGAACCTGTCGCTGATGTAGCGATTGGTTAAGGTGACACAGGCCTCTAAGGCCTCGTCAGTATAAATAACATTGTGATGGTCTTCGTAACGCTCGCGAATGTTTTGTAAGATTTCAACGGTCTCTTCAATAGAAGTCGGAGAAACCATGACTTTTTGAAAGCGACGTTCTAGTGCACCGTCTTTCTCAATATACTGTCTATACTCGTCTAAAGTGGTAGCTCCGATACATTGTACTTCACCTCTGGCGAGTGCAGGCTTGAACATGTTCGAGGCATCAAGGCTTCCTGTTGCCCCTCCTGCGCCTACAATGGTATGAATCTCATCTATGAAAAGAATAATGTCTTTATTTTTTTCGAGCTCATTCATCACGGCTTTCATGCGCTCCTCGAATTGTCCGCGGTATTTCGTACCCGCTACTAAAGAAGCAAGATCTAAGGTGATGACTCGTTTGTTGTAAAGGATGCGCGAAACCTTCTTTTGCACAATGCGTAAAGCCAAACCTTCTGCAATGGCACTTTTACCCACTCCAGGCTCTCCAATTAAGAGTGGATTGTTCTTTTTACGTCGGCTTAAAATTTGAGAGACCCGCTCGATTTCCTTTTCTCTACCTACAACAGGGTCTAGTTTATTCTCTTCGGCTAGCTCTGTCAAGTCTCGGCCGAAATTATCGAGGACAGGTGTTTTAGATTTCTGACCTTTTTTCGACGTGGCTTTTGCCTTAGAACCGTCATTGCCTTCAGATTCTTCTCTGTCTTCTGAAGACTCGTGAAAGGTTTCAGCCGCAGGGTTATCGATAAAATCGTCATCAGAAGTGATCATCGATTTGAATTGCTCTTTGACACCATCGTAATCGATATTCATCTTTTGCAAGAGACGCGTGGTAGGGTCGTTTTCATTTCTAAGAATACACAGTAGTAGGTGAGCAGTATTAATGGTGCTACTTTGAAAGAGCTTAGCTTCTAAGAAGGTTGTTTTTAAAGCGCGCTCTGCCTGTCGTGTCAGTCTCAGATTTTTTTTGTCTTGAATAGAAGCACTTCCTTCAGGATTTGAAGGGGTAAGGATTTCTACCTTGCGCTTGAGGTGCTCAAGATCGACATCGAGTTGATCCAATATAGAAATAGCTTTTCCACTGCCATCTCTAAGGATCCCCAATAGTAAATGCTCTGTTCCTATGAAATCATGTCCAAGACGAAGAGCTTCGTCTTTACTGAATGATAACACTTCTTTTACTCTAGGTGAGAAATTATCGTCCATAGCGCCTTATTAAGTTCTAAAAATACTAAAACTATTTACCAACAGGACAATTTCTATGCCGGACTTATCCACCTGACAGCATTACAGTTTTGTTGATAAATTCTTAATTAAACCGGCTTGTATTTCACGATCTACCCTGTCATTATACCTAAATTGCCCTATTCAATAAATACCACAAAATTCAGTTGAGATGAACGAAGGAGAGAAGCTGATTTCGATTAACATTGAAGATGAAATGAAGTCGGCCTACATCGATTATTCGATGTCGGTTATTGTGTCGCGTGCCCTTCCTGATGTTAGAGATGGCCTTAAGCCAGTACACAGAAGAGTATTGTACGGAATGCACGACCTAGGCGTAAGGTCTACAAGTGCCTATAAAAAGTCTGCAAGAATTGTAGGTGAGGTGCTCGGAAAGTATCACCCTCACGGTGACACCTCGGTTTATGACACCATGGTGCGCATGGCACAGGAGTGGTCTTTGCGTTATATGCTCGTTGATGGCCAAGGAAACTTCGGTTCTGTTGATGGCGATAGCCCTGCAGCGATGCGTTACACAGAGGCGCGTATGCGTAAGATTGCTGAAGAAATGTTGTCAGACATCGACAAAGAAACAGTTGATTACCAGCTTAATTTTGACGATTCTCTTAAAGAACCAGTGGTCTTACCTGCCAGGGTTCCGAATTTACTAGTTAATGGTGCAGCGGGTATCGCAGTGGGTATGGCCACGAACATGCCGCCCCACAACCTTTCAGAAGTAGTTGACGGTACTATTAGCTATATCAAAAACAGAGATATCAGTATTGATGAACTCATGCAGTACATCAAGGCGCCAGATTTTCCGACAGGGGGTACCATTTACGGATACGAAGGAGTGAAAGAGGCCTTTGAAACTGGAAGAGGTCGTGTAGTGATGCGCGGTAAAGCCGAAATCCAAGAAGTTCAAGGTAAAGAGGCTATCGTGGTCACCGAGATTCCTTATCAGGTGAACAAGGCTGACATGATCAAGAAAACTTGGGATTTGGTCAACGACAAGAAGATTGAGGGCATCTCAGCGATACGCGATGAATCAGACCGCAAAGGGATGCGTGTGGTATATATCTTAAAGAGAGATGCGATTCCGAACATCGTGATGAACATGCTCTTTAAATACACAGCGCTACAAACTTCTTTCAGCGTCAATAACATTGCGCTTGTAAAAGGGCGTCCACAGCTCTTAAATCTCAAAGAGATGATTCACCATTTCGTCGAACACAGACATGAGGTGGTTATCCGTAGATCGCAATTTGAATTGAATAAAGCTGAGGAGCGTGCTCATATTGTAGAAGGACTCATAATCGCCTCTGACAACATTGATGAGGTTATTGCTATTATTAGAGGCTCTGCCAATGTCGATGAAGCGCGCGAAAAGCTCATGAGCACTTTCAAGTTGTCAGAAGCGCAGTCAAAAGCCATTGTTGAGATGCGTTTGAGACAATTGACAGGTCTTGAGCAAGATAAATTAAGAGAAGAATTTGAGCAGTTGCAAGCGACTATCAACGACTTGAAAGACATCCTCGCGAAAGAGGAGCGTCGCATGCAGATCATTATAGATGAATTAGAAGAGGTTAAAGCGAAGTACGGTGATGAAAGACGCTCCCAGATTGATTATGCCGGGGGTAGCTTTAGAATGGAAGATATGATTCCAGATGAGCAAGTGGTGATTACTATTTCACATGCGGGCTACATAAAAAGAACGTCTTTGGCTGAATACAAAACTCAAAATCGCGGAGGAGTAGGGCAAAAGGCATCGGCAACTAGAAATGAAGATTTCTTAGAGCACCTTTTTGTGGGAACCAATCACCAGTACATGTTGTTCTTTACGCAAAATGGTAAGTGTTTTTGGCTCCGTGTTTACGAAATACCAGAAGGCTCACGAACCTCTAAAGGAAGGGCAATCCAAAACCTCCTTCAAATTGAATCTGAGGACAAGATTAAAGCGGTGATCTGTACGCAAGACCTTAAAGACGAGGATTACGTCAATAGCCACTACGTCATCATGGCAACGAAAAAGGGTGTGGTGAAAAAGACCTCTCTTGAACAGTATTCAAGACCGAGACAGAGTGGTATTAATGCCATCACTGTTCGCGACGGTGACGAGTTACTCGAAGCGCGCTTAACGACTGGATCAAGCCAAATTATTCTAGGACTCAAATCAGGGAAGGCTATTCGTTTTGAGGAAAGCAAAACCCGCCCTATGGGTAGAAATGCCTCTGGAGTGCGGGGTGCAACCTTGGCAGACGCCTCAGATGAAGTGGTAGGAATGGTCTCAGTGAATAATTTTGATGAGAACATCCTCGTAGTCTCAGAAAAGGGGTACGGTAAGCGATCAGATCTTGAAGACTATCGAATTACAAACCGCGGTGGAAAAGGAGTGAAGACCATAACCATCAGTGAAAAAACAGGATCTCTAGTGGCTATTAAGTCAGTTACCGATGAAGACGATTTAATGATTATCAACAAGTCAGGAGTTGCTATAAGGCTTCCTGTAGGTGATTTAAGGGTTATGGGACGTGCTACGCAGGGGGTTAAATTGATTAATCTTCGCAACGACGATAGTATTGCGGCAGTAGCAAAAGTGATGAAGGAAGAGGATGTTGATCAAGAAAATGAAATTCGTGATTTGCCGATCGTTGATTCTGAAGAATCTTCTGTTGGTAATGCGCCTGAAGAAGAGTAAATTGCACTCCTTAATTTAAACAAGACATACCTTATTTATCATGAAAAGAATATTACTTTTCGCAATGGCCGCAGGAGCAACGCTTTCGGTCGCTGCTCAAAAAGATGAACTCAAAGCGGCTTCAAAGGCTTTTAAAAAAGGAGACGCAGCAGAAACGCTCGCTCAACTTGCCCCGCTTGAGGGATCTATTAGCTCAGCTGAAGAGAAGTATCAACAAGACTACTATCTCTTGCTTGGAGACGCCTCTTTGCAATTGGCAAAAGCAGGAGAGGTAGATCGTTATCAAAATGCAATTGAGGCCTACCAGTCGCTTATTGCAATGGAAGAAGCTTCAGGGAAGTCGAAATACAGTGATGAGGTAGCCATGTCCCTAGCGGACATTGCGAACGATTACGTAAATCTAGCCGTAGAAGATCAGAAAACAGAGAACTACGCAGGCGCTGCTGAGAAGCTTTACCAAAGCTACATGCTTAGTCCAAAGGATACCATTTTCTTGTATTATGCTGCTGGTTCTGCGGTGAACGGAGGAGATTTTGATCAAGCCCTTGATTATTACATCAGATTGCGCGACATCAATTATGATGGGAGCGAAAAGCGTTATGGTGCGATCAACATCGAGACTTCAGAAATGGAGTACTTTGATAAGGCTACACGTGACCTTTACGTAAAAGGGGGTACTCACAAAGACCCATCTGATGAGAACACACCTTCAAAGCGCTCTGAGGTAGTTAAGAATATTGCGTTGATCTATCAACAACAAGGAAAAAACGACGAGGCGCTAAAGGCTTATGAAGAAGCTCAAGCCCAGAATCCAGGTGATATTGCTTTGCTTTTAAACAAAGCAAACTTGTATTACACTATTGGACAGCCCGAGAAGTTTAAAGAAATGATGAACGAGGCTATCGCCATTGATCCGAATAATCCTGATTTGCACTACAACATTGGGGTGATTAGCTCTGAGCAGGGCAACATTGAAGAAGCAAGAGCTGCTTACAGAAAGGCTATTGAGATCAATCCGACGTACATCAATGCTATATTAAACCTTTCTTCAACCTATGTGAATGAAGGGAATGCTTTGGTAGACGAGATGAACACGCTTGCGATGTCTACGAAGCAGTCTGATTACGACAAATACGATGCACTTAAGGAGAAAAAAGACAATCTCTTTAGAGAAAGCGCGGCAGTTTTAGAGTCTGCTCTCGAGAACCTTCCGAATAATAATGACTTATTAACGCAGTTGAAGAATATTTATGGGGCACTTGGAGACAACGATAATTTCAAGCGCATCTTAGAACTTATGCAGGATTCATAAGTGTTGTTTCTCATTACAATTAGAAAGCTCTCACCACTAGGTGGGAGCTTTTTTTATTGAAGGGTTTTTAACACACGAAGCGAGTGTGTGTACTGATTGAGTTCAGGATTAAAGATCCCAGTGTGGTCAAGTCGGTCGATTCGAACGCACCCATGCGCATGAATGATGTAGTTGTTGGGGAGTACCAGTCCAACGTGAATCAAGTTTCCTTCTGGGTCATCAAAAAAAGCGAGGTCTCCGGGTTTACTTTCTTCTATAAACGATAGTGTTTGACCTTGATTGGATTGGGAGAGGATGTCTCGTTCTAAAAACAGATGACACGTTTTATATACCATTTGAGTAAATCCGCTGGCATCGATTCCAAAAGGAGATTTTCCTCCGAGCATATACGGGGCATAGGTGTATTTGAGTGCCGTATTTACAAGCTGCTCGGACACCGTTATTCCTTCGACCTTAAAGGCGTCTTGAGAGAGGTCTAGCTCGTGTTTGATTTTTGAAGAAGCATCAAGCCTAGATCCTATCAGTAAGGGCATCGCCCCATGTTCGCCAACTAAGGCATAGTGTGTAAGATTCTGATTGTAGATCGCCTTTGAATAATCAGATAGGGCTTCGAAATCTCCCGGTTCTAAGGGGGTAAAAAGACTATTTAAAATGTATCCTTCTGTTTGATCGTAGTGCAATTTGATTTTGGACCAAAATTTTTTGATTTCAATGCACTCAAAATGATCTCCGTAAAGTAGCTGATTCACGATACTACTCGCCTCGCTAGGTTCGCGGTACACATTGATGACACTAAGTGCGCAAATTCCGTGCTGACTCCTCAAGACTTAAATCTAGTATCCCTAGCGAAAATACTAAAAAACAATATTTCCTATTTTTACCAGACTATGTAGCTCATTTTATGTCTCGTCTTCTTGTCGATGCGCAGCGCCTGCGTTTTTTTCTATTTTCTAGTTTGCTTGTAGTTGCTGCAGTTGCACTAATTGTGTGGATTTTTCCTTCGCAACACGCTTTTAATTACGAATATACTCAAGGGCGTCCGTGGCGTTATGAGACCTTATATGCGCCTTTCGATTTTTCGATTAAAAAGACAGAAGAGCAATTAAAAGAAGAGCGGGAGCGAGTAGCCAAAACCAAGGTATTCTATTTTGACCTTACAGAGGGTTTGCCTTCGTATAACGAAGAGGAGTTAGCCTCTCTTCTAAGGGTGACTACAAACACACCACCAATAAGTGATCAAAAGCGGTTAGCGGATCAAAAAAGTCAAGTTCGCGCGTGGATGGATTCTATTTATCAGGACCTAGTCTTTGGAGAAGAAATTGAATTCATTGAAAATGTTAGACTGATCAAAGGAAACGAAGCTGTGCCTATAGGGGCTGAAAATTTGGTATCTATCACCCAGCATAAAGAAAATATAGCCTCAATATCCTCTTCATTATTCACTACAACACAACTTGAGCAGGTTAAGGAATTTCTGCAAGAAGCATTACAAGTCAATGCACGTTTAAATCAAACCCTAACCGATGCGGCCTTTAAGACACAGTTAGAGCAAATCTCGTTAACACGAGGGTTGGTTCCTGAAGGATCGTTGATCGTCGCTAAAGGAGAAATCATTGAAGCCGAAAACTTTCAGGTATTAGAGTCGCTGAAATACGAGTATCAGTCTTCTTCGATCGAGGCTTCAAATGGCATTTTTATCGTGATTGCCTACGCCATTCTTGTGGCAATCGTTTTGGTCTTACTGATGCTTTACCTTCGAAAATACCGTCAGGATATCTTCGAGAACAGTAATCAATTGGTGTTTTTGTACACGAATATTGTACTCATGGTATTCGTTACTACGCTATTAGTAGAGCTTGACGAGCGCTTCGTGTTTTTAGCTCCCATGAGCATTTTACCCTTAGTGCTAAAGAACTTTTTTGATGCTCGTGTGGCATTATTTGCGCACATTATCACGGTTTTGATTATTGCCATGACCCTCTCAAACGCCTATGAATTTGTGTTTTTACAAATCGTTGCGGGAGTGGTAGTTATGATTGGCTCAAATGAGTTACAGAAGCGCACAAACCTCTTTGCTGCGGCCTTTCAGATAACGCTAGTCTATCTGATTTCATACACGGCTTTTCACGGGTTGAACCAAGGCGGATTACTTACTATTGACTATCAGATATTACTGCTTTTTGTTTTGAACGGGATGATCACTTTGTTTGCTCAACCCTTGATTTATCTCTTTGAAAAGCTTTTCGGCCTGGTGTCTGACGTCTCTCTTCTCGAGCTTTCTGATACCAACTCAAAACTACTCAAGGAGCTAAGTGAAAAAGCACCAGGAACCTTTAATCACAGCCTTCAAGTGGCCAATTTATGTGAGGCCTCTGCAAATGCGGTAGGCGCTAACAGTCTTTTACTCCGTGTAGGAGCGCTATATCACGACATCGGAAAGATGGCTCAGCCTGAATTTTTCTCTGAGAATCAAATACTCGGAACCAATCCGCATGAAGATCTTGAACCCGTTGAGAGTGCTGAGATCATTAAAAGACACGTCATTAAGGGCATTGAGATCGCTAGAAAGAATAATATTCCCGATAGAATTATCGATTTCATACGCACACATCACGGGAACAGCCTCATTTACTTCTTCTATAAAAAAGAGCAGGAGTTAAGTGGTGCAGCCAACGAAGAAGATTTTCGTTATCCCGGACCGACTCCTTTTTCGAAAGAAACTGCCATTTTAATGATGTGCGATGCCGTAGAAGCAGCCAGTAAAAGTCTCAATCAACCGACTTACGAGATGCTTGATGCCTTTGTAGAGCGCATCATAGATACTCAGGTAGAAAATGGTCAATTTGATACGGCTGCGATTACGCTTCAAGAGATTGAACAGATTAAAAAGGTTCTTAAAAAGAAGCTCACCAACATTTATCACGTTCGGGTAGAATATCCAGAATAAATTTGTCTTTAAATGTTGTGTTACTCGAGGCTAAAAAGTATTTTTGCACCCGCCTTTATTCTTAAGAACACTTGAGAGTAGGCCAAGGAGAGGTGCCGGAGTGGTAACGGAGCAGATTGCTAATCTGTCAGCGCGTAAGTGCTGCCTGGGTTCGAGTCCCAGTCTCTCCGCTGAAGTCACTTTCTTTTCGGGGTGTAGCGTAGCCCGGTTATCGCGCCTGCTTTGGGAGCAGGAGGTCGCAGGTTCGAATCCTGCCACCCCGACCAGAAAAGAGCCCATCAACTTACAAAAGTTGGTGGGCTTTTCATTTGTACCCCGTGCTGAGATATACTCAAGCTAAGGGGCTTAAATGAAAAGACCTCGCCCGCAATGCGGGCTATGGGCTCTTTTCTGATTCGACACTACCTTCAGGATGCTTTGTGTAAGCAAAGCAATCCTAAGCACTTTTTAAGAATCAATGAGTAGTGAGATAATCCACTACTCCCCATAGTACTCCCCAAATTGTAGTTTGTTTATTTGAAAAGTGAACTGTTTGACTTCGCCCGAATTAAATGTATCTTTGCGCCTCTAAAACGGTCGCGTAGCTCAGCTGGATAGAGCATCTGCCTTCTAAGCAGACGGTCGCAGGTTCGAATCCTGCCGCGATCACTTAAGGATCAAGAAAATGCTGGCGCCTAAGGGTGCCAGTTTTTTTATGCCTTAGTGCGAGGTAAGCTTGCTTGTCAGCGCATTAGGGTATAAAATTCTGAATGCTGCGCAGCAGCAGCATTTTCTTGATTTAGACTACGGAGCGTCAAGGA
>CAJXTX010000036.1 GCA_913060705.1 uncultured Bacteroidota bacterium | reverse complement strand
TAAACAAAATTCTCATTCTATCGTATTTCTAATCTCCGAAACGAGTTTAAGAGCCCCTGCTTCATAAAGGGCAGGAAGGGTGTCGAGAGGGACTTCTTCTGCGGGTTTGTAATTCAGATAGTCTAGAAAAATCATACCGTCATGTGAAACAGGTTCTGCAACTCTAAAGCGGATGCCTCCGCCGTTGGTATCATAGGCATAGGATAAATAACTCAGCGCATGGGTCTCAGTATCAAAGTAGTAGCGAAAAGTGTCTTGATGGTCTTCGCCGCCTTGATCTGGAGTAAAGTGAACGGCTAGTGTGTTGTAGGGCTTTCCCTTTATGGTGGTGTCTTCAAGAAGGGTGAGCTGTGCAGCCTCGTCAAGCAAGGGTAACGGAAGTTGAAAGAAATAGCCGACAGCATTAAGGCTTTGAGCAAAACGACTACTGTCTTCTGTTGAGAGATTTAAAAGCTGTCCGTCTGCATAACGCTTAAACACACTTGAATTGATCAAACTGTCGTTCAGTTGAAGGCTGTCTTGCTGAATAGAATCAAATTGTTTGAAAGACTTCGTGTAAAGTACTCCCTCTTTAAAGCTGCGGTCAATAGTGTATTGGGCATCCCTGAAGGTGAAAGTAACCGCATGGGTGTTGAAGCGATCAAAACCGTGAAAAGCTACCGATTGGTTGACGAGCGCTTTGGCTTGGTCTTTATTGCAAGAAGCCAATAAAATACCGATCAGTATAAAAATAATTTTTCTCATAAAGAATAGGTCTCTAAAACTTCTAGCGAAACGTATTCTAAGCACTTTTTATGACAAGCGTTGAGCTTAATTTTAGGCGCCACCCCCGCCTCGTAGGCTTCAAGCCAGCGTGAGATGCACAAACACCAAAAATCACCCGGCTGCAATCCGCCAAACTGATACAAAGGCTGTGGCGAAATCAAATTGTTTCCTCTAGATAGACTGAAAGATAGAAATTCTTCGGTCACTTGCGCACAAACGGTATGTGTCCCAAAATCTTGACGCCCGGTTTGGCAATACCCATCGCGGTAAAATCCTGTCGGCGGCGTGCTGCAGCAGATTTCAAGTGGTTTACCGTAAACATTTAGGGCTGGCTCCATGACTTAGAGTGATGCGTAAATGCTGTCCCAAAGGGCAATACGTTTTTCTAAAGAAGTGACAGCGATTTCAGACGCTTCGCTCCATAATTGTTCGTCAGATCCGCAGAGCTTTTCGATCATCTTCAGCGCGATCGGTCCGTGTTCGTCTCCGTCGAGCTCAATGTGGCGATCGAGGTAGTATCTAAACTTCACATACGAGTCTTCACTCGTCGAAGAACGATCTAGAATGGCAATAAACATATCCGGAATGACATCTTCACGTCCGAATGTAAAGGCCGAAGCGATTTCATGCGCTTTACCGGCCTCAATGAGGCTAAAATTGTAGTTCACAAAGTCTTGGGCTGCCTTTGGTGCATCTGCTTTGTCCATTGCCTCTGCTACTGATGCCCCGTTGCGTAGGGCCGTAATGAAGTGTTCAATAGAGTCTGTAGAGGCACCGATTTCACGCATTGCGTCGAGGTACATCTCAAAATGGCTATTCGGCTCTCCTTTTTCGTTTAAGTCGCTCTCTTCACCGTGTACGATTTCATTGATGAAGCGGGCAATAGACGGATCTGCAGCTGGCACCCATGGAGTGCTTACACAGGTGAACTGCATTTGCAACGATTTGAGTAAGGACATAAAATCCCATACGGCATAAACGTGAAATTCTGTGAACGTCTTGACGTGATCTAAGGTTTTAAGGGCCGCATAGAGCTCGTGATTCTTAAGCTGCTCTCTTAAAGGATTTAGTCGATTTTCAATAGCTTCAATCTGGGGTGACATCTTCTTAAGGTTTAATAGCATGTATGCGTACCACTTCGGCAAGGCCTTTATGAAAAGCACCTTCGTCTAGAACGGTCTCTTCTTGTGCTTCGTATTCAAAGTGGTAGCCAGTTAAATGAGTTTTGAGGTCAGCTAGGTTGTATAGAAAAGAGGCTTCTTTCGGTCCGCCTACTTCTGGGTTCTTTGCCTGGTAGCGCGGATGATTTTCGCTAAAAGCTTCGAAAATGAAAGATCCGCCTGGCTTTAATAGCGCTAGCAATTGTTTCATGTTCGAGGTTCTGATGGGCTCCGGAAAATGCACATAAACCATCGCAAGCGCATCAAAGGTCGCTTGGGGATACGTCAGGTCACTCAGACTGCACACCTGATAATCAAGTTCTACCTGGTGCTGCTCAGCTAACTTTGCAGCCTTGGCGCAAGCGGCTTCTGACCAATCGTAGGCACTTACCTGAAATCCGTTCGAAGCGGCATAAACAGCGTTGCGTCCTTCGCCTTCTGCGGGCAATAAGAGACGACCTGGTTTCAGGGTGTCGATACGTGATTTGAAGAAGACATTTGGTGCGGTTCCGTAGGCGTAAGCCTCTTGACTGTAACGTGCATTCCAGAAGTCTTTCATAGCGCTAATTCTTTGTGCAAAGATACGGCAGTGCTTCTTATTTTAGGCCTTTTTGGCGCTCCTCTTCGATGAGTTCACGCCTTAGTTTTGAGAGAAATTCAGGGGTAATACCGATGTATTTGGCAATGAGTTTTTGAGGTAGGGTTTGCAACAGGTCGCGATGTTTTAACTCAAATTCTAAATAGCGCTGTTTAGCATCGAGATGAATTAAGTCGAGCGCGCGTTTGCGACTGCTTACCAGTGCATTTTCGGTAATGATGCGAAAGAAGCGTTCGAGTTTTGGCAGTTGTTCAAAGAGTTTTTCTTGGGCTTCACGGGTGATCACTAAAATTTCACTCGTTTCTAAGGCCTTAATGCTTAGGGTGGCCTTTTGGCAGGCTAAGTAGGCATATAGGTCGGTGATCCACCACCATTTTGTGGCAAATTGCAGTGGAGTTTGATTTCCTTTTTCATCGCTAGTAAAGGAGTAGAGACAGCCAGATCCTACAAAAGCTAAATAGGGTGTGTCTTCACCTTCTTTGAGCCATAAGTCTCCGCGTTTTACCGTCTGCAGGGAAAAAGCCTTCATGAGTTGCCGCTGTTCTTCGGCATCTAGATTCACGTGGCGTTGCACGGTTTCAACCAAGAGGTGTTTCATGGGCGCTTGACTTCAACCTTTGGATTGTACATTAAGATTGCCTCAACAAAAAGCTCATTGTCGCTCGGACTAAAATAAATCTCATCGAGAAATTTTGAGGGTAAGGTTGATCCGTCTCGTGTTTTTGACGATGCCATGCTGAAACGAACAAGCACTCCTTTACGAGCTGTCGCTGGACGCATGCCTACATAAACGGAGGTCCCAACGACAATTTCTTTGACATCTGCAATATTTACAGTGCCGTTTAAAGGGCCAGAGCGCCACTTGATCTGTTCTTGATCTACCACATAATAGGTGTGGGTAAAGAATGAGGCAAGCAGCAATGTAGTAGCGATTAGAATGCTTAATGCAATAAGTCCTTCGCTGTCTAAAGGGTTTTTATAAAGTAGAGACCCTATAGGAAACAGGCATGCAGAGATAGCAAAAACCATGACCCCTATGAATAAGGCGTCTTTACGTGATTGAAAAGTGATTGAAGTACTCATAGCTAGTTACTGGCGTCATCGCAAACGCGAACGTAAAGTGTTTTAGTAGGGGTCGGACTATAGGCCTCACATACGGCACAAAACTCTTCTTCAAAAGGTTCTGTATTTGCCTCAAAGTAAAAAAGATCTCCTTCTTCTAGGGTTTCATCAAAAGAACACACTGACCCTAAACGAAAGGCGTTAGTGTAAGATTCTTCGCTAAACGGATTGACCCATTCGGCTTCGACCCAGTTTTCGTTAATAGGGTCGAGCACCTCTATGACATAATTCATGCATATGCCTTTAAGGGCGAGTCTCCCTTGATAGGTTTCACTGCAAGAAGTAGATTTCAGTGGAGGTACCTCGTCTTTACAGGACAGAACCGCAGCCATTGTAAACACAGCCAATCCTAAGATCTTACTCATTATTTCGCCTGTTCATTTAGCCATTTCTGCGTGCGCAACTCAGCGTTTTCACTGATGTCTTTCCAAAACAAGTTGATGTCAAAAGCGTGGTAGTTCTTGATAAAGCTCATGAAAAAGCGCTTGGGTACACGAGGTACCGTCGCCCAGACCATTCCGTCAACCAGTTCGATGGTCAGGCTATTAGGGTAGAGTTGTTTGTCGTAATACAACAGTCCCCTGTGGTCTTCAAGTGAAGTTGATGTTGAGGTGTCCCAAGTAATGGGATTGGTGGTGGTGCTCCCCTTGTAGTAATTCTCGTAGCGCCCCTTGGGCAAGTTGTTGGTCTTATAGGTGTTCCAGCTCACATAGCCTCCGATGGCGTCCGGACGTGTCAACTCTGGAAGCTGATCAAAGTAATCTTTCGCAATTCCTGCTCCGGGTAGATAGGCAGCTATGAGCTGAGACTGCAAGGGAGTCCCGTCAAAAAATTCTTTTACAAGGGCTGATCCGTGCATGCTCCCTTGACTATGACCCGCAATGATAATGGGGCGACCGTTATTGTAGTGTTCGAGGTAATACATAAAGGCCCGTTTCACATCTTCATAAGCAATCTCCCAGCTCGACCCCACGAGCGAGCGGTACTTTTCGTTAAAGATCTTAATGTGCGCTTGGCGGTAAAACGGAACATAAATATTTGCTGCCGCGCCAAAGGCTGATGCCTGATTGGCAACACTTAATTCGATCACTTCGTTGCGTATGGCTTCTTGTGTAACATCGGCATTCCAGGCGGGATCTTTTTTGTCTGAAAATAAAGTAGGATAGATAAAAAAGACATCCGCTTCTTTGGATGCGTTTTCGCCCACCACGTTGACGAGGGCTTCAGGATACTTCCCGGGCAAGACTGCCCAACTTTCTTTTTTGGCGTAATCTGGCGCCTCGGCTACCGAGGTCTGCGCAAAGGGTACTACCTTAGCAGTACTGCAACTTGAGAGCGACAAGACGGACGCGATAGCGGTTATAAAGAATAATTTTTTCATAGGCTCTTTAAAGGTACAGCCTTTCTTAGAGTCGTTGAGCTTAATCGTATTATAATGCTTAAAACCACCCCCATGTCTTTACCTATTTTTGCCTTTTGGCTGGTTTCTGTACTGTCGTCGTGTTCGGCTGATGGTGTGCCATCTAACCCGCTTACTCCCGATGCCAATGACCAAAGCGCGCTCGCTCATGAAGTGGTGATTTTTAGTGTCAACGATGTACACGGCCGCATTGATAATTTTGCGAAAATAAAGCCCATACTAGAAGCTGCGAAAAAAGAATACCAATCGGTATATTTTGTAAGTGCGGGCGATTTGTTCTCCGGAAATCCTATCGTAGACTTTCATCCTGAAAAGGGGTATCCGCTCATCGATCTGCTTTCAAAAACAGGGCTCGATGTGAACGTGCTGGGTAATCATGAGTTCGACTACGGCCAAGAGGCACTCACCGCCCGTGTGCAGCAGGCGTCCTTTGACTTTATTTGCTCGAATGTAGAGCCCGGAACCGGATCGCTTGAAGACTTTCCGGATTATACTGTGATTCAAAAGGGTGCGGTCAAGATTGCCTTTGTTGGGGTGGTAGAAACAGGCAGCCGAGGGGGATATCCACTTACACACCCCAAAAAGATTGAGGGGCTTGACTTTCAAGACGGTAATGAGGCCTTTAAGCGCTTTGAAAATTTGAAAGCCGAGACAGGTGCAGATCTTCTTGTGGCCCTAACCCATCAGGGTGAAGAAGAGGATAGAGAACTGTTGAATTCTTATGATTTCATCGACCTGGTGATTGGAGGGCATACCAATCAGCTCTACGGTTACAGTTTGAACAACAAATTCATGGTGATGTCAGGAAAGCACCTAGAGACTTTAGGTAAGACCACGCTTAAGCTCTTCGAAGACGGCAGCGTCGAATACGATTTTGAATCTATCGATTTGGTGGCTGAGTCAGCTGTTGATCAGACTCTAACGGCGCTCATTGAGGATTACAATAACCGTCCAGAATTTTTTGAAACGATCGGGCAATCAGCACGCGATCACGATAGACGTGAAACCGCCTGTTTCTATACAGACGCCTTGCGGTTTATTGCCGATGCAGACTTTACGATTCAAAACAGAGGTGGGGTACGTGCAGATTTGAGCGCTGGCGCCATTACACCTTTTGATATTTACACCATCGATCCGTTCGGAAATGGTTTTGAAGCCTACCAGCTTTCTGTAGGTCAGCTTGAAGACCTCTTAGAGCAAATAAATACCAGTTACAGTTATTCGTCGGCCTATACTCTGGTGCGTGAAGGCGACCAAATTGAGCTTACAGCAAACGGAGTAGAGCTCCCCGATGACCAACTGCTCACCTTTGCTTTGAACGATTATATCACCAATGAATTCGGTGACTTGTTCGATACGCCAGACGTGAGTTATGAGCAGACCACGGCTGAGTATATTATTGAGTATTTAAAAACAATGAATCCGGGCCCTATTGACTATCAGGGCTGCGAGCGCTAGCTTTTTAAAGCTTAAGTGGAGCCTCTACGTTCTCTTCGTACGACTTGTAATACTCTGTGATGAGCGAAGTCACCGCGTTTAAGAAGTCTTTAGACTCTAATAAGAGCGAAAAGTACAAGGTGGTATTTTTCGGGCTTGAGTCTTCATTTCGAATGTCTTGAACGTGCGAATCGATTTTTTCAGTGATGATTGATTCGAGTCGGTCTTTGCGATCAAGCAAGGCGGTAATGCCTTCTTGTGAAAGGCCCTTCAGCGAGTCGGCGGTTTGATTGAAAATGTTTTTTTCAAACTGTTCTTTGATCTCTCTTAGATCGCGCAGCTGAGTATAGCGCAATTTGTTGTGGTTGTTCAACACGTGGTCGTTACACATCTTTGCGATGTACTCTAACGACTGACTGATGTTGTTCAGCTGATTCACCATCGAGATGTAAAAGGCACTCGCTTGAACGCTAGAGTCTTCTAAATTTTGAATGAAATGAAAGACACTCGCGCGGACGTCTTCAATCTCTGACGATAGTGCTTTTACTTCTTTCTTGCCTTGCTTTAGTTTTTCAGCGTCTTGCTTGCTCAGCCCATCTATATTGAGCGCAATAATCAATTTTGAACGAAGGAGTACATTTTCAACGTTTTTCGCGCTCTCGTTGATTACACCTTTAAGAGTGATGCTTTCAGCGCGCTTGATATAAAATTGCTCTGCTTCTTCTTTTTGGCGTTTGTTGTAGGCCAGGTAGTTTCTGATGATGATCACCGCAGCCGATACCAAGAGTAAAATGATGGCGGTGCCGCGTCCGTAATAAATCAGGGTTAAGATGAGTCCTGACGACAATAGCGCGATAATGGCCGTACCAAACCATCCGCCGATTACGTTGAGCACCCCAGCTACACGATATACCGCACTTTCTGCACCCCACGCCCGGTCTGAAAGCGAGGTTCCCATGGCCACCATGAAGGTCACGTAAGTGGTAGAGAGGGGGAGTTTCATCGAGGTGGCAATCGAGATCAAGATACCCGCCAAAGCCATATTCACTGAGGCTCGCACCATGTCGAATGCGGGAGGAAGCTCGTTTTTCTTAAGCACAACGTTTTTGGTAGACGGGCGCTCAAACTGTTTGTTGATCTTTTCTAAGAGCGCATCAGGAATGACATAGCTCACATAGTTAGAAGCCTGTATGGTCATGCGGACGATTGACCTTGATAAGAAGTTAGGCTTGAAGCGCTCCCGCGATTCGCCCTCGCGCGCAAGGTTGATCTCAGTATCTGCTACATAGCGTGCTTTTTTAGAGAACCATAGGGTGAGTACCATGACTACACCCGACCCTAACAAGAAGAGCGTTGGTGTTTTAACCGCACTCGCGAGCACTGACATGTTGTATTCTGATGCCAGTGTGCCTGAAGCTGTCCAAAGCTCATACGACTGATAGGCCGCGATAGGTACGCCGATGAAGTTGACCAGGTCGTTTCCGGCAAAGGCCAGAGCAAGCGAAAAGGTTCCGGCGGCGATGATAAACTTGTACATGCTCAATCCCATCAGTAAGAGGGCAATTGAGATTAGAAACCATACAAAAAAGGCCACAAGCGCTACTAAAATGGTATTGGCTTCTATAAATGCAATCAATGAAAGACCGTCTGTGAATGAATAGGTGGCGGTAGACAAAGCAGTTCCCTTGATTCCTTTCATCAAAATAAAGGTGCTGATCGAAGCTAATGCTACCCCTCCAAAAATGGCGTTCGAAACGTTCGATCTATTCAAGAAATTAAAAGACAACCAGAGTCGCGTAACCCATTGCACAAAGGCTCCAATGGTAAAGGCGATAAAGACTGAAAGTAGAATGCCCGCAATGATTTGAAGCGCCTTTTCGTTATTGATGTAGTTGGCAATGGTAGACAAATCATCGCCTTTTGCCATGATCTTGATGATCGACATGGCTAAGGCGGCACCTAACAATTCAAATACGATAGAAACCGTGGTTGAGGTAGGCATTCCGATCGTATTGAAAAAGTCGAGCAGTAGAATATCAGTGATCATCACGGCCAAGAAGATGAACATGATTTCGTCGAAGAAGAACAATTCTGGATTGAAAATCCCTTTTCGGGCAACCTCCATCATACCGCTAGAAAAGATCGATCCGGCAGCAATACCTATTGAGGCCACGATCATAATGGTTCTAAACGAAATGGCCTTTGAACCCACGGCAGAGTTCAAAAAGTTTACCGCATCGTTACTGACCCCTACAATAAGATCTGCTATCGCGAGTACCGAAAGCGCAATTAAGATGTACAAAAAGAGGTTTTCCATACGGTAAAATATCCGCAAACCTAGCTACAATTAACGTCAGATAGGTTTAGTAATCGTTAAAAATTTCGATCTTTTTGCCCTTCGTACAGACCTCTCAAAGAACAATGATGTAATTTTGTTTAACTTTTATATCTTTAATAGGCCAAATAATACCTAATAATTAAACAAAATTGCCGTTTTGTTTAAGTGTGCCCGAAAAGTAACCCTTTTTAAACACTGACAATTCGGTTTTGAGTACCGCTTACCTCATGATTGACAAATGCCCAAAATGCGCCGGCGAAACCTTTAGCAAGGCGGGGCTTATCGCAGACAAACAACGATTCAAGTGCAAAGATTGCGGTTACCACTTTACGGTCGGTAAAGATGGTAAATCGATTGACCCGCAGATTGTAAAACGCGCACTGCAGCTCTATTTAGAGGGCATGAGCTATCGTGAAATCGAAACGGTGCTCGGTGTCTCGCACGTCAGTGTCATGAATTGGGTGAAGAAACACAACATTACTCGACCAGAAGGCGAACCTGCAGGGACCAAGCATCAGTTACTTCCTCACGAAAAGTTGGTCGAGTTGATTACCGACGAAGAATTTCTCAACGCTTCAAACGTTCTCATTTCAAATGTCAATGGGCGCTATATGGTGCTGACCTTTAATCCGGCAACGGCAAACGTCTGACTTCAAGTTTGATCCTACACAAGAACGGCTTATATTTTCACTTCAATGAAAAATAAAGACGCGACTTCTTATTGGAAAAAGAACCTCCGTTATCTCGGCATCTTGTTGACGATCTGGTTTGCAGTTTCTTTTGGTGCGGGCATACTCTTTAAAGAGGCACTTGACGCCTTTCACATCGGCGGCTTTCCTGTAGGCTTTTGGTTTGCCCAGCAAGGGTCTATTTATGTATTTGTTCTATTGATTTTCGTTTATGTGCGTCTGATGAACAAACTCGATAAAGAGCATAATTACTATAACGATTAGCGCTATGACTGTTCAGATCTGGACCTACATCATGGTCGCTCTCACCTTTGCATTGTATATCGGCATTGCCATTTGGTCGCGTGCCGGATCGACTAAGGAGTTTTACGTGGCTGGCGGAGGAGTTTCTCCTCTGGCCAACGGAATGGCCACTGCGGCAGATTGGATGTCGGCGGCCTCGTTCATCTCGATGGCCGGTCTGATCTCATTTATGGGCTACGACGGATCGGTATACCTGATGGGTTGGACAGGGGGCTACGTACTTCTCGCCCTGTTGCTTGCGCCCTACCTCAGAAAATTCGGCAAATTCACCGTGCCTGATTTTATCGGAGAGCGTTATTACTCCAAGTCAGCGCGCCTGGTCGCGGTATTCTGCGCACTCTTGGTCTCTTTTACCTATGTAGCCGGTCAAATGCGCGGGGTAGGGGTAGTGTTCTCCCGTTTTTTAGAGGTAGACATTACTTCGGGCGTGATTATCGGGATGATCATCGTACTCTTCTACGCCGTTTTGGGGGGCATGAAAGGGATCACCTATACCCAAGTGGCGCAATACTGCGTGCTCATTTTTGCCTTTATGGTACCCGCCATTTTTATTTCGTTTCAGGTGACGGGCAACCCGATTCCTCAGCTGGGCTTTGGTTCGACGGGGGCTGACGGAACTTATTTGCTCGACAAATTGAACGGGCTATCCACCGAATTAGGATTTGCCGAATACACAAGTGGATCAAAATCTACCCTTGACGTCTTTGCCATTACCGCCGCGCTTATGGTAGGTACGGCCGGATTGCCTCACGTGATCGTTCGTTTTTTCACCGTTAAGAAAGTAAGAGATGCACGTAAATCAGCAGGGCTCGCATTGCTGCTTATTGCCATTCTGTACACGGCTGCCCCTGCGATTGCTGTTTTTGCACGGCTCAATTTGATTCAAACGGTGAGCGGTCAACCCTACGCCCAGATGCCCCAATGGTTCTCTAATTGGGAGAAAACGGGCCTATTGGGTTTTGAAGACAAGAATGCCGACGGACTCATTCAATATGCAGCAGACCCTGCGATTAATGAGCTGCGTGTAGATCAAGATATTATGGTACTGGCCAACCCCGAAATCGCCAATCTGCCGGCCTGGGTGATCGCCTTGGTCGCTGCAGGAGGGCTTGCAGCGGCACTCTCAACGGCTGCTGGGCTTTTGCTGGTAATCTCTTCATCGGTTTCTCACGATTTGATAAAAAAGGTCTTTAAGCCTAGTATTAGCGAAAAACACGAGCTGATTGCGGCTCGTTTATCTGCAGTGGGAGCCGTGGTGATTGCGGGATACTTCGGTATCAATCCGCCCGGTTTTGTGGCAGCGGTTGTCGCCTTGGCCTTTGGCTTGGCAGCGGCATCGTTTTTCCCCGCCATCATACTGGGAATCTTTTACAAGAAAATGAACAAAGAAGGGGCCGTCGCCGGTATGGTGGTGGGGATCCTCTTAATGATATTTTACATGCTCAAGTTTAAATTTGGTCTCTTCGACGGGGGTAAAGAAGCGGTTGCTGGCCTGAAGTCACAGTGGTGGCTGGGTATCTCTCCAGAAGGGTTTGGCTTTGTGGCCATGTGGGTGAATTTCGCAGTTTCACTTGCTGTTAGTCGCTTCACCCAAGATCCGCCCAAGGCCGTTCAAGAGCTTGTTGAAACCATACGAATACCCAGCGGCGCCGGTGAAGCGACCCATTAAAAATCAGTAAATTCAAGCTCTATTTTTACAAAGAGCAACTAGCACGACATAAAGGCATTATGAGTAATTACCACATTAAAAACCTCGAAGAATATTTTCAGATTTACCGCAAATCAGTGCGTAATCCCGAAGGATTTTGGGAAGAGATCGCCGAAGAACACTTTCAGTGGCGCCGCCGATGGGACAAGGTACTGTCTTGGGATTTTGAAAAACCCGAAGTGAAGTGGTTCGAAGGGGCACAGCTGAACATTTCTGAAAACTGTATCGATCGCCACCTCTACACACGCGCCGACAAAACAGCCATTATTTTTGAGCCTAACGACCCGAGTGAGGCTGCCCAGCACATTACGTATCGCGAGCTGCATGCTGAGGTCAACAAAATGGCCAATGTGCTCAAGGCACAAGGAGTCAAAAAAGGGGATCGGGT
>CAJXTX010000035.1 GCA_913060705.1 uncultured Bacteroidota bacterium | reverse complement strand
ACATACGGATAATTCAAATTGGCATCACCCACCACCTCAAGGGTCAGGCCCCTTCCGGTTCCGCATTTGCAATCACGGTACAACCTTAAAATAGGGGCTCTCACATTCAAGAATGGACTGAATTCAATCAACCCCTGTTTATAGACCTCAGCATACTTAAATTCACCTCCAACACTTGACACCACATGTACGCCAAAGGTTATAAGCTTCCAATTTTTGTTCTTGGTTCGAAAAAGCTTCATGAATCCCAGTCTTGGAAAGGTCTCGTAATAATTTCCATCAGTGAATAACGCAGCAGAAGCAGTAAATGCTGTTTTAGGATTTACAAAAACAGCGACGCGCGTTTCAGCCAATCCACCCTTTGGAGTGTATCCAATAGAAGTGTCTAAGCGAATTTGTGCTGCTGCTACTTGAGTAAATACAAAGAAAATAATAAGGATTAACCTCATCAGATAAAGGATTAGGTGAGAGAGTTAGCGTTATAACTATAACCGCTCCACGAGACTTTTCCCTACTTTTATTAAGAATCCACATACCCTATGCGCATCCAAAAAGGCCAACAGAACCTGACGAAACTGCCATTCAATCGCGGAGGATTCTTTCACATACCCCTAAGTGCCGAAGTGGTGCAATCACTTCCAGAAGGAGCAAAAACCAGAATTATTTGTCAGCTAGATGAGCGGGTGCGTATTCGATGCGGATTGAATCCACTGGGTAAGGGTGCTTATTTCATTCTCATCGCTAAGCGTTACATTGAAGCCCTAGAGAAAAAAGAACACGATCTCATCTCCTATGAGCTTACCGTAGATCCTGATCCTCTAGGAGTCGATATCCCAGAAGTCATGCACGAACTTCTCGATCAAGACCCAGAGGCTAAAAAGACCTTTGATCAATTGGGTAATCCAAGAAAGAGAACCCTCATTCACCGCATTAATCGCATAAAAAACATCGATCTTCAAGTACGTCATATCCTTGACTTTCTAGAAGAAGAAGCCCACAAAATACATCAACGTAAAACCTTTTAACTATGAATCCGTTTGAGTCTCCTGAATCGGCTTATTCTTTTTTCAACGCCACCGCCTTCTTCGCATGGCTTATCCTTGCCATTGCTCCACATTCTGAAGCGATCCGAAAGATCTTAGCGAATCTAGTCATTACCTTTTTCGCGGTGTGCTATGCATACCTCCTAATAAGCACCTTTCAACTAGACAGCTTTAATGAGTTCTCAACGCTAGAGGGGCTTCAATCCCTCTTTTCAGATCCATTAGCAGTGGTCACCGGATGGATTCACTACCTGGCCTTTGACCTACTCGCTGGAATCTTCATCGCAAAAGACGCAAGTAAACTGGGATTTTCAAGAGGGATCATTCCTATTTTCTTGTTATTCACCTTTATGGCAGGCCCACTCGGATGGCTGATTTACTGGGTAGCGCGAACTACAAAATCACGCGGTTCTATGGTAGCTGTTTGAAACGATAGCCCTTTTGCAGTACCTTCGAATTATGCGATTTCTACTCCCTCTACTGGCTTGTGCGTTTAGCCTTCAGGCGCAATTCAAAACCATTGAACTGCAGAACGTAAAACCAGTCGATACCCCAAAATCGATTCGTTTTAGTGTTGCCTCTAACGAGATTCGCGTACAAGGGCTCGAAAGCATTTTTGAAGCCGCTGAAAACCGATTCAAATACGCCCCAAAATACATTGACTGTCCTAATTGTTCTGTGGTCGCTCCTACAGTGGTCTATAGCATTGTACTCGATTACACTTTCGGAAACGCAGCAGGGAGTAAGTCTGCAGCGCTTATCTGGAGGCGATCTGCAAAAGAGAAAGGGTTTCCGGAGCAAGGCCTTTTGCTAAGTGAACTTTCTGCGGATGAACTCATTTCGCAAGAGAGCTTTATTAGCACTATTGAGCGCGGGGCGAACCTCTATGTTCGAATGAAAGAAGTGCGAGGATACGTGCTTAATAACGGCATTCATACCGACAAAAAAGCCCTCAGATTAGGAAAGCTATTTCGGACCCCTTGAGTCTAATGAATTTCAGCACTGAGGCCCGCTTCAAGTAGAGCTGTACACTGTGGTTTCAGATCATCGTAAGAACCTGTTTTCACACTGCATTTACCCTTATAATGAACAATAAGCGAACATTGATGTGCTTGCTCTTCGGTATGCTCGCACACGCGAATTAAGGTTGCAATCACGTGCTCAAACGTATTGACATCGTCGTTAAATAAAATGATTTGATGTTCTGAGGCCTCAGCTGTCTCAGTTAGCAGCTCTTCGGACTCCTCAAAATATTCCTTCTCATAGCGCATACGCTAAATTATAAATTTCGCACAAACCCAATTGTCCTTCACGGTATGGTTTTGATACGTAAATCTGTGTGCCTCAAAGGCCATCTTGAGATCTGATACGTCTTCGGTATAAAACCCACTAATCAAGATGACTCCTCCTTTTTTAAGTGCCCGAGCATAGTCTTGTACCTGTTGCAACAATACGTTTTTGTTGATATTGGCTAAAAGCACATCGTACTGTTTCTGCACTGCGGCAAAATCATGGGCTTGCCACACCTTAAGATCAACACCATTTCGTTCTGCATTCTCTCTACTATTATCGACGCACCAGTCGTCACAATCAAATGCCTCTACGCCTATAGCTCCCTTTTTTGCAGCTAAAATGGCGAGTACAGCCGTACCGCATCCCACATCCAAGACCGTCTTACCCTTCAAGTCTAATGCATCGATTCCTTGAAGCATCTGATAGGTGGTCTGGTGGTGACCTGTGCCAAAACTCATCTTTGGTTCTATAATGAGCTCAATATCGACCTCACATGGATGGTGAAAAGGGGCACGAACAGCAATACGATGCTCTATCTGAATGGGTTCAAAGCTACTCTCCCACTTGGCATTCCAATTTTCTTGCTGAATCTCTTCTACCTTGATCTCCGTGATCGCAGTCAACCCACTTGTTATCGGAAAGTGATCTTGAGCGACTAGTACTGTAACGGGCATTTGGCGTTTCTCGACATACGCAATCAATCCGTCTTCAGTCTCTTCGAAGGTATCAAAAGGCCATTCAGAAAGTTCGGCAAGCAAAACCTCTCGTGCTGATTCAGGATCAGCCAACCTAAAGGAATAAGCTAAATATACAGGGTCTGCCACTTATGAAGCCGCATTTACGATGGCCAAGAAATCGTCTGCCTGCAACGAGGCACCTCCGATTAAGCCTCCATCAATATCCGGACGTGAAAAAAGGTCAGCAGCATTCGCTGGCTTCACGCTTCCTCCGTAGAGAATACGCGTTTGATCGGCCACCTCAACACTAACTTCTTTTCGTAAGTATTCACGAATAAACGCATGCATCTCTTGCGCCTGCTCTGGCGAGGCGGTCTCACCTGTACCAATGGCCCAAACCGGCTCGTAGGCTAAAACTATAGAAGCGTAAGCATCAGCATCCACCCCCGCCAATCCCGAAGCAAGCTGTGATTTCACCACCTCGAAGTGCGTAGAAGCTTTACGCTCCTCAAGCTGTTCTCCGAAGCAGAAGATGACTTGCATGTCAGCGGCCAAAGCGGTCTTTACCTTTTCATTGATTTGAGCGTCGGTTTCTCCGTAAATATCTCTGCGCTCAGAGTGTCCTAAAATAACCGTTGACGCCCCTACCGATTTTAACATTGAAGAAGAGATTTCTCCGGTATGTGCTCCACTAGCAGCAGCGTTCATATTTTGTGCCGCTAATTGAATTCCACTTTCTTTAATATGTTGCTGTACTTCATTTAGGAATACAAAGGGCGGTGCGATATACACTTCGGTATTCGCTTTTTTGTAATCCGCAAGCAAGGCACTAACGAGTGATTTGGCCTCAGACAGGTCTTTGTTCATTTTCCAATTCGCAGCAACAACAGGAGTTCTCATAAGGTTTAGTTTAAGTCTTTAAAATGTTTCTTGTCTATAATGGTCGCGTTCTCAAGGAAGAGAATTCCCGGGTTTGAACGCACTATGGTTTTTACCGTGGTCTGATCGGCCAAATGCCAATAGAAAGGAGTGTCGTATCGCTCATAAAAAGAGGCAATTGCCTCGTTCGAAGAAGCCGTCATGCCAAATACCTCATACCCATCTTCTTGCAGTTCAAGAGCCTTTCGTACCATTCTATCCAATCCGTCCGCATTCGCATGATCTAAATCGTAGGCTGTAATTAAGAGGGCTTTTTGAGCCGATAAGAGGTCTGAGGTATAATCGACGCCCTCGCGCATGAGCGTGAAGTCGTGAATGGGTGGTTCGTAGCCTTCTTGCAGTAGTACAGTCTCTACCTTACCCGTAAACTCTCCCTGATGCACTGGGAACGATCCCTCGGTTTGGATTACCTCCTTAACTCCTTGATATTCAAACTCCCACAGATAGGCAAAGACCTCTTTTGGTGCATCTTCAGGAATCTCCATAGAGGCTTCAATATTGGCCCCAATGGTGTAAGGTCTAAAATCAAATACAGGTAGGTGATTTAGCACATAGTATCCAAAGTATCCGCAAAACAACACACTTACCACTGTCAATCCTAAACTGAGTCTTGAACTAAAAAGTTCGTGAATGAGGGTACGCTTCAGCCACAACCATACAATAAATACCAACAACACTACATCCTTATAAAACGACTGCCAAGGGGTGAGTTTGATGGCATCTCCGAAGCATCCGCAATCAGTGACTTTGTTGAAGTACGCAGAATAAAAGGTGAGAAACGTAAAGAATACGATCATTCCAAGAAGACTGTAAAGGGTAAACTTCTTGAGATACCCCAGCCACAATAAAATTCCTAAAACCACTTCTAAAATGACCAGTGTCAGGGCGATTTCAAGGGCGAAGGGCGTGAAAAAAGGTAAGTCTAAGACACCTGGGCTAAAATATTCTTCAAGCTTAAATGAAAAGCCCATAGGATCGTTCAGCTTAATCAGTCCTGATACGATGAACACAAAACCCGTTAGGGCACGAATGATCTGGGTCAGTAGATTCATGAGTTCGTTAAATGAATCATTGCAAAGACAGCGTAATTCAATATGTCTTGATAATTCGCACCAATGCCTTCACTAACCAATGTTTTACCCTGATGGTCTTCGATTTGCTTGATCCGATGTAGTTTCTGAAGGATTAAATCGGTTAGCGAGCTCACGCGCATTTCGCGCCAGGCCTCTCCGTAATCGTGATTTTTATCCAGCATTAGCGACTTGCATTCCTCTACTTTGGCATCGTACAACTCAAGCGCCTGTTCTGGAGAAAGGTCGGGTTGATCTACCAAAGGAAGCTCGGATTGAATCAGCGCCATAACGGCATAGTTAATAATCCCTATAAACTCGTCTTCTTCTCCCTCTGCAATCTTTGACTCTGCATTAGTTTGTAAACCGCGGATACGTTGCGCCTTAATGAATAGTTGGTCGGTTAAAGAAGACAAACGCAGAATTCTCCAAGCAGTGCCGTAGTCGAACGCCTTTTTCTCAAACAGTGCTCTGCAGCGCTCAATGACCTGATCAAATTGGGTTGAAGTTGTACTCATAGAATAAGTGGACGGGTTAACGTAACTTAGATGCGCTTGATTGACCCTTCAAATATAAAGGATTCACCCATGACCATTACCCTGAATCAGCAGCTAATTGACCTTAATATTCCACGGATCGCAGCGATCTTGAATGTCACCCCAGATTCATTCTACGACGGCGGACGCTTGACGGAGCAAGACCTGATAGTGCACAAGGTGCAAGAACACATCAATCAAGGCGCTACGATTATTGATATTGGCGGATATTCTACACGGCCCGGAGCAAAAGAGGTGAGTGTTGAAGAAGAGTTGAGTCGCGTAATTCCTGTGGTTGAATTACTTCAACAACACTTTCCAAATACGCCCTTATCTATTGACACCTTTCGTTCTGAAGTGGCCCAAAAAGCCCTAGAGAAGGGAGCAGCTATGATCAACGACGTGAGTGGATCTCACGCAGATCCCAAAATTCTAGATGTGGTCGCCGCTTTTCAAGTTCCTTACATAGGAATGCATATGAGGGGTAACCCTCAAACCATGAATACGCTTACCGACTACGAAGACATCGTTTTCGAGCTTCGCAAACAGTTCTCATGGCTCGCCGAAGAAACGGCCAAACGCAACATCAACGACCTCATCATTGATCCTGGTTTTGGTTTTGCGAAAACCGTAGAGCAGAATTTCTTTTTATTGAATCACCTAGATGCATTTCAACTCTTAGAATTACCCATCCTTGTAGGGTTGAGTCGAAAATCAATGATCTATAAGAGTCTTCAGCTTACGGCAGAAGAAGCCCTAAATGGAACTACCGCACTCCATATGATCGCATTAGAACGAGGCGCACACTTCTTAAGGGTACACGACGTCAAACCCGCTAAAGAATGCATCGACCTCTATCTCAAACTTAAAAATTCTATCACTTAAGGTGAAATTGTACCTTTGAGAAACGACCTATGAACCTTACAGATTTCTTATCGTTCAAAATCACCGATGCGCTCGACATACTGCTCGTCGCCTTTCTCTTGTATTATGTTTACCGTCTACTCAAAGGATCAGTAGCCATAAATATCTTCATTGGCTTGGTCATTGTATGGGGATTCTGGAATGTGACACGACTGTTAGAAATGAAGATGATCAGCAACATTGTAGGCGGATTCATGCAAGTCGGATTCATTGTGCTGGTCGTGGTCTTTCAACAAGAAATCAGACGCTTTCTATTGGTTTTAGGATCTGGAAATTTCTCGGCAAAAAAGATGGGGCGCTTCTTTCGCTTTGTTCGTGCTGAGAAAAAAGAGCCACGGACTAACATTGGGGCACTTGTAGAAGCCTGCGAAAAACTAAGTATGCAGCGGCTAGGTGCACTCATTGTTCTTGAACGCAACGACAGCCTCGATTTTGTCAAAAACAGTGGCGATACTATGGACATTACCTTAAATGCCCCAATCATTGAGAGCATTTTCTATAAAAACAGTCCACTTCACGACGGTGCGGCTATCATCAAAGGAAACAAGATCGTTGCTACACGTGTCATTCTCCCAGTAAGCAACGCAAAAGACATTCCTGCGCAATATGGACTACGGCATAAAGCCGCGATCGGAATCACCGAAAACACAGACGCTCTCTGTCTGGTGGTGAGCGAAGAGCGCGGAGAAATCTCATACATCAAAGGCAAAAACTTTGTGAGCTTCGATTCGATTGTCATGTTGAAAGAAAAGCTAAAAAGAGATTTAGCCTAAAAATAAGGCTAGACCGCCTGATCTACCTCTTCGAGAAATTGAGCCTTGTACAATTCATTGTAGGCTCCTTTTTGCTTCAGTAGTTCTTCGTGCGTACCCTCTTCAACTACTTGGCCCTGATCCAATACAATGATGCGATCTGCCTTTTGAACTGTCGCCAAACGATGCGCTATGATAATCGAGGTACGGCCTTCGGTAATGCGTTCAGTGGCACGTTGAATCATCTGCTCGGCATAAGTATCGACTGAAGATGTCGCTTCATCTAAAACCAAAATACTCGGATTTGAGACATAGGCCCTTAAAAAGGCTATGAGCTGTCGCTGTCCACTCGATAGCGTACTCCCTCTTTCGGTAACCCTATAATCGTATCCGCCTGGTAGCTGTTCAATAAACTCGTGTACACCGATCTCCTTTGCCGCAGCAACAATCTGTTCTCGAGTTACCTTTTCATTTCCAAGGCTAATGTTATTCGCGATCGTATCCGCAAACAAGAAGACATCCTGCAATACCACAGCTATTTGAGTGCGCAGTCCTTTCAATGCATAATCGCGCACATCTATACCATCAACCTTAATACTCCCCTCGTTGATGTCGTAGAAGCGATTTAATAAATTGATGATCGTTGATTTTCCGGCACCTGTAGATCCCACGATCGCAATGCAAGAACCTTTATCTACGTGAAACGAGACACCCTTAAGTACCTGTTTCTTCGCATCATAACTGAAGTGGACCTCCTCAAAATCGATAGCACCCTGAATCTGTTCTGCTTCGTGCACCCCTCGATCTTCAATATGGTCTTGGGTTTCAAGAATGGCGAATACACGTCCGGCTGCAACCATTCCCATCTGTAATACGTTGAACTTATCTGCAATATGTCTCAGCGGCCTAAACAACAGAGACGAAAGCAGAATAAAGGTGAAGATGTCTCCATAGCCTTCTGCAGTGACCCCTCCTACATTTTGTAGTCCTCCATACCATACAATCAATCCAACTGTAATGGAAGAGAGTAGTTCTGCAACTGCGAAAAATATAGAGTTATACCATACCGTTTTTAGCCAGGCGTCTTGGTGCTTTTTATTAATCTCACGAAAAGCTTCTGCCTCGACCTGCTCACGGTGAAAAAGCTGAACGATCTTAATACCTGCCAAGCGCTCTTGAGCAAATGAGTTGAGGGCTGCGATTTGGCCTCTAACATCTACAAAGGCTACCTTCATCGCTTTTTGAAACCAACGTGTCGCGTAAAGTATCAACGGCATAATGGCAAAAACTAATAGAGCCAACCTGAAATTAAGGACCACCATCACCGTAGCAACCACCAACATCTTGAGCACATCGGCAACGATCATGAAAAAACCTTGACTAAAGATCTCGCCAATCTTCTGCATATCTGAAACCGCTCGGGTTACCAAAACTCCAATAGAAGATTTATCGAAATACGCCATTCGAAAGCGTATCATCTTAGAGACCAATTTCACCCTAACGTCTTGTATCACAGACTCTCCAAGTAAATTAGCCGTATAGGTGAATAGCAACTGAAAAAATACTTCTCCGAAGAGCACAAGACTCATGGTGATGATGAGTGAGAACAAGAGCTCCGCATTCTGATTGGTGATCGCCTCATCAATCAAGCGCCCAACGAGTGAGGGGGTAAGCACAGCAAAGCCAGAAATCAATAAGGCTGAAACGACTGAGATGAAGAAAATTCCACGATAAGGTCGTGTGTACGAAAAGATCTTCCCGAACAGCTTGAAGTCGAATTTGTTTTTAGCAGTTTTATCAGCGTGCATGAAGTCTCAATTCAGGATACTCAACGGCTATCAAAGATAATCCTTTTGCAGGCACAGAAACACCGGCTTCGCTTCTCGATTTCGATTCTAGAATACTTTGAATGGAATAGAGGTCACGTTTACCTGAGCCTACTTCTACTAGCGTACCAACAATCGCACGGACCATATTTCTCAAAAACCGATCAGCTTTAATCGTAAAAACAATCTCATGTCCCACTTGTTCAAAAACCGCTTGAGTAATGGTACATATGAACGTTTTAACGTCGGTATTGGATTTTGAGAAACATTCAAAATCGTGGGTACCTAACAGCATTTTTGCCGCCTCATTCATCACGTCAAGCTGTAAGGGTTGAACGAAATGCCAGGCAAATCGTGTTGAGAACGGATCTTTTAGCGTACTAATTCGATAACGATAGGTACGTGACAGGGCGTCAAATCGAGCGTGCGCCTCTTCTTGGACTTGAAAAATCTCGTGGACCACAATCGCCTCTGGTAGAAATCGATTGAGACGATGTGCAAGCCCTTGGGTGTCTAACTCTTGGAGGGTATCAAAATGAACAAATAATTGATGTGCATGTACCCCTGCATCGGTGCGACCTGCCGCCGTTACATCAACCGTTTCAGAAAGAAGCATCGAAAGTGCTTCTTCTAGCTGCTGCTGAACAGAGATCGCATTGGGTTGGCGCTGCCACCCGTGGTAATCTGTACCGTCAAAAGAGAGCTCTAAGAAATACCGCACAATACCTTTACTTTTGAGACGCAAAGATACATTTTAATGACCCGTATTTTTCTCTTGTCTGACACCCATTCGTATATCGACGATCGCATCTTGCATTATGCCCAAGAGGCCGACCAAGTGTGGCATGCAGGAGATATTGGTGATTTTAAGGTGACTGAATCTTTAGATAAACTAGGAACACTAAAGGCGGTTCACGGTAACATTGACGATCACAAAATGAGAGCAGCCTATCCGGAGACCCAATATTTTGAGGTAGAAGGGGTGAAAATTTTAATGACCCATATTGCGCAATATCCTGGCCGCTATACCCCTTCAATCAGAGCCTTATTAGCCAAACACCCCTGTGATTTATTCGTTAGTGGTCATTCACATATACTAAAAGTCATGAGAGATCCGAAGTTAGGTCATATGCACCTCAACCCTGGAGCTGCCGGAACGCACGGGTTTCACAAGGTACGTACAGCGCTGAAATTTGTGATCCACAACAGAAATATTGACGAGCTACAAGTCATCGAATTCGGCGAAAGAGGTCGCTTAAAGCCATAAAAAAGGCCCGATTACTCGGGCCCTTTTCGCGCACTAATACTACTAAGATATCTGGTTTAACGCAAGCGGTCAGCAGATTTTACGAGATCTTCATCATGTTTGATGGCCCTATTGGCGAGGACCAGCATTACGATAGAAAAAACTGGAATCAGCATCCCAATACCCTTCTCAGGTGAATCACCTCCGGATAGGTTTAGCGACCGATAAACGAAAAATCCTAGTAAAAAAAGGTGAAGCAATAGGTTGATGCGGTTAAGCACAAACTGCTGCTGTCTATTTTTATACTTCAATAAAGATCCAAGCGCCAAGAACCCCATAAACAGCGCCTCAGCAAAAACAAACAACTCGGTCTTAGAAGAAAAATCTAATCCACCCCACTGGCTCTTTGCTCCGATGGCCAAACCAAATGATGCCAAAAAGACCAGAAGAAGGTAAATAGATTGAATTCGTTGTATCATAATCGTCTTCAAAAGTAATTTGCTTTTTTTTAACCTCACATTTGGATTTAAATTTTCTTTGTATCATTGCATAAGAATCGAGACTAGCACACTTCTTCTTTCTCGATCTTTTCACCCTTATCCAGATTGATTTACTTTACAAATTCACTACTACATGTTTGATATTGACGCATTAGGCGCAAAAAAACTGCCTGAGTTGCAAGAAATCGCTGCTCAGCTTAAGATTTCAAGGTTTAAAACCCTCAAAAAGCAAGACCTCATCTATCAAATTCTAGACGTACAAGCTCAGAAACCTGAGAGCGTCCAAAAGATAGAACCTAAAGGGGATGCTGAAAAAACAACAGAAAGACCTCAAAGGAATAAGGAGCGCAATGAGCAAAGAACAGAGCGCAACGAGCAAAAGAGAGAGCCGCGTAATCGCACACGTGGACCAAGAGGCAAAGAAAATCAACAAAAAGAGCAAAACGGTCAAGACCAAACCTCTCAAGAAGGGGGTGCAGAAGAAACCAAAAAGACGCCACAACATCAGCATCAGCGCAACCAACGCAACCCGCGTCAGAACAACGGACATCACAACGGTGAAAAAAACAACAACTTCGATAAAGATCTTAAAAACAGGTACAAACAACCTGAGTATGAGTTTGAAGGGATCATCGAAAGTGAGGGAGTTCTTGATATCATGTCTGACGGATACGGCTTCTTGCGTTCGTCTGACTACAACTATCTCGCTTCTCCTGACGATATTTATGTCTCTCAATCTCAAATCCGCCTTTTTGGATTAAAAACTGGAGACACCGTTTTAGGAAGCATCCGTCCGCCGAAAGAAGGAGAAAAATACTTCCCACTCATTAAAGTGAGTAAAATCAACGGGCTTGACCCGAACGTGGTACGCGATCGCGTATCCTTCGAGCACCTGACTCCATTATTCCCGAAAGAGAAGTTTAATGTCGCAGGGGTGCGCAGCACCGTATCGACACGAATCATCGATCTGTTCTCCCCTATCGGTAAAGGACAACGCGGAATGATCGTGGCGCAACCAAAGACAGGTAAGACGATGTTATTGAAAGACATCGCCAATGCCATCGCCGCGAATCACCCAGAGGTGTATCAGATTATTCTATTGATTGACGAACGTCCTGAAGAGGTGACTGACATGCAGCGCAACGTGCGTGGAGAGGTGGTAGCCTCAACCTTCGACAAAGAGGCTTCAGAGCACGTACGCGTCGCAAACATTGTTATTGAAAAAGCAAAACGCCTCGTAGAATGCGGACATGATGTAGTCATCCTCCTAGATTCAATCACGCGATTGGCAAGGGCTTACAACACGGTTCAACCCGCCTCAGGAAAGGTATTAAGTGGAGGGGTTGACGCTAACGCCTTACACAAGCCAAAACGTTTCTTCGGAGCCGCACGTAACATTGAAAATGGAGGTTCACTTTCTATCATTGCAACGGCACTTACTGAAACCGGATCTAAAATGGACGAAGTAATCTTTGAAGAATTCAAAGGAACAGGTAATATGGAACTGCAGTTAGATCGAAGAATTTCTAACCGTAGAATCTTCCCAGCGATTGATCTGATTTCATCTTCTACACGAAGAGACGATCTCTTGCTAGATGAAAACACTATTCAGCGCATGTGGATTCTCAGAAAATACCTAGCGGATATGAATCCTGTAGAAGCTATGGAGTTTATCGAGCAGCGCATCGCTCAGACCAAGAACAACGAAGAATTCTTACTCACCATGAACGAGTAGAAGTTTGAATAGGTATCAACAAAAAAACGCGCCCATTGAGGCGCGTTTTTTATTTCCAGTAAAACCTAAAGTTAAGCCAGCTCCGCTACTTTCTTAGCAAGTTTGCTCTTAAGGTTTGCAGCTTTGTTGTGGTGAATGACATTTCTCTTCGCCAATTTGTCGATCATTCCGAACACAGAAGGAAGCTGTTTTTGAGCTTCGTCTTTGTTCTCTTCAGAACGTAACTTTTTGATTGCAGTACGAACCGTTTTGTGCTGGTAACGGTTGCGAAGACGTACCGCCTCGTTTCTTCTGATGCGCTTTAATGCTGACTTGTGATTTGCCATAACTGTTATAAATCTTGTAGCCCGTAGGGGAATCGAACCCCTGTTACCAGGATGAAAACCTGGCGTCCTAACCCCTAGACGAACGGGCCGATTAAACCCTTAAAATTAAAATTCAATAAAACTTGTAGCCCGTAGGGGAATCGAACCCCTGTTACCAGGATGAAAACCTGGCGTCCT
>CAJXTX010000034.1 GCA_913060705.1 uncultured Bacteroidota bacterium | reverse complement strand
CTTATCTTATTGTTGGATGGTCTTACGGATGTTAGAAATTTCGGTGCTGTACTAAGAACAGCTGAATCGAGTGGTGTTGACCTCGTCGTGATTCCGCAACAAGGAATGGCCCCTTTAAACCGAGATGCGATTAAAACTTCTCAAGGAGCCGCATTTTCTGTTCCCATTGCCAAAGTGGCACACCTCAAAGATGCTGTGATGTATTTGCAAAGTTCAGGGATTAAAGTAATCGCGGCCTCTGAAAAAAGTGAGACTTCACTTTACGATAGTGACCTTACTGAAGGCCTTGCACTCATTATGGGGTCTGAAGAACGCGGAGTCAATCCTTCAGTGTTAAAAATGGTAGATGCCACCTTGAGTCTGCCGCAACTTGGACAGATCGCATCGCTAAACGTATCCGTAGCCTGTGGGGTCATGCTTTATGAGGTAATACGTCAGCGTAGATTGTATTAACTACAGTAATCTCTGCAGTTCACTCAGACAGCTAAAGCTAATACAATTAGGATCTGACGCTAAGTTTTCGTTGTTGAAGTGTAGGGCCGACCAACCCGCGTTTAATGCTCCGTGCACGTCTGCTTCAAGGTCATCCCCTATCATCAGCGCTTGTTCAGGTCGAACCTTAGCGCGTTTCAGTGCAGCATTAAAGATCTCCGGATCTGGCTTTTTCACCCCTACCTCCTCAGCATTGATAACACAAGAAAAGTATTGATCTATTTGAGCACCAGACAACTTTTTATGCTGTATTTCTTTGAATCCGTTGGTCAAAATGTGCAGCTTGTATTTCGGCCTTAAATATTCAAGTGTCGAATGGGTGTGATCAAACACATGTGAAAAAGAAGTAAGGTGGGTAATATATCCTTCTGCCAACTCATGGATAGTAGCGTCATTTACAGCGTGTCCCAGCTCATCAAAAGCGTCTTTTAGGCGCCCGTAGCGCAATTGTTCCTTAGTAACCTCTGCCTTACGATAGGCCTTCCAATACGCTCTATTAATCGGAACATAGACAGCAAGAAAGTCTTGCAGACGAAGCTCGAGTTCATGTTTTTCTAACAAACGCTCAAAAGTTGCGGCAGAGTTTCGTTCAAAATCCCATAGCGTATGATCGAGATCAAAAAATATATCCGTAATAGTATTCGGAATCATACTACAGCCTTTACAAATCGCGTTATCGAATGAATACCCATCTTTTGAATATACTTATTTGAGAGCTGAAGACAAAAAGTTCCTTTAACAGCCTTTACTTCATTTGCAATGGTGATAAGTTGTTTTTCGACTGTCTCAACGTCTAGCGGTCTCAAGGCTTCATGTGAAGCGCAGATGGGATAAACCCTTAAAGGTTGTTCTACCTCTAACCCAAGGTCATAAAACGGAAAAGGGGTGCAGGTTCCTGCCCGAAACCCAATGACATCGGCATACCCCATAGAAAAGTCTTCTTTAACCTCTTCTTGTACCAATTCTTGATAGGCGTCCGGAAGTAAAATCCGGTGTTCTGACAGCACGACTTTATGCAAAGGACGATGCAGCAATTGCTGCATTTTCTTGAGTTCAAGCTTAAATAAGCCTGCGTCCTCTATGGCCAGTCGCGAACGCAAATACCCTATTTCAAGGTAATCGTTAATATGCTTGAGAAAAAAGCCGTATTTGCTCTTTGACCACGACACGTTTCTATCGTTTACATCGTAGCGCGAATATTGAAAAAAGGGAAACAACTGAACGCCAATCTCACTTAAGGGTTGGTGCAGTTCGAGATAGTTATCATAGGGGTCCTTGTGACCCAGTATCACCGTCTTAAATCGTGCAGAGAGCGCTGTAAAGCGCAACTTACCTAAATCGATGAACGACTCAAAAATATGCCTACTTACAGAGCGATAGCTGTACTTATGGGCGCTTATTGCAGTGAGTATCACGTTCACTTTATACTCCCTATCCTTAAACTCGATCCCAGGAAAAGCCTCCACTAAAGCCTCCTTCAGTTTAAGTGCCCATAAATCAACCAAAGGACGTTTCATCGCCCCCTGTCTATCGCTCAAAATACTCTCAATTGCTCTGAAACGACCTAAATCGTCTTTCTGATGGGGCAGGTATTCTTCATAGCGGCTGAGTAGAAAAAAAGAGGCAGCGAAAACATCAAAAGGAATACTCGACCTTGCATCGAGTTCAAAGAAACAAGGCACCCCATCCCAATCACGCCAATGGATATCTTGAGGCTCAATATTGCGATCAAAGAGCAATTCGTTTGACCGTATAAAAAACTCAGATTGTAGGGGTTGACGCGCATAGGTAAGTTTGGGGCCAGCATGCTTTACAAAGTCATCCACCGAATCGGTCAGTTCAGCGTTTGCACCCATAATTCTTCTAAAGAGATGCCTAACCACAAATCGCAGTCTAGGAGTGATTTTATGCGTATAGATTAAAATCATTCGCTCTGAAAGTATCCAAAATCGAAGCCGGCAAACGTACCCGAACTCATCATCAAAACGATAGCATTTTCTTCACGACACGGCTCGAGATGAGCTCGTAAGGCGTCTACCGAATTGATTACAATTAAATCCTCTCTATCGAAAGCCTTTCGGATAAAAGAAGTGTCGAGAGGCGCCATTCCCTTTTTTACCAATGACTCTGGATCGTACATGACTACTGCGGTATCAGCACTCGAAAGTGCTCCTTTGTACTGTTCAATAAAAACCGGGGTTAGTGAACTAAAGGTATGGAGCTCTAGTACAGCGTGTAATTTTTTATCAGGAAACTGCTTTCTAACGGCCGAACAGGTAGCCCTTACCTTTGAGGGCGCATGAGCAAAGTCTTTGAATACGGTCCCTCTAGAAGATGGCATACGTTCTAAACGTTTGGCCGCTCCCTTAAAGGACATCATCGCTTCGTAAAAATCTAAAGGCTCTATACCTAACTGCTGACAGATCCAGCGGGCACCTTCGAGATTCGCCATATTGTGTTCCCCAAATACCTTTAGAGGCAATTCCCCTTCTTCGGTATGCACCATCGTTTGATCAGCAGTTACTTCGTGAGCTGCTGCCACATAAGGGAACTTACGAATAGGCACCTGCAACTCGTCGACTAAAGCCTTTACCTTAGGATCGTTCTCAAAGTAGGTGAGCGACCCGCCAGGAACGATGGTATTCATGAATTTTCTAAACTGATCGATATAGATATCTTCGGTAGTAAAGACATTAATATGATCCCAAGCGATACCGCTGACCAAAGCGATATTGGGCTGGTACCACAAGAATTTAGACCTGCGATCAATGGCTGAAGAGAGGTACTCGTCACCTTCAATAATGATAAAATCTGAAGAATCGCTTAGGCGAACCATTCGGTCAAAACCCTCTAATTGTGCCCCTACTAAAAAATCGATCTCTTTTCCGTGATAATGCATGGCATGGAGAATCATCGAGGTAATGGTTGTTTTACCATGACTTCCTGCAATCACTACCCGGGTTTTGTGCTTTGACTGCTCATAAACAAATTCAGGGTACGAATAAATTGTTACCCCTAATTCTTGAGCTTTTATCAATTCTACATTATCGGCTTTCGCATGCATCCCCAATACCACCGCATCTAACCCTTGATGAATATTTTCTTCGTGGTAACCAAGGACTTTCGGGGCTATGCCAGCCTGTTCTAATCGGGTTTTAGCCGGATCATACAGAGCATCATCACTGCCCGTAATTTGGTGCCCTGAATCGTGGAGTGCTAGGGCTAAGTTGTGCATGGCACTGCCCCCGATGGCGATAAAGTGATAGTTCATGAAGCAAAAATAAGTTCTACCTTTCGAGTCTACTTGTCAAATTACAAATAAGTTCAGCTATGAATCACTCAAATTTAAATGCAATAGAGGCGAAAGAATTTTTTCCTGGAGTCAAAGGTAAGTTCATTCACGGAGACGGACTTTCTTGGGCTTTTTGGAACATTGATGCGAATGCAGAGGTTCCTCGACACCAGCACGTGCACGAGCAAATGATGCATGTAGTTTCAGGTCAATTCGAGTTTGAAATTGACGGAACAAAACGTTTGTGTCATCCGGGAGATGTGGTTTGCATTCCTTCTAATGTTCCGCATTACGGAAAGGCTATAACCGATTGCGTACTCATGGACGTCTTTACCCCTGTACGAGAAGAATATCGTTAATCTTCAGTATTTAGCTCATTCCACAGAAGGTCTTTCAACGCGTTTAAATTCTGCTGAGCGACTGAAGAAATAAATAAATGGGGGATTCCTTTAAAATCTTCTTTAATGCTTTCTGACAGTTCGGTCTTGAGCTCGTCGTCTAAGAGATCGCTTTTTGAAATGGCTATGACCTGTCGTTTGTCTAAAAGATCAGGATTGTATTTGATCAATTCTGCTTTTAAAATGCGGTATTCTTCTGCAACGTCATCGGCATCCGCTGCAATCACATAGAGTAAGATAGAATTACGCTCGATGTGTCGCAGAAAATAATGTCCAAGTCCTTTACCCTCTGAGGCTCCCTCAATAATTCCAGGAATATCCGCAATAACGAAACTCCTAAAATCTCTGTACTCTACAATACCAAGATTCGGTTTTAAGGTGGTAAATGGGTAATCAGCAATTTTAGGTTTAGCGGATGTCAACACCGACAGCAGTGTTGATTTACCTGCATTCGGAAAACCAACTAAGCCCACATCAGCAAGCACTTTAAGCTCGAGTAACAACTGCTTTTCATACCCGGGTATGCCGGGTTGAGCGTAGCGAGGTGTCTGATTGGTAGGGGTTTTAAAATGCCAGTTTCCTCTTCCTCCTAATCCACCTTCGGCAGCACAGAATTCTTGGTTTTCTTCAGTGAGCTCTGTGAGTACTTCATTAGTCTCTGCGTCACGAACCACTGTCCCTAGAGGAACATCAATGAAAACATCTTCACCATCAGCTCCAGTCGATCGGTTCTTACTTCCGTGCTCTCCGTGACCGGCCTTGAAGTGCTGTTTAAATTTAAAAGACACCAAGGTCCATAGATTGGGATTGGTCCGCAGGACAACATGACCTCCACGACCACCGTCACCACCATCAGGTCCACCCTTGGCTACATATTTTTCGCGGTGCAAATGTGTCGATCCTTTACCACCATTTCCTGAGGCCACGTGGATTTTTACGTAATCGACAAAATTTCCTTCGGTCATAGGCCTTCAATAATGGCAGCCAGCTTCGCGCTAATAGATTCTATTTCACCTATTCCATTCACTTCTTGGTATTTACCCTGATTTGAATAGTAAGTGATTAATGGGGCTGTTTTTTGGTTGTATTCCTCAAAACGTGTACGAATTTTTGAGGCGTCGGTATCGTCAGACCTGCCACTGCTCTTTCCGCGCTCTAATAGACGTTCTATAAGCACTTCATCGTCAGCAACTAGCGCGATAGTGGCGTCGACCTTCATGTTTTTATCTTCGAGCAAAGCATCTAGAGCCTCTGCCTGGGCAGTGGTACGCGGAAATCCGTCAAAGATGAAACCTTTGGCATCTGGATTTTTCTCTACCTCAGCACTAAGCATATCAACCGTGACCTCATCGGGTACAAGTTCACCCTTATCGATATACGATTTGGCCATTGAACCTAGAGGTGTATTCCCCTTTATATTCGCTCTAAAGACATCCCCAGTTGAGATGTGAACTAGAGAAAATGTTTCTTTTAAAAGTGCAGCCTGGGTACCCTTTCCGGCTCCTGGCTTACCGAACAATACTATAATTTTCATGTGTTTTTTAAAATATATAGGTCATTAAGTTCTCTCCCTCTTTCATTATAATCTAATCCATAACCCACTACAAATTCACTAGGCAAGTCGATACCCTTGTAGGCAATCTCATATTCTTTGTGGTAAGAGGCAGGTTTATAGAATAGCGTGGCAATCTTAAAACTGCGGATATTTTTATCGGCAAAATGCGTTACCAGATGCTGCAAGGTGTGTCCTGAATCGACAATATCTTCAAGAATCACCACATCACGGCCCTCAACGGATTCAGAAACGTCCAATAAGGTCTCAACTATTCCGGTAGAGGTCAATCCCTGATAAGAGGCCATCTTTACAAAACTCACCTCACAGGGTCCATCATAATGCTTAAACAGTTCTGCCGCGAAGCGAAAGCATCCGTTGAGTACTCCCACAAATAACGGACAGGTTCCGCGATAATCTTTAGCAAGTTCACCTGCCATTACGGCAATCGCCGATTCAATTTCTGCCTGGGTCAGGAAGAGTTCAAAATCTTGATCCAAAAGGCGCATGTGTGGGTACTTTTAGGCTGTCAAAGATACAATTTTAGAATTGTGCTACTTTTGCCATGAAATAGCCGATATGCAGTATTTTTCGTCTTCGTTTCGTCTCGGAATCCTCGGTGGAGGACAGCTCGGAAAGATGCTTTTGTACGAAACCCGTAAATGGGATGTAAACACCAAAGTTCTTGATCCTTCTGCAGACGCACCTTGCCGAATAAGCTGTAATGAATTTGTTCAAGGCGACCTGCTTGATTATCAAACGGTAGTAGATTTTGGTCAAGGGCTAGACCTTCTAACCATTGAGATTGAAAATGTCAATATAGAAGCTCTTAAAACACTTAAAAATCAAGGAGTTAAAGTATTTCCTGAGCCCGAGGCGCTTGAAATTATTCGCAATAAAAGCAAACAAAAGGATTTCTACCTTGAAAAAGGAATTCCTACAGCAGCACATCAAAACTTCAATTCAAAAGAGGCTCTTTTAGAGGCTCAACTCTCCTTCCCCTGTGTATGGAAGAGCGCAGAATTCGGCTATGACGGCAAAGGAGTCTCAGTACTCAATAACGCTGAAGACCTAAACGCACTCCCCGACACCCCATGTCTCATCGAAGAGAAAGTGGCGTTTAAAAAAGAGCTTGCCGTAATCGTTGCGCGCAATGAGTTCGGAGAAATGACTACCTACCCGGTGGTAGGAATGGACTTTCATCCGACGGCAAATCAGGTAGAATACGTGGTTTGTCCGGCAGCCATTGATCCTAAAATTGCTGATGAGGCCCGTCAAATTGCGGTAAAGGTGGCTGAGAACCTTCAAATTACAGGATTACTCGCAGTTGAGCTTTTTCTAGACCAAAACGATCGAATCTTAGTCAATGAAGTTGCTCCAAGGCCTCACAATAGTGGGCATTATAGCATAGAGGCCAGTTATACCAATCAATTCGAACAACATCTTAGAGCCATTTTGGGATTACCCCTCGGAAACACAGATTCTAAGGCCATCGGAATAATGGTTAATTTAGTAGGCGCCGAGGGTTACGAGGGGCCTGTGCTCTACGAAAATATAGAGCAGGTAATGAAACTCGAAGGTGTCACGGTACATATCTACGGTAAGAGCCAAACAAGACCCTTTAGAAAAATGGGTCATGTCACAGTGGTAGATCAAGCTCGTGAATCGGCCTACGAAAAAGCCAAAAAAGTAAAAGAAACCTTAATCGTTAAAAGTAATGGGTAAAGTAGCGGTAATTATGGGCAGCATCAGTGACCTGAAGGTCATGCAAGAAGCCATAGATACACTTCAATCGTTCGGCATTGAGGTTATTACGGATATAGTATCTGCACATCGTACTCCAGAAAAAATGGTCTCTTTTGCCAAAGAAGCTCACCAGAAAGATATTAAAGTGATCATTGCAGGAGCCGGAGGTGCCGCTCACCTACCGGGTATGGTGGCCTCTATTTCTCCCCTCCCAGTTATTGGTGTTCCGGTGAAAAGCAGAAATTCTATCGATGGATGGGACTCAGTACTTTCTATACTTCAGATGCCTGGAGGAGTACCCGTAGCCACAGTTGCTCTTGATGGTGCAAAAAACGCCGGGATTTTAGCGGCACAAATTTTAGGTGCTTCAGATAATGCACTCCTGGCAAAAATTATAGCCTACAAAGAAGAGCTAAAGCAAAAAGTAGAAGAAGGAGCCGCCGCGCTCACAAAATAAACCAGGTCAGTCCGCAGATCAGGAATACCATTACTGGTAAACCCTCTACCCAAAATTCGGTGTAAAATAGAGATGACGTTCTCATGCCCTTGGCTATCACCTGAGTTGCGATGGCATAAGACATCAAGAGCGCAATTAAGTAGTACCCCTCAAAGCTTACTAAAGTAAGGGTTAGTACTACCCAGCATGCGAGAAAGAACTGGGCTAGAAAGCGACTCGTCTTCAATCCGAAGCGCTGTACTAGAGTCGGATACCTCAACTGATCGTCTTTTCTATCCCGAAATTCAAAAGGAAACATTAGGGCTAAAATCCAACACAGGGTCGCGATGAACTGAACGAAACTAGCCGAAGTAAAATCTTTGAATTCCTCGTTGTGTAATGCACTGGTTACAATAGCCCAAACGAGTGCGACCGTTAGCGTTTTGAAGGTGCCATTTTCTCGTCCAAAAACAGAGCTCGGAAGAAAGACATAACTCAATCCGAGAACGAGCGCTATCCCTACCATAAGGTGTTGTACCAGACTGAACTGGATCAGGGTATACAATGAAACGACTAGCGAAAGAAGGGTAAGAATCCATAAGGCCACTGTAAACCAAAGCTGTTTCAATGCTCCTTTAAAAAGCAAGTGACCGTATTTCAAACTGTTGTAGTAGAAAATAGTTGAAGAGAACTGAAAGAGCAGCAGATTTAAGTCAGGTGTTTTGTTTAAGAATAGTCCGTTGAGACCGCTTAAGGCTACTACCGCTAAGGCTACGTGAATACTAGATTTAAGGTAAAAATCAAGAGTATACTTTAGAAAAGCCATTGAACAAAAATACACTTCTTAACACTTGTTTGATAACTGACGAAAATTACGACGCCTTTTGAGCTTTCTAGAGCCCTTAAATCTATAATTTTGTGCTTTCTATACCTCTGTATTGCTATGAAAACATTTGCAGATCGCCATATTGGAATTCGACCAACAGATCTTCCAAAAATGCTCCAGCAAGTGAGCGCATCCTCTGTCGAACAGCTTATTGAAGAGACCATTCCTGCCGCCATTCGATTGAAAAAGCCAATGGACCTTCCGACTCCAATGAGCGAAGCTGAAGTGCTTGATCACCTTCAAGGACTTTCAGAAAAGAACAAATGCTATCGTCAATACATTGGTCTGGGGTATCACGAAACTATTCTTCCCTCAGTCATCAAACGGAATATTTTAGAAAATCCAGGTTGGTACACCGCCTACACCCCATACCAGGCAGAGATTGCACAAGGTAGACTAGAGGCTTTGCTCAATTACCAGACGGTGATCACCGAGTTGACAGGAATGCAAGTGGCAAATGCCTCTTTACTCGATGAAAGTACCGCTGCGGCTGAGGCCATGACCATGATGTACGATCTAAGGTCAAGAGCTCAGAAAAAAGAAGGTGTTTTGAGGTTTTACGTCGATCAAGAGGTCTTACCTCAAACGCTAAGCCTTCTACAAACAAGGGCAACCCCATTGGGCATTCAACTTGTTGTAGGTTCATTAGAGGACGTAACCTTTGATGAAAATTACTTTGGTGTACTTGCACAGTATCCTGGAAAGCATGGGGCTATGCCGAATCTTGCATCCCTGAAAGAACGCTGCGATGCATACGAGATTAAGATTGCTGTAGCAGCAGATATCATGAGTTTAGTGGTGCTCGAAGCTCCTGGACAGTACGGTGTTGATGTTGTTGTCGGAACCACCCAACGCTTTGGTATACCACTAGGGTACGGAGGTCCACATGCAGCTTTCTTTGCAACCAAAGAAGAATACAAGCGTGCTATACCCGGACGTATCATCGGCAGAACCATAGACACAGATGGAAATCCTGCCTTAAGAATGGCACTTCAAACCCGCGAACAACACATTAAGCGTGACAAGGCCACCTCAAACATTTGCACCGCCCAAGTACTTCTAGCCGTGATGGCTTCTATGTATGCGGTATATCACGGACCTGAAGGCTTAAAGGCAATCGCTACACATATTCAAAAAATGACTGCTGGTTTGGCGCAACTCTTGACTCAAAAAGGAGTAACCCTAGGCCACACACCGGTTTTTGACACTATTCATGTAGTGAATAGCGATGCCAACACCATTCAAAAAAGAGCGTTGTCTCATGAGATCAATTTAAATTATATCGATGCGTCTAGCCTTTCGCTGTCTTTAGGAGAGACCGTATCGACGAAAGACATAGCGCAATTGGTTGAGGTACTTACTGGTACTTCATGTGCAGTTACTGAAGTTGAGTCTGTCATCAACCAACTTGATCTATCTACATTAGCAGACGGCCATAAGCGCAGTACTGCGTTCCTAGAACACGATGTTTTCAAGAGCTATCAAAGTGAAACCGAGCTCATGCGTTACATAAAGCGTTTGGAGCGCAAAGACTTAGCTCTTAATCACTCTATGATTGCCCTCGGAAGCTGCACGATGAAACTGAATGCGGCGACTGAAATGCTCCCACTTAGTTGGGCAAAGTGGGCCAATATTCATCCCTTCGCGCCGGCAGATCAGGCCCAAGGATACCGCATTGTATTAGACGAACTCGCGTCTTATCTCAATGAGATCACCGGTTTCGCGGCCACATCATTGCAGCCCAATTCAGGAGCGCAAGGTGAATATGCCGGATTGATGACCATTAGAGCCTACCATGCGTCTAGAGGAGAGTCTCATCGCAACATTTGCATTATCCCATCTTCAGCACACGGCACGAATCCGGCTTCAGCAGTGATGGCGGGCATGCAAGTCGTGGTTACTAAGACAGACGACGACGGAAATATAGACCTCGAAGATCTCAGAGAAAAGATACATGCGCATGCTGACCACCTGGCAGCATTAATGGTAACCTACCCCTCTACACACGGCGTATTTGAATCTTCGATCCAAGAGATCACTTCATTGATTCATACCCACGGAGGTCAAGTGTATATGGATGGAGCAAACATGAATGCTCAAGTCGGTCTTACCAACCCCGCCATCATCGGGGCAGACGTATGCCACTTGAACCTTCATAAAACATTTGCCATTCCTCACGGCGGAGGAGGCCCTGGTGTGGGCCCTATTTGTGTGGCTCCACAGCTCGCACCCTTTTTACCAGGCAACCCCTTGGTTGAAACGGGCGGAGAACAAGCCATCACAGCCATTTCAGCAGCGCCCTTCGGAAGCGCCTTGGCCTGCCTAATTTCGTACGCCTACATCAGAATGTTAGGTAACGAAGGACTGACTCAATCCACTAGAGTAGCGATACTCAATGCGAATTACATTAAAGACCGTTTATCCTCGAGCTATCCTATCCTATACACGGGTGAACAGGGTAGAGCTGCACATGAGTTGATCATCGATTGCCGCGCCTTCAAAGAAAGAGGAATTGAGGTAACCGATATCGCTAAGCGTCTAATGGACTACGGATTCCACGCCCCTACCGTTTCTTTCCCAGTAGCCGGAACGATGATGATTGAACCAACAGAGAGTGAGGGTCTGGCCGAAATCGACCGTTTTTGTGAGGCCATGCTCGCCATCAAAGATGAGATCGATCACGTTGAATTAGAACAACCCGATAACGTGGTGAAGAACGCACCGCACACCCTAGCGATGATTACGGCAGATCAATGGCCGTATGCTTATTCGCGAAGACAGGCGGCCTATCCGCTTCCATTTGTTGAAGAGAACAAGTTTTGGCCATCGGTTAGAAGAGCAGATGAGGCCTTTGGAGACCGCAATCTCATATGCACCTGTGCACCAATGGAGGCCTATGAATCCTGATCAACTGTTTTAAGGCAGCACATTATTTTTTAACTTCATTCGCTAGAAGACCGCTTCAATGAATATATGCTTTACGGGTACTGGCCACTTTTTACCAGAAAAAGTACAGTCGAACGAAGATTTTCTGGCACATGAATTCTACACTGAAGATGGAGAGCGTTTCTCAAATTCTAATCAAGAGATTATTGAGAAATTCAAAGCCATCACAGGTATTCAAAATAGACGCTATATCGATCCTGCAATGCTCACCTCAGATATGGGATATGAGGCGTCTAAGAAAGCTATCGCCGATGCAGATTTAGATCAAGAACAGATCGATTACATCATTTTTGCACATAATTTCGGAGACGTCCGTCACGGAGAAACGCAGACCGATATGCTTCCGAGTCTTGCCTCTCGTGTGAAGCATCGCTTGGGCATCAAAAATCCTAAATGCATCTGTTACGATATGATCTTTGGCTGCCCTGGGTGGATTGAGGCTATAATTCAAGCCAAAGCGTTTATTCGTTCAAATATGGCCAAAAATTGTCTCGTGATCGGTGCTGAAGCCCTTTCAAGAGTGGTGGATCACAATGACAGAGACAGTATGATTTTTGCCGATGGTGCAGGAGCCTGCATCGTTTCGGCCACTGAAGAAAACCGTGGAATCTTAGCGCATTCTAGCGCAACACTAGCGAACGATGAGGCGTTCTACCTGTTTTTCGGTAAGGGAAATTGCGCTGCCCCAGGTGACGACACCCGCTACATCAAAATGCTGGGAAGAAAAGTCTACGAACTGGCGGTAGTTGAAGTACCCAAGGCGATGGCTGAATGTCTAGATGAAGCTGGAGTATCGATTCAAGAGCTGAAAAAGGTATTTCTGCATCAAGCCAATGAAAAAATGGATGAGGCCATGGTCAAACGCCTTTACAGGCACTACAAAACGGAAGCCCCTGAGCACGTTATGCCGATGAACATTCAAGAGGTTGGGAATAACTCAGTGGCCACAGTACCCATACTTTTAGACATGGTCCGTAGGGGAGCCTATCAAGAGCATCAGCTTTCAAAAGGTGATGTCATTTTACTTGCAAGTGTGGGAGCCGGCATGAACCTCAATTGTATCGTTTACCGCTACTAATCGCTGCTCATGCGCATCAGCATCATTTTACCCTTTCACAATGAAGCTGAACATCTCGATGCTTGTCTCAAAAGCTTTGTCTCACAAAGCAGACCACCCGACCGGCTTGTTCTCGTTAACGATTCTAGTACCGACGAAAGTGCAGCGATCGCAAAACACTATGCCGATCACTATGCGTTCATCACACTCATTTCACACTCATCCGCTCCTACCAAAATTCCAGGAGAAAAGGTCATTCGAGCGTTTTACAAAGGCATGACAAGCGCTACTCCATACGACCTGATCGGAAAATTTGATGCCGATATCTTACTCCCTCCCGCCTACTTTGAGCGCTGCGAACTGGCCTTTAAAAGTGACCCCCAGTTAGGCATTATTGGAGGTCTATTACATATCAAGTTAAATGGGAAACTCATCTACGAAAACATTTCAAACCGTCAGCATGTGCGCGGTCCAATCAAGCTATATTCTAAAGCGTGTTTTGAGTCCATCAATGGGTTGCTTCCTGCATTAGGCTGGGACAGCATAGACACGCTTCTGGCTGAAGCTAGAGGTTTTGGTGTACGGACTGATGAAACGCTAGTAGTGGAACACCTTCGACCTACGAATAACGATTACCTCAGCACAGCCTATCTTGTAAACAGAGGTGCGAGTTTTTATCATATTGGATACGATCTAACGATAAGCGGTCTTAGTGCAGCGAAAATGGCCTTTAAGAAAAAGAGCATAAGGATGTTTATATTTCTGATGGGCGGCTATTTCAGCGCGGTTTTAAAAGAAAAGCGCCTGGTCGATGACCAGGCGCGTAAAGACATTCTCAAAATACGCTACCGAAAACTCTTCAAAGCGCTTCGTAAAAATTAATCCTCAATCAGATCTTCGATTGGAGTCCCTGTAGTGCCATTAGGCATCCCTACTCCAAGGAGTACGGCTAATGTTGGTGCAATATCCGGAATCTCTGTGCGCTCAGGGGTTGAGCTTCCTTCAGGTATACCCGTTCCATAGAAAAGAAGCGGTACATGCGTATCGTAAATATGTGGAGAACCGTGTGTTGAACCTGTTCGAGAATACGAGATATAGGCCGGTTGCATTGTAAAAATAATGTCTCCTGATCGTTTAGCGTTATGACCATTGCGGACCAACTCTTTGATGCGATCTGCGGTTCCTAGTCGCTCGAGTTCGTGAGCGGTGAACACCTGCTCTACATACTCTAATTTTAGGACCATGTCTGCAATATTTTCGCGCACCGTACGCAGATCAAGACCCAGCTCTTTGATCAATCCGTGATTCAAGAACAGTTCATTGTAATTCCATTTTTCTATGAGATCACTTTGCCCGTAACGCTCGACTACCATTTCACTTAAGGCATTGGCCATGGCCTGATTATCTATATAACCCGAAGGGATTTTATGATCACTCAAAAAAGCCGGAACATGAAC
>CAJXTX010000033.1 GCA_913060705.1 uncultured Bacteroidota bacterium | reverse complement strand
ATAAGAAACGCCAACTGAATGGCTTTTTGTCCGTCTGAATTGACCCACCACTCGTCAAGAGAATGCGCATTACCTCCGCTACCGCCTCTGCCAATGGTAATGGCGGGTATGCCTAAAGAAATCGGAATGTTTGAGTCGGTAGATCCTCTTGTCAGCTCTGGTTCAGCCCCGAAATACGAAGTGGCAGCCATTGCTCTTTGAATAAGCGGTAAGGACGGATCTAGCTCGCCTGAAGGACGATTTCCGATCTTTTCTACCCTAACTGTTAGTGCCTCCCCTCTTCTTCGAATTTCATTTTGCTCATACAACGCTTGTTGAACCGCCTGGTTCAAAAGTTCTTCCATCTCATCGAGACGATAAGGTTCAACCGAACGGATGTCGATGAGCATGCTCGAACTAAAAGGAACCGAGTTGATTGAAGTACCTCCTTCGATGACGCCTACATTGTAGCTGGTACGCGGTCCGGTTTTCGTGTAGGTATCCGCTGCTTTTACGAAATGGTGCATGGCAGATCCTAAGGCGTGATGGGGATTGGCCAATCCGAACGCGCCCCAAGAATGTCCTCCGGGCCCATCAAAGGTTACCTTGTAGCGGTAAGAACCTAAGGCTTTGTTGTTTACGCGGCCGATGGCACCTCCATCAATAGCGATCCACGAATCAATTCCGGGTCCTCGTTCACTGAAGAGCTCTTTTACTCCGCGAAGATCACCAAGACCCTCCTCACCCACTGTCGCAACGATTAAGACATTCGAAGAAGGGTTAAGATTTTGCTCTTGCAGCACCTTTGAAACCGTCAACAGCATGGCTAACCCTCTGGTATCATCTCCGATACCCGGTGCATATAGGGTGTCGTTTTGTTTCTTGACCGTCACGTCGGTACCCTCAGGAAAGACCGTGTCGAGGTGAGCATTTAAAGCGACCGTCTTTGAACCCTCTGCGCCTTTTATAAAGCCCATTACATTTCCGACTGCATCAATCCATACCGAATCTACTCCAGCGGCGCGAAGTCTATCGGCAAAAGCAGCTGCACGTTCTTCTTCCATAAACGGAGGTGCCGGAATTTCGGTGAGCTCAATATGCTGAGCGGTGGTGTAAGGCTCTAAGGCGTCAATCGCCTCAAAAGCACGCTTTATCTCGCTTCGACGAGCTAACTTTTCAATCTGCTTGGTGTAGGCTTTGTCGGCCGTTACCGACTCTTGGGCCTGAAGCATGAGAGTGCCACAAAAGGATGCGATTAAAAGAAATACAAAGTGCTTTTTCATACGGTCTTCGATTTTCTCAGCGCTAAAACTTGCTGAAAGATTATTAGAGTTAACAAGGCGCCAAAGGCCCATTGTAAGGTCGTCTGGATCTCAGGATAGGCATTTTGAAACCCCCATGCTGCCTGGTGCTTCGCATAGATACCGTAAAAAGCCCAAAGGATGGGCAATGGGTACCAAAGCGATTTGCGCAGGAGCGAAACAACAACGGCCACTGCAGCAGCTACTCCTACCATCGTACTGGTCCATTCGGCCTCCGACAGGCCCCAACGGTCGAAATCCATTGCCACAAGCAGCGCGGTGGCATTGGCGATGGTCGCGACTGTGATCCATCCGAAATACAGGTCAAAGGTGGCCCGCACATAACGCGTGATGCCATCGGGATCTTTGATTTTATGCAGGTAGTCCGTGATCCAAATCAAACTTAATAATAGAATGAGCATAATCAGCATTGAACTGGCAATCTTTAGGTAGTGCCAAGCCAAAATCCAGGCGATATTCGCCGCGCCGTTCACGATCCACAAGAAACTCAGTTCGGTGCTTGAAAACTGATTTGATCTAAAAATCAAGAGCACATACCCTAGCAGCGCGAAGTAAATCACTCCCCAAATACTAAAGGTGAATCCGGCCGGAGTAAACAAATTAAAATACAGGTCAGAAAGTTCACCCGTAGTGAATCCGTTGATCGGCAACGCATTGGCGGCGGCATTTACCGCAATCACCGCGACAAACACGAGCGCAGCGATGAGTTTTTGATTCAAAGGTTTCGAAAGCATCGATCCTAATTTTGTGTTTTAAATGTAGGTTTAAATCGAAAAAGACCCGAAATCGATCTTCAATTCTTTTCAAAGTTCTTGTACATTTAAGAACCATAACCCTTTAAACCTATGAAACTTAACCTCCTTTCTCGAACCCTACTTTTCTCCACACTGCTGTGCACTGTGCTTTACACCTCAGCTCAGAAAACCTTTAGCGACGAGGACATCGAAAAGATGAAGGCTCGCGCTTCTGAATTAGTACTTGAAAATCAAAAGCTCAGCCAAGTCATGGTTGACAAGATCTTCAGCTTTGCAGAACTCGGATTTCAAGAGAAAGAATCTTCAAAATACCTTACAGGGCTACTCGAGAAAAACGGATTTGACATCGAATACGGCGTTTCAGGAATCCCAACCTCATGGATCGCGCGGTGGAGCCGTGGAGAAGGTCCAGTGATCGCTCTTGGGAGCGACGTCGATTGTATACCTAAGGCTTCTCAATATCCCGGAGTAGCCTATCACAAACCGATCGTCGACGGAGCACCAGGTCATGGCGAAGGACACAACGCGGGAATCCCACTTAACATCACGGCTGCCCTTGCCGTTCAAAAGGTGATGAAAGAAAATGATCTTGAAGGAACACTCATTCTATGGCCAGGTATTGCCGAAGAACTGGTCGCCTCAAAGGCATGGTTTGTGAGAGACGGCATGTTCAACAACATCGACGCCTGTATTTTCACTCACGTCAGCAGCAATATGGGAGTCTCATGGGGCGCTTCTAGAGGTACCGGATTGATCTCAGTAGAATTTACGTTTGAAGGTGATGCCGCTCATGCTGCCGGAGCCCCCTGGAGAGGAAAGAGTGCCGCAGACGCGGTAGAACTGATGAATATTGGTTGGAACTATAAGCGCGAGCACCTTGATCCGCTCAAGCGCTCGCATTCTATTATTTCAGACGGAGGAGATCAGCCAAACGTAGTGCCTTCTAAATCAAGCATATGGTATTATTTCAGAGATGTTACCTACGAAGGGATCATGGAAATGTATGAGTCGGCCAAAAACATCGCAGAAGGAGCTGCTCTCATGACCGATACGAAAATGAGCTATAAAATACTAGGGACTGCATGGCCTAGACACTTCAATAAGAGCATCGCTGAAACCATGTACAAAAATATTGAAACGGTGGGCTTACCGGAGTGGTCAGAGGATGATCAAACCCTTGCCAAGGCGGTTCAACAAGAGTTGGGCAACAAGACTACACCAGGATTGGCATCCGAATTAAATCCGATCGGACTTCCGGTAGAAAAGCCTGTCAGCGGAGGGAGTGACGATATCGGCGATGTTTCATGGACCTTACCTACAGTTACCTTACGCTTTCCGTCAAACATTCCGGGACTACCGGGACACCACTGGAGCAATGCCATCGCCATGGCTACTCCTATCGCTCACAAAGGGGTAACTGCGGGGGCACAAGTCGAGGCGATGACCTTAATCGAAATGCTTACAAAACCTTCAGTTCTAGAAGAGGCCTGGGCCTATTTCAACGAAGAACAAACGAAAGAAACCAAATACCAGCCCATGATTGAGGCAACCACTGAAGCCCCTACCTATCTCAATACCGAAATTGACGAGCGCTTCAGACCAGCCTTATCTAAGTACTTTTACAACGAAAAGAAATACGATTCGTATTTAGAGCAGTTGGGAGTGAGTTATCCGACGCTGAAAAAAGAAGACTAATCACTTCATGACGCACGAATTACTTGCTATTCTAGAAGCCTATCGGGAGTTCCGTTCAAGAAATCTGTCTTGTGTGATGGTGACTCTTGTACATCTAGAAGGGTCTTCGTATCGAAAGCCTGGAGTACGCATGTTGATCGCTGAAGACCATAGCATGGTGGGTGCTGTTAGTGGAGGCTGTGTAGAGAAAGAAATTTTACGTCAATCACTTCCTGTTTTTGAATCAAAGAAACCCCTGATGATGGAGTATGACGGGCGCTATCGCTTGGGCTGTGAAGGAATACTCAAATTACTTGTTGAACCACTAGAACTTGATTCAAAAACTATAGAACGTATCAATGAAGCTATTGACACACGGCACCCTCTTCGTTGGAAGTCGCACTACCGCCTCGAGCTAGGGCCGCATGAAAGGTTGGGATCAGAAATCTGCATCGAATCAGAGCGCTATGCGTTAAAGGGAAGTCATCAGCCTCAAGGGGAATTCACTTTTGAGCAAGCCTTAGAACCGCTTCACGAACTTTACATTTTTGGGGCAGAACACGATAGCGCCGTGCTCAGTCAAATGGCTAACACGCTTGGTTTTAGAGTTCATGTAGTCGCCCCACCAGACGAGCAAAAAACGATCGAATACTTTGAAGGGGCCTATCGCCTCATTACCCCCTTATTTTCTGAAGTCGGTGATTTACCTATAGCGAAAAATGCCGCTGTGGTTCTTATGACACACAGCATCAGCAAAGACACTCAATACTTACTCGAGCTCACAGGCTTCAAGCCTTCATACATAGGGCTGCTGGGTCCTTCACACCGAAGAGAGCGATTGATCGATGCCTTACTCGAGCACAAACCAGAAACTGACGATCACTTTATTGAATTACTGCGCGGTCCTGCAGGACTCGATATAGGTGCACAAACTGCCTCAGAAATCGCACTCTCGATCTTGAGTGAAATCTTATCCGTTTTAAGGCAAAAAAACGGACAGCCACTCCATAAAAAGAGAGGGAATATTCATGCCTAAAATAGTTTCATTACTACTAGCAGCGGGGCATTCTTCAAGAATGGGCCAACCCAAAGCCTTGCTCGAATGGAACCAACACCCCCTCATCCTCCATCAAATTAAAATGCTTCAAACCCTAGGTTACCCCGTTGCTGTGGTTTTAGGAGCTCATGAGGAAATCATCACCACTCAATTGAAAGACGAAAAGGTTTTGCGCATCAGTCATCCTAACTATGACGAAGGAATGGGAAGCTCTATTGCCGCAGGCATTTCAGCCATTAGGCACCTCCAACCTGAAGCGGTTTTGATTCTAGCGGTTGACCAACCCCTTGTGACCTCGACCTACCTTAACGAACTCATTGACTATTACCAGAAAAATCAAGCAGGAATTGTACAATCGGTTTCTACCGAAGGCTGGAAGGGTATACCCGTAATTTTTAACGAACGGTATTTCGATGCGCTTGAGGGTCTCGTTGGCGATGTAGGAGCGAAACCTGTAGTAAAAAATCATATGGACGATTGCTTGGCCTTTACTCCTTCAGAGCTGCTTACTGATATCGATACTTATGCGCAATACCAGGAATTAAAAAAGGCTACCCACCAATCTTGATCATCGAACGATTGCTCTGATGCGTGTGGTAATCCTCAAAGGTCTCTGGAGAATCCAATCCGGCACGAACGGCTTTTTTAAGCTGTAATGCCTTCTGAATGACAGGTTCGATCGATACGCCTGAGCGGAGCGCCGATAGTAAATCTTGCTCCTTATCTGAGAACAAGCAGTTGCGCAGTTTTCCATTGGCGGTTAGTCGAATACGATTACAGCTATCACAGAACGGATTGGTTACGGTACTAATCACCGCAAAACTTCCTTTAAACCCACGAATTTTATAATTCTTAGCCGTGTCATTCGGGGCGTCTTGAAGACGCTCCACCTGGGCAGCCCCATAAAAGTGTTCAACGCGCTTTAGTATACTGGCTAGTGAAACTGTTTTAGATTGATCCCAAGCGTTTCCTTGAAAGGGCATGAATTCGATAAAGCGAATAGATAAGGGTTGACTCCTCGTTAATTCAATAAAATCAATAATCTCCTCTTCGTTTTGGTTCTTTAAGAGCACCGCGTTGATCTTCACATCGAAACCTTCCTTGATGACCCTTTGCAGATTACTGTGTACCCGATCAAATTGATCTCGAAGAGTGATCGTGTTAAATGACTCGGGGTTTAGGGTGTCTAGACTGAAGTTGATCTTGCGCAATCCGGCTCGTTTTAAATCATCGATGTAACGGTCTAAGAGCACCCCATTGGTGGTGAGGGCCAAGGAGGCATCCAGGGTAGACAGTCGATCGAGTATGGCTCCAAAATCTTTGCGCAATAAAGGTTCTCCTCCGGTCAACCGAATTTTATCTACACCATGCTGTACAAAAACCCTAGCAATTTCATACACCTCATCACTGGTCATGAGACTCTCTTTAGGACTCAATTGAATCCCAGCGCTGGGCATGCAGTAGGTACAGCGCAGATTGCATTTCTCAATAAGCGAGATGCGCAAATAGTTGTGAAAACGCTGATGGGAGTCGTACAATAAGCCAGATGGCGTGCTCATCAATCGTGTCTTTTTCCTTGAATCACTTCAATTAAATGCAATAAAGTCGGCATCACTGCGTTTAGAGAATCTGTCGCTCCTCCGGTTGAACCCGGAAGGGCTAAAACAATCGATTGCTTATAAATTCCGGCAAGCGATCGTGAAAACATCGCCACTGGGGTACGCGCCTGACCGTAACTGCGCATAGCCTCTTCGACCCCAGAAAGTCTCTTTTCAATGAGCGGACTCAACGCTTCAAAGGTCACATCTCGTGGGGCTGCTCCAGTACCGCCAGAAAAAACAATCAGATCGCATTTTGAAGCAGCCAGTTTGGCTAACTGTGATGTTATGGCTTCTTTCTCGTCAGGAACCACCTCTAGGGTCTCACATTCTAGTCCCAAACCGATGAGGCGTTTCTGAATAGCCACACCCGTGCGGTCCTCTGCCTTCATGGCAGAAACAGAATCTGAGCAGATGACTACTCCTGCCTTTAGTCCGTTGGCAGCGGTCTTGAGATCTGATTTTCCTCCTTTTTTACTAAGCAGTTTGATAGAACCTATTTCAACTCCTTTATCCAGAGGTTTAAGCATGTCGTACATATTCAAGGCGGCAATACTGGCGCCGTGCATTGCTTCAACCTCTACTCCTGTTTTGTAAATGGTTTTAACCTCACACTGAATGTGAATCTGAAGCCCGTCGATCTCATAAGAAAATCCGGTATACTCGATAGGAATCGGATGGCAATCGGGCAAAAGCTCAGGCGTCTTTTTCACTCCAAGCAATCCTGCCGCCTTACTCATCTCAAAAACATCTCCCTTCGGAACACGGCCCTCTTTAATGGCTTTTACTGTAGCCTCAGAACTCACAGTGACTGTGGCCGATGCAACTGCAATCCTTAACGTGGTATTTTTATGTGTGATATCGACCATGAATTAGGTATTTACTTTCCACTGATGGGTATTGTCTTCAAATATCTCTTTACCAAAGACCGGCAGCTTAGCCTTAAGTTCGTCAACAAAATAAGGCAGGGCCTCAAAAACTGCCTGTCGATGACCTGAAGAGACGAAGACAAAAAAACAAATCTCTCCTACCGCTACCTGCCCTATACTGTGATAGACATGGGCGCAGGTGATATCGAATTTCTCAAAGAGCGATTCTTTAATATCATGCGCTATCGCGTTGATCATTTCAACTTGACCGCTGTACGAAATGGCACTTACTTTTTTACCCCCCACCTCATCTTCACGTACCTGACCCAAAAAAATAGAATGCGCTCCTATTTGCGTTTTGGGTTGATGTGCCTGAATTGATTTTTTTATTTTTTCAGGATCAATGGGTCCTTCAATGAGTATGGATTTTACCGACTTAGTCATGCTTCATTTGATTCAAATAATGGATAAAATCTTCAATTTCTTCCTTAAGGTAATATACGTTTTCGCGCTCAATTTTCAGTGCAGAACGGCGAGCTCTTTTTCCAGTGGCACAGAACAACACCAACGGTCGCTTGCCTTTTAGCAGCTGCTCATCACTCTGCAACAACTGGTCTGATGAGCGTTTCACTACCAAAGCGTGTTCCACCAATGGGACTTCTTTTAGTTCTCTTACATCTATGAAAAGCGGATCTTTCAAGGTGTCGAGATCCGAGAGGTAGAGCGTTTGATCGTTCCAATCGCAGTCGTCTAAGGCGATCGGCTCAATGCGGTTCAAGTTTTTGATCTGGGCAATAGCCTTCACATCTGCCTTAAATGCCAAGGCCTGTTGCTGATGGGTTAAAAGATCGTAAGTAATGAGTCTGCCCGTCAGAACCGATTCTAAGCCCGCCAAGACCTTCAAGGCTTCAGCCACCATGAGCGAACCTATCAAGGCCACTAAAGGCGAAAAGACCCCAATTTCTGCGCAATTTGGAATCGCTGCATCGGTAGGCGGTTCTTTAAACAGGCAGCGGTAGGTCGCCGAGCCCTTGTAATTGCAGACCGCCATTTGTCCGCTATAAGTATAGAGGGCTCCAAAAATAAAGGGAACATCAGTACGCACGCAGGCATCATTGATCAAATAACGGGTACGGAAGTTATCGGTACAATCGATGACCAAGTCACATCCGCCTACGATATTCTCGGCAGTATGCGGCTCGAACGGCTTAGAAATACCAACGAGTTCAATCTCACTGTTCAGGGCACTTAGCTTTTCTACCGCTACCTCCACTTTTAATTGAGAAACATCTTCCTCAGCATAAAGTACCTGCCGTTGCAAATTAGAAAGCGAAACACGGTCGTAGTCCACAATGGTGATTTTACCCACTCCCGCAGAAGCCAAATAGGGCAATACCGCAGAACCGAGACCGCCGGCACCCACAACCACTGCATGAGCGGTTCGCAGCTGCTCTTGAGCCTGAGCACTCCATCCCTTGAGCTTCATATGTCGATCGTATCGCGTGTTCATCCTCCTGAAAATGGTGGAAATACTTCAATAACACCTCTACTCAACTCTTCTTCGTCTGATTTCATGGATCCATCTTGCGCTAGGGTGTACGGATAAGCATCGAGTCCATTAAAAGCCCCTTCGAGTTCCTTGCGAAGCTCAGAAAAGCGGATGCCTTCTTCAAGCTGAATGGTCCTGTGCGCTCCGAAGCGTTCTTCTAAAGGGCCGTAAAAATTCAATCTGAATTCCATTAGATCAAAAATAGTTTTACCGCGGCGATTCCGAGAACCCCCACTAAGAAATACGTCAATAGGCGATTGCTCCAGCGCGAGCTTCCGACATAGCCTCCGGCAAACCCTCCGGTAATGGCCAGGGCTACAAATAGCCAGGTGTTCGGGTCAAATTGTGCACCGGCATACCATTGGCCTGTGAGTCCAGCTGCTGAATTGACCCAAATAAAAAGTGCCGAAACAGCTGCTGCCTCTTTCATACGCGCCCAATGCAACAAGATCAAAACAGGGGTAAGTATGATACCGCCTCCAATACCTATGAGTCCTGAAAACAATCCAATAGCCACCCCTAAACCTATGGCTGGAACAATCCGTACCTGTGCTGGCGGAGTTTCAGCCTCTCTCAGATTCATAAGCATACGGATCATCGATACCAACAACAGTAGTCCTAAAATGCGTTTGTAGAGTACTGGATCAAGATCGATAGTTCCTCCAAGGTAGGCGGCAGGAACCGAGCCTAAGGCAAACCACAAAAAGATACGCCAGTTAAAATACCCTGCCTTGAAATAATGAAGAAAAGCTATTCCGGCCACGAAGAGGTTGAGTGTGAGGGCCGTTTGCTTCATAAAGACCGTCTCAAAAGCAAACAGGGCCATAAGCGCCAAATAGCCGCTGGCACCCCCATGGCCGACGCTCGAATACAAAAAGGCGACAATAGGTAAGAGTATCAAGAATCCGATGTGCACCCCTTCAACCATAACCTATAATGCGATCGCTTTTACCTTTGTTTGAGCCTCGATTCGAGCAGTATCCGCGGGCACGTAAATAAGTGCATTCGCCTTTGCAAAACTCATGAGGGTTGCCGAATTAAATTCATCTATTGGCGTCACTGCTCCTCCTGAGCGCTGGGCCTTAACAAATAAGGCACGACCAAACCTATTTTCAATAGGGGTCTCGAGTGTAAGGAGCATCTCGGTTGGCGACTGACCCTGAATATGCTCTAAATAGCGTTTGACGTAGACATAAAAACAGGTCAGTGTTGAGGCCGGGTTACCGGGGAGTGCAAAGATTGCTTGTTCACCTTTCTTACCAAAAAATAGGGGCTTGCCTGGTTTTTGTCGCACCGTGTAAAACACCGAATCGACTTCAATAGACTTCAAAGCATCTGCGACATAATCGTAGTCTCCCACAGAAATTCCTCCAGAAATGAGCACCAAATTAGCGGTTTGCAGCGCTTTAGCGAGTTGAGCGACGGTATGGTCTGGATCGTCTGAGGCAAACAGTATCGTTTCGACTTTTAAATCAAGCCCCTCGAGGGCGGCTTGTAAAGCTAGACTGTTACTTTCATACACCTGGACCTCATTTTTGGTCTCACCTAATGCCACCAATTCATTGCCCGTCACTACAATGGCAACACTGGGCTTTTGATACACGCTAACCGTCTCAATCCCTAAAGAAGCCAGTAATCCTATCGACGCAGGAGTTAATCTGGATCCGTGCTCAAGCACGATTTGCCCTTTTTGAATTTGACTGCCTACTGCACGAATATTTTGACCCGAACGGGTATCGGCCTTAAGCTCTGCCACTTGACCAGTGTAGGCCACCTGCTCTTGCATGATCACACGATCACAATTTTCGGGAACCCGCGCTCCTGTGAAAATCCGTACCGCCTCTCCTGGCCTTAGATCAATCGCTTCTGAAGCACCTGCTGCGACTTCACCTACAACGGTGTAATGGCTTAACCCTTCTTTAAAACACAGGGCAAAGCCATCCATAGAGGATTGACGAAAACCAGGAAGATCAACGGGAGCAACAACGGCCTCAGACAACACACGCCCGCGTATGGCGGCACTAACAGATACTTGCTCTACCCCAAGAGGTGAAGCGTGGGCATCAATCAGCGAAAGTGCCTGCTCAACTTCGATCATGGACTATCCGCTTATGCTTGAGACCCCATAAAAGGCTGTTTGTAAAGGCGCTTGCCGGTAGCTTGGTAGAGTGCATTTGCCAACGCTCCCATGACCGGCGGAAAGGGAGGTTCTCCCATCCCGGTAGGATCTATATCAGACTCCACAAAGTGAACCTCTACTTCTTTAGGCGCTTCGTTGTGTCGAATCAATCGGTATTGATTAAAGTTGGTCTGATTCGGGGCTCCATCACTAAAGGTGAGCTCAGAATACATGGCATGCCCTATACCGTCAACGCTTCCTCCTTCTGCAAGGTTGGTCGCCGCATCAGGATTAATAACCACCCCACAATCTATGGCTGCAAAGACCTTGTCCACCTTGGGTGTGCCATTTTCAACAACCACATCAACCACATTGGCTACATAAGAAGCATGGCAAAAATAGGCGGCAACTCCACGATGTACGCCTGGTTTTGGAGTTTCCCAATTGGCCTTTTCTTTCACCAAGCGCAGTACTCCGGCATAGCGTTCGGCATCGTAATCATTGCGCTCTCCGACTGGATTCGATTTGGCGCGCTCTAGAAGTGCTATACGGTAATCGAGCGGATCTTTTCCGATTGCCTCTGCCATTTCATCGATAAAACTCTGCTCGGCACTTGCCATGAAATTTGACCGAGGGGCTCTAAAGGCTCCAGTGGTGATATTTGAATCAATAGTCCACGAATCGGCTTGGTAGTGGTCGAATGCCCCTGCTGGAAAACGATTTGCCGCCAACGGACTTTCTGGAAGTCCACCTGCAATAACATGCACAGCAGTTACTTCGTTATTCTTAATCGCTGCCCGATAGGTAACTTGGTAAGAGGGTCTATACGCACCCGCAGACATATCATCTTCACGGGTATACACTAACTTAACCGGCTTGCCAATAGTGTGAGAGATTACTCCGGCCTCAAGCATAAAGTGACCGTAGAGCTTTCTACCAAACCCTCCTCCGATGCGCGTCATCATGATATCTACCTTTTCAACCGGCAGATCAAAACGCGCCGCTAAGGCCGGTTCAAGAATCTCTGGCAATTGTATCGGGCCGACAAAACGCGCCGAATCCTCTTTCACATCTGCAAAGAAGTTCAAGGGCTCAAGGGTGTTGTGTGCCAAATAAGGAGCGTAATAGGTTCGCTCTAGTATCTGATCCGCAGCAGCAAATTGAGCTTCAGGATTTCCGTCTTTGCGCTCGGTACGCTTGGGTCCCTTCTCGGCAGCATTCATTTGCTCTTTGTGTTGACGCGTGCTTTCGAGTCCTGCTGGCCATTTTACCGTATTGGTTCGTCCGAAAAAGCTCAACTCATTTACCTGATCGCCAGCCTCTTCGTAAGAAACATCGACTAGTTTTTTCGCTTGAAAGACCTCCCAGGTAGAGTTACCTACAACTGCAATTTGGGTCTGATGAGCCTTCAAATCAAAGGCCCCTTTTGCTTGCCCTTCACGGTAATTTTCAAATTGAAAAACATCCGTAATACCAGGCATCGCCAAGGCTCTCGAGGCGTCAAAAGACTTAATTTTTAATCCAAATGCAGGCGGATGAATAATGGCCGCATACAGCATTCCGGGCTCTTTGTAATCAATACCAAAGAGTGATTCTCCAGTTACAATTTTCTTCGCATCTACATTTTTACGCGAAGTACCAATAATGCTAAAATCCTTGACGGGTTTTAATGCCACCTCTTCTGGGACATCTAATACCGCAGCTGCTGATGCCACCTCGCCAAATCCGATCGATCGCCCAGAGGCGTCGTGATAAATGGTTCCCTTATCGACGCGCAATTCTGAGGCCTCTACCTCAAGAGCGGTTGCTGCGGCTTTGGTAAGCATGACTCGTGCTGTGGCGCCGGCTTTACGCAATGGCGTCCATGCTGCACTAATCGAGGTGCTTCCGCCCGCCATCTGATGGAAAAATTTATTGGAATTCAATGGTGCCTGTTCTACGCTAACATCGTCCCAATTGCAACCCAGCTCTTCTGCGATGAGCATGGGCATAGAAGTCTTCACGTTTTGACCGATTTCGGGATTGGGCGACATAATCGTCACCAGTCCATTATCGGCAATTTTAAGATAGCCATTGATCTCAAACCATTCTTTTGGCATGGTCGCCACCTGCTCGGGTGAAAAATTACAGGCCTCTAGCATCGGAAAAGAAAGCATCATACCTCCTCCTGCTAAAAGCGAGCTCTTGATAAAAAATCGTCTACTGTTGTTTACGTTCTTGTTCGCCATAACACTATGATTATAGGTTTGATGCGGCTTCTTTTACCGCTTTTTTAATTCGTATATACGTTCCACAACGGCAAAGGTTACCGGCCATTGCAGCCTCGATTTCTTCATCGGTTGGATTCGGGTTTTGTTTCAGTAATGCCGTTGCCGACATGATTTGACCGGCTTGGCAGTATCCGCATTGCGGAACATCCTCTTTTATCCAGGCGAGTTGCACCGGATGGTCTCCATTTTCAGAAATACCTTCAATGGTGACGATCTCGCCATTACCCACTGCTGAAACCGGAAGCTGACACGAACGTACAGCAGTTCCATTGAGGTGGATGGTACAGGCACCACACTGAGCGATACCGCATCCGAATTTCGTTCCTACTAAATCAAGGTGATCTCTTAACACCCATAGCATTGGAGTAGAAGGGTCAACATCGACCGTTTTTTGTACCCCGTTCACATACAGAGAATACTGCGCCATATCAAAAGAATTTGACCTTCAAGTTAAGTTATTAGGTGCTTTTATGCACTTCAAAACCAAAATTTTAACATCCCTTGGCTCCAGGAAAACCTAAATAATTCTGTCTCGGATTTAGAAGAGATTTTAAAATAAAATTATTTTATATTAATAATAAAAAACTTAAATGATTTTAAATGCTTTCTCGAGCGTAACTTTATAAATAAAAACGCTATGAGAAACATTTTTATTCTTGCTTTAGGGTCAGTTTTGCTGACCAGTTGTGCAGTGATTAGGCCAGGTGAGGCCGGAATCAAACAACGATTCGGAAATTTTCAAGACGGAGTGAAAACAGAGGGAGTGGTTGTTTATAATCCCATTTTCTCTAAAGTGGTTAAAGAATCTATTCAGACCAACAACCTAGAAATGAATCTTAACCTTCCGAGTAAAGAAGGTCTAAGTGTAGATTCTGAAATTTCAATCTTGTACCGCCTTGAGACCGAGAAAGTCCCACAAGTACTCCAATCTATTGGTCCTGAATATCGTGCCATTATTGCGAGCGTCTTTAGATCGGCTTCGGCAGACGTGTGCTCACAATTCTTCGCAAAAGACATGCACTCCGGAAAACGGGCAGATATTGAAGAAGCGATCCGCCAAAAGATGGATGAAAATCTAAAACAAAAGGGTATCATCATTGAAGCCGTGCTTATGAAAAGTATCCAACTCCCACGCAGGCTCTCTACTTCTATTGAACAGAAATTACAAGCAGAGCAAGATGCGATGCGGATGGTATTCGTACTCGAACAATCCAAACTTGAGGCAGAGCGAAAAATCATTGAAGCTACCGGTGAGCGTGATGCACAAAAAATACTGTCGGAAGGTTTAACCGATGAAATCATCAAAATTCGAAGTATAGAAGCTTTCATGAAACTTTCGAATTCTGTGAACTCTAAAGTGATTATTACCGACGGAAAA
>CAJXTX010000032.1 GCA_913060705.1 uncultured Bacteroidota bacterium | reverse complement strand
ATTCCTTCAATAGTGACTTGAGGTAAAATAATGTTAGTTCTTCTTCCCATGCGGGCAAAGGTAATTCGTTCTAGCCGTTGAATTGCCGTAAATTGCGGGACAAAAATAGACCTATGGGAATTTCAGCATCAGAAGCTATTGCATTAGAACATCAATACGGAGCGCACAATTACCATCCACTTCCGGTAGTCTTGGCAAAAGGAGAAGGGGTACATGTCTGGGATACAGAAGGCAAGCGCTATTTTGATTTTCTTTCGGCCTATTCAGCGGTGAATCAAGGACACTGCCACCCAAAAATTGTGGAGGCTTTGGTTGAACAATCAAAAACACTCGCCCTCACCTCTAGAGCGTTTTACAATAACAAGCTTGGTGAAACCGAACAGTATTTAGCTCAGACTTTTGGGTTTGATAAGGTGCTTCTGATGAATTCAGGTGCTGAAGCGGTAGAAACGGCACTCAAAATAGCTCGTCGATGGGGGTATGAGAAGAAAGGAATTTCACAAGATGATGCGGTTATTGTGGTGTGTGAGCAGAATTTTCATGGAAGGACTACAACCATTATTTCGTTTTCTTCAGATCAAGGGGCTAGAAAAGGCTTCGGCCCATTTACTGCAGGCTTTGTTCAAATACCCTACAACGATGCCAACGCTCTTGAAGAGGTATTAAAATCACATCCCAACGTGATCGGATTTCTTGTAGAACCCATTCAAGGAGAGGCCGGTGTTCACGTACCTGACGATGCCTATCTCTCGGCATGCAGGGCGCTCTGTAAGACGCATAATGTGCTCTTTATTGCTGATGAAATTCAAACCGGAATTGCGCGCACAGGAAAACTACTAGCCACCTGCGGATCATGTAATTGTACAGATCGCCATTGTAGCGCGACTCCAGAGGTGAAACCTGACGTATTGATCTTAGGAAAGGCTATTTCAGGCGGAGCCTATCCGGTCTCAGCTGTATTGGCCGATGATGCGATCATGGAGGTGATTACACCGGGTTCTCACGGTAGTACGTATGGCGGAAACCCCGTGGCTTCAGCCGTTACCATTGCTGCCCTTGAGGTTATTAAGAATGAAAAGCTTGCTGAGAATGCCTTTGGGTTAGGGGAGTATTTCAGAAGTTCATTGAACGAGGCGCTCAGCACTTCTAAACTTGTCAAACAGATTCGGGGTAAAGGATTGCTCAACGCTATTGTCATTGCCGATCATCCTGAAAGTGAAACCGCTTGGAATCTGTGCCTAAGTATGATGGAAAAGGGCTTGTTGGCGAAGCCGACACACGGAAACATCATACGCTTTGCACCTCCACTAGTGATTACTAAGGAACAGATCGATAGCTGTATTCAAATTATTGTTGAGGCGTTTACGTCTTACGAAACGAATTGGACACCTTTAGAGGCCTAATATTTAGTGAGCGGTAGCCTTTAAGATGTAAACGTTCTGCATAGGCCAATCGCCTTGGTCAACTTCGACCTGGTTAATGGCATCCACCACATCCATCCCTTTACTGACTGAACCAAAGGCGGTGTAATTTCCGTCTAGGTGGTAAGATCCGGGGTTCGTTACCACAATAAAGAACTCGTAGGGAGATGCGAGTTTATGCGGGTTGTTAATATCACTACTCGGCATGGATATTACTCCTCTATGGTGCGAATGTCCTTTGTCGGTGTCTGGAGGTAAGAGGTAGCGACCGATACGCACCCTTCGTCTGGCAATTTCGCGGTTATCAGTGTTTCCACCTTGAATGATAAAGTCTTTAACCACTCTGTGAAATTGCGTTCCATCGAAGTAGCCCTTCTTCGCTAGATAAATTAGGTTTGCGCGGTGATAGGGTACATCCTCAAAAAGTTCAACGGTAAATTCTCCCATTGAGGTTTCAAAAGTTACAAACCGCTCTTTGAGGTTTTTTTGGTATTCAAAAAAGAACGGAATAGCGTTCTCTTCATCAAGAACAAACGGTTCTTTTTCGTCTTTCTCTTCTGCTTTCAGCTCAGTAGCCTCCTGTGATTCAGGTGCTAAGGGTGTAGTCGAAGTTGTAGTCGATGAAGAAGTATTTGCTGTGTTAGATTTAGGTGCGTCGGAACAGGAGAGTACCACGAGTATACTGCAGAGTAGACCGCCAATTCGCATATGTAAAGCTTTTGTACTTTTGATCGTGCTAAGGGGAATTTTTGAATCCACAACTTAGCAATTTTTATGCCCTTATTCAAGCAAAACCCTTTTGGACATAACCTCTTGTTGAAGAGGTTACTCATCATTTTCGCCGGATTTGTCACTCATGCTAGATACAAGCGATTTAATACGCTTAAGATTGAGGGTTCACAGGTGTTGAGAGATTTGCCTTCAGAGAATGTGCTCTTTGTGAGTAACCACCAAACCTATTTTGCAGACGTGGTGGCGATGTTTCATGTTTTCAATGCCAGTTTAAAAGGTCGAGAAGATTCGATTAAAAATGTAAGCTACCTCTTAAATCCTAAGTTGAACATTTACTACATCGCGGCCAAAGAGACGATGAAGGGGAGTCTATTAGCTAAAATTCTGGCCTATGCAGGTTCAATAAGTATTGAACGCACCTGGCGTGCTGGCGGTCAAGAGGTCAATCGTCAGGTAAAAATGAGCGACATCTCTAACATCGGTAAAGCGCTTAAAGACGGATGGGTGATTACCTTTCCGCAGGGAACGACTCGGCCATGGAAGCCTTTGAGAAAGGGGACAGCGCACATTATTAAAACCTATAAGCCAATCGTAGTACCTATTGTTATTGATGGCTTTAGACGTTCTTTTGACCGCAAAGGAATTTATATCAAAAAGAAAGGGATTCTGCAATCAATGATCATCAAGGAGCCCCTTGAAATCGACTACGAAAACGATCCGGTCGATCAGATTATAGAGCGCTTAGAATTTGCTATCGAGCAGCATCCGTCTTTCTTAAAGGTGATTCCTGAAGAAGAATTAGCAGCTTATAACGAAGACCACAAGAAGCGCAGATTTAGGATCGACGATGTCACGGATGATACCGACGAAAACTCCGAAGACGCCCCGTATTAAAGAATCGCTTAATTTCTGTAGTCCAAGGCTGGAGGACGATTTCCTAAAAGAGGAACGTATTTAAAGTCTTTTCCTCTGCGTTCTTCAAATTCTTTTTTAGCCATTTCAATTACCCGAGGACTTTTATAAAGCTTCGCCGCACTTAATGCCAATGTCTTGGCGGCAAGAGCCATTCCTTTTACACCGATACCCGTTCCTCCGGCGGCCACTGCTTGCCAGGAGTGCGCGGGTGTGCCGGGTACCCATGTAGCCGTTCTAAATCCAACTGTGGGTGCCACAAAGCTGACATCGCCCACATCAGTTGATCCGAAGGCACCTTGAGATTTTTGGTAGGGAAGTACTTGCTTAGCAATAGATTCATTCAATTCGATGTCCATCGACTGGGCGATTTGTTCCGCAAACTCTCGCTCTTGTGCGGTATAGGTGTATCCACCGATAGAGGTCATACTTTCATGCACCAAACGCTCAAGGGTTTCATTGGGCAGTAGCTCGTGCACCCCGTTGACGATTTCATAGCTCATTTCGGTTTCTGTTCCTTGTGCGGCTCCCTCAGCTGCTTTCACAATGCGATCAAAAATAGACTTTACCACATCGCGTCTTGGATGGCGTGAGTAATAGTAAACCTCGGCAAAGTCAGGAATTACATTTGGCGCTTTGCCTCCATCAGTGATCACGTAGTGTATTCTCGCTTCTTGCGGAACGTGTTCTCTCATCAAATTCACCATATAATTCATGGCCTCAACCGCGTCTAGTGCAGATCTACCGCGATCTGGTGCGGCGGCAGCGTGAGCTGAAATTCCTTTAAACCTGAATTTGGCCGATATGTTGGCAAGGGCTGCAGCTTCATTGACTTGATTTGAAGCCCCAGGATGCCAATGTAAGACGACATCTACATCGTCAAATAAGCCTTCACGAGCCATGTACACTTTTGCTCCACCACCTTCTTCTGCAGGGGTTCCATAAAAGCGTATGATACCCGCTGTTTTTGTCTCTTCAAGCCATGATTTAATAGCGATTGCCGCCGCAGTCGAGGCTGTTCCGAAAAGGTGATGGCCACAGGCGTGGCCGCCCCTTGTATTGGCGCTTTCGCGATAGGGCACTGCTTTTTGTGAAATTCCTGGCAAAGCATCAAATTCTCCTAAGATCCCTAAGACAGGCCCCTCAGTCCCATATTCAGCTACAAAAGCCGTCGGTATTCCTGCAACTCCGCTCGTAATGGTGAATCCTTCTTTTTCTAGGGTTTCTTTAAGCAACGCACTAGACTGCACTTCTTGATACCCCATCTCGGCCCAATTGTAGATTTGCATGGCTACCGATTCGTAGGTTTCTATGCGCTCGTCGATGTGTTGTGACAAGAGATTGTATTTCTGGGCAGAGATAAAGCCTGTGCACAAAAATGCGATGGCGAGAAAGAGGTGTTTCATGAGGTTTAATTTTTTTTAAATGTAACGATTTAGGAGGTAGAATCTTGATTTAAACCTGATCTGGGGTGCAGCATTTCAAGAGTACTTCTGAGTTTTTCGGCACTGCTGTGTAGGTAGATTTCGGTTGTTGTAATACTCTGATGACCTAACATTAGCTGTATAGCCCTAAGGTCTCCGCCATTATCTAGAATATGGGTAGCAAAGGAGTGTCTAAACGTGTGCGGGCTCAAGGTTTTTTTGATCCCAGCCCTAGCAGCGATTTCTCTGGTTAGGGTGAAAATCATGGCACGCGTCAGTTGTTTTCCCCTACGGTTGAGAAATACGGTGTCTTCATGGCCTTGTTGCGGTTGGTATGTGGTGATGCGAAGGTCGAGATAGCGTTGCACCCGTTCTTTGCTAAGGTCTTGGATGGGGACCAACCTGCTCTTATTGCCTTTACCTGTCACTTTTATGAAATCTTCTTTGAAGTACAAGTCAGATAGTCTTAGTTGTACGAGTTCAGAAACGCGAAGGCCGCAGGCATAAAGCAATTCAAAAATGGCTTGATTTCGGTACCCATGAGGATTGCTGAGATCAATAGCATCGAAAAAATTACTAATCTCTTCTGGTGTGAGGTGCACGGGTAGCTTTCTGCCAATCTTTGGTGTTTCAAGTAGGTTGGAAGGATTGTCTTGACGGTACCCTTCAAATTCTAGGTAGCTGAAAAATCCCTTGATGGCGGATAGCATTCTTGCTTGTGATCGTGCACTTAATAATGCAGACACTTCTTTTATGAATTCCTTAAGATCGGTAGTTTGAATCGATGTTGGATTCGTCTTAGATAACGAGGCTACACTGAAATTTGCAAGGTGCTCGAGGTCGTATCGATAGCTTGCCAGGGTGGCCTCGCTGCTCGAACGCTCGATCTTCAAGAATAACATATAATCATCAATGGCTTGTTTCCAATTCATTGAAAGCGTCTATTTTAGCAGTATGAAGATAGCAGTAATAAACGGTCCAAACCTCAATCTACTGGGTAAAAGAGAACCTGAAGTGTATGGATCACAAGACTTCGAAGCCTTTTTAAAAGACCTGCGTAAAGAGTTTGGCACGCTTGAAATCGATTATTTTCAATCTAATGTAGAAGGTGAACTGATAACTGCTATTCAAGATTTTGGCTATTCTCATCAAGGAATTGTCTTAAATGCAGGAGCTTACACACATACTTCGGTCGGAATCGCTGATGCTGTGGCGGCAGTCCCTGCACCTGTGATCGAGGTGCATATCTCGAATACTTATGCGCGTGAAACATTTAGGCATCAATCCTATATCGCTCCAAACGCAAAAGGTATCGTTATCGGGTTTGGCCTATCTAGTTATCGCCTAGCCCTACAGTCTTTCTTATAGGTGAATCACCTCGTCGTAGGCTGCTGCTACCGCTTCCATCACTGCTTCGCTCATGGTAGGGTGAGGATGCACTGTCTTAAGGATATCGTGTCCTGTGGTTTCTAACTTTCGCGCGACTACCGCTTCTGCTATCATATCGGTGACTCCTTGACCAATCATATGGCATCCTAGCCATTCACCGTATTTTGCGTCGAAGATGACTTTTACGAATCCGTCTGAATTTCCTGAAGCCTTGGCTTTACCGCTTGCCGAAAAAGGGAACTTTCCTACTTTGATATCGTACCCTTGTTCTCTGGCCTGTTTTTCGGTAAGACCTACTGACGCCACTTCAGGGCTGCAATAGGTACATCCTGGAATGTTTTGGTAGTCTAGTGGTTCTACGTGAAGATTAGCTATTTTTTCAACACAGAGAATTCCTTCAGCTGAAGCCACATGAGCAAGGGCTTGCCCTTTAGTTACATCTCCAATAGCATAGTAACCTGGTACATTGGTTTGATAGAACTCATCGACCACGATCTTGTCTCTATCGACCGTAATACCAACCTCTTCGAGACCAATATTTTCAATATTCGATTTGATACCTACCGCTGACAATACGAGATCTGCTTCTAGAACCTCTTCCTTATCATTTGAGCGCAAGGTTGCCTTAACTCCATCGCCTTGAGTGTCTACTTTAGTGACCTCGGTACCTGTTTTGATGGAGATTCCAGACTTCTTAAAGCTGCGCTCTAATTGTTTAGAAACCTCTTCGTCCTCAACCGGAACGATATTTGGCTGATACTCAACAACGGTCACCTCGGTTCCCATCGCATTGTAGAAATATGCGAATTCGATCCCAATGGCTCCGCTACCGACTACGATAAGTTTTTTGGGTTGGGTTTTGAGGGTCATGGCTTCTCTGTATCCAATCACCTTAACGCCATCTTGTGGTAGACTTGGGAGTTCTCTACTTCTGGCCCCTGTTGCGATAATGATATGAGAAGCACTGATGGTTTGTTCCTTTTCAGCCCCAGTAACCTTTATTTTTTTTCCTGGAAGCAGCGTTCCGTATCCGTCTATAACCGTGATCTGATTCTTTTTCATCAAAAACTGAACGCCTTTGCTCATAGCGTCAGCAACGCCTCTTGAACGATCAACCACTTTGTTGAAGTCGTATGATACTCCTGAAGCTGAAAGTCCGTAATCTTCAGCGTGATTCAGGTACTCGAAAACTTGTGCAGACTTTAATAAGGCTTTGGTAGGAATACATCCCCAATTAAGGCACACTCCACCTAGATTTTCTTTTTCAACAATGGCGGTTTTTAAACCTAGTTGAGACGCGCGAATGGCGGCAACGTATCCACCTGGTCCGCTTCCGAGTACTATGAGGTCAAATGCTTGCATCAGTTCACTTTAATTAGAGGCCCAAAAGTAATCATTACCCTGCATACGATTCAACGTATTGGACGAAATTCGAGACATACAGAATTAATGCAGTAGCGTTTACCTGTTGTAGCTGTTGGACCATCTTCAAATACGTGTCCGAGATGCGAATCACAGCTTGAACAGCGCGTTTCGGTGCGAATCATTCCATGAGAATGATCTCTGAGATAGGTAATGGCGCCCTCAACGGCGGCATCAAAAGCGGGCCATCCGCAGCCGCTTTCGAATTTTGAAGTGCTTTCAAAGAGCTTAGCGCCACAGGCTACACAGTGGTAGTCTCCTGTCTCGTAATGCTCGTTATACGCTCCGGAGTAGGGAGTTTCAGTTGCGCCGTGTCTTAAAACTGCATAGGCGATAGGGGTGAGGCGTTGCTTCAATTCCTCTTCATCAAGCTTTAGGGGATTATTTATCGACATCTGCGATGAATTTTAGGGCAACTCCGTTAATACAATGACGTTTTCCGGTAGTATCTCGGGGTCCGTCATCAAATACATGGCCTAAATGTGAGCCACATTTGGCGCATTTTTCTTCTGTGCGCTCGTAGCCGATATCGTAATCTACATCGAACTCCAAAGCCCCTTCTATGGGTCGATCAAACGAGGGCCATCCGCTTTTTGAATCGTACTTGTATTCAGATCTAAAAAGGGCATTGCCGCATCCAGCGCACACATAAGTACCCTTGCGTTTTTCATCTAATAGATCACTTGTGAAGGCGTATTCGGTCCCCCCACGTCTTAAAACGTAATACTCTAATCCATTTAGCTGTTTTTTCCACTGCTCATCGGTTTTGAATACTTCATAGCGCGTAGCGCTCGATTTCTCTTGCGCACTGAGTATCCCCAAACTGGCCCAAAAAAGCAGGATGAATAGGTTCTTTTTCATGCTTTATTTTTTTTAAAATTACGGCGAAAGAAGCAAAAAATCAGCATCGCTCAAGGCGTTGAGTCCTTGAATGTCTTGAGCATAAGCCGCCGGAACCACACCCACCTTGAATCGCTGATTGAGCAGGTCTGCTTCAGAGGCATTATTCAGGCTGTAATCTGCCTCGACAAAGAGCCTCATGTCACTAAAAGTGTGATCGTATTGATATTGCAATAGACCTGATGGCGTAAAAATCGTTTGAGGAAGTGGGCGCCAAACCTGTTGAATTCCTTGATTTGAATCTGTGGTTTCATAAGCCAAGAATACAAGAACAAGGTCTGCTTCAAACACTTCGATTTCTTGCGGAAATTCAATATAAACTTCGTAGCTGTTTGAAGGAGTGAAGTCTACTTCGAACTCGAAAACTTGTGAAAACAAAGTTGGTCCCGGGGGTCCTACAGGTCCTTCAGGACCGGTGCATCCTAGTAAAAGAAGGAAGGCAGAAAAGATGACAAATGGTTTCATGTTTTTTATTTCTTTAATTCAAAAATTAGGCCAGAGTCAGGGTTCAATTAGAATTTGTATTTTCAAACGCACTAATCTAACGCGATGGAGAATGTAGCTTTTGAAAAAGGGTCGCCGAAGGTCTTAAAGGCTTGGGCGTTTTACGATTGGGCTAATTCGGTATATAGTCTTGTTATTTCTTCAGCGGTTTTCCCCATTTTCTACGGCGCTCTTTTTAGGCTTTCAGAAGTTGAAGAGGTAGAAGTTTTCGGTACGATGATCGCACGTGGTCCGCTGATTAGCTATTTGAGCTCTGCCGCTTTTGTTCTAATTGCATTAGCGACGCCATTCATCTCTGGGGTCGCGGATTACCTTGGAAATAAAAAGGTGTTCTTGAAATTTTTCTGCTATTTAGGGGCGCTTTCGTGTATTGGTCTTTATTGGTTTTCATTAGACCATATTTATCTCAGCTTACTCTTTTATTTTTTTGGTTTAGTAGGTTCTTGGTTAAGTATCGCTATTTACAATTCGTATCTACCGGATATTGCCTACAAGGAACAACAAGACCGTGTAAGTGCTCGAGGCTTTTCTCTTGGGTATATCGGCAGTGTACTGCTATTACTTGTCAATTTAGCGATGGTGATGCGTCCTGAGCTTTTTGGTATTGTGGGAGTGGGAGATCATCCGGCTGAGGTGATGGCAATGCGCTATTCGTTTATTACCGTTGGGCTTTGGTGGATTGTCTTTAGTCAGTATACGTTTAAACATATGCCTAAGGGCTATAAAAAAGAAGGAGCGCGAAAGCAATTGATTTTAGGCGGATTCAATGAGTTGAAAAAGGTGCGTACAGAGATTGCTACCCAACTCTTTCTAAGAAAGTACCTCTGGGCTTTTTTTGTGTATAGTATGGCCGTACAAACCATACTACTCATTGCAGCTTACTTTGGAGAGCAAGAGATTGATTGGGGTTCAGATAATCAACGAACCGTTGGACTAATTCTCAGTATTTTGCTCATTCAGCTTGTTGCGATGCTCGGTTCTATGCTCACAGGAAGGCTAGCGGAGCGATTGAACAACATCAGCATGTTGATCGTGATTAACGCAATCTGGATGCTTCTCTGCGTGTATGCCTATTTTGTAAAGACACCTATGGATTTCTATCTGGCAGCGGGCTGGGTAGGCCTCGTGATGGGAAGCATTCAAACCCTATCGCGCTCTACCTATTCCCAAAACCTTCCAGAAACCGAGGACACCACTTCTTATTTTAGTTTCTACGAGGTCGCAGAAAAGGTGGGTATTGTCATCGGCACCTTTATATTTGGATATATCGCCCAATTGACCGGAAGCATGCGTGGAGCTGCCTTGTTCTTAGGGATATTCTTTTTAGTTGGAGCCTTTTTATTGGCTCGTTTACGTCGCTATGTGGTACGTGCTTGAGGCTTTAATTCGCAGAACGGATGCGTCCCGATCCCGCTACACTCTTTTCAACTTTAGAGGGATTACCGTAATAAATCACATTACCTGATCCTGCCACTGAGGCCATTAGGCGTTCGCTAACGTTTAATCGCGCATTACCGGATCCTGCGATTTTCACTTCGGCTGTTTTGGTTGATAAATCTTCTGCACGAAGAGAGCCTGAACCTGAGACTTGAAGCTTTAAGTGTTCGCAGCTTCCAGAAATAGTTATATCTCCTGAACCTGAGATCGTTGAATTTATGTCTTCAGCCCCTTCAATAGAGGCATTGAATGACCCAGATCCAGATACAACGAGCTTAAGGTTATCACTCGCGTGAATGGTGCCCTTTAAGCTTCCAGACCCCGATAGGTACATAGCATTAAGTTGTGTGGCTGGAATTTGAACACTTACACGTCCTCCTTTGTATCCTGATCGCCACCACGAGTTGCGTTTCTTTTCGATTTGCAGTTTGTTGTTGCGTAAACTCACCTCTATTTCATCTATTGCTTCTTGATTTCCTTCCAGAACAATGTGCTTTGTTTTGTCGTCTGTGATTTCAACATTAAAGTTGCCCCCTATGTAGACCTCATTAAAGGAGACGATGTCAATACGTTTTATACTTTGTGCTTGAAGTCCAGTCCAGCCCAGAAGTAATGCGCTAAAGAATACGGTAGATTTTAAGGTAAGCGTCATGTCTATAGTTTTAAAAGAGACGATAAACGTTTCTAAATGTTACAAAAACAGCTTGGCACACTAATTGAACTTATCTTTGCAACCCTTTTTAAAAAGGGCTCGCCATTCGAAATTACGCGATAAAGGTGACAAAATGACGTAAGGAAGATTTATGAACTCAAAGCTATATCTAGATATTGACAATTTGTCTGCACAATCCTTAGAAGACGATGCAGAGCTTATTCCACTACTTACTCCTGAAGATGAAGAAGAGATGGATCGTGAAGATGTGCCTGAGGTACTTCCGATTCTTCCGCTGCGCAATACGGTACTCTTTCCGGGAGTAGTCATTCCAATTACTGCGGGTAGAGATACGTCTATTGCACTCATTAAGGCTGCAAATCAGGGTACAAAAACCATTGGTGTGGTGGCACAAAAAGACGCCAGTGTTGAAGAGCCAGGTATTGAAGATGTTTACACCATCGGTACGGTTGCAAAAATATTACGTGTGTTGCAGATGCCCGACGGAAACACCACCATCATCATTCAAGGGAAGAAACGCTTTCAGATCGATACAGTTCTTCAAGAAAAGCCTTACATGCAGGCTGCTGTAAGAGAGCTCAAAGAACTAAAGCCAGAATCAAATAACCGAGAGTTTGAGGCCATGGTTGATGGGATTAAAGAGGTAGCCTTAAAGATCATTAAAATCAATCCAAACTTACCTTCTGAAGCCTCATTTGCCATACAAAATATTCAGAGCGGATCTTTTTTAATCAACTTCGTTTCGTCAAACCTCAATCTACGTGTTGATGAGAAGCAAGAATTGTTAGCGTATAATGATCTGAAAGATCGAGCGCTTAAAACATTGCAGTTGATGAATGTTGAACTGCAGCGCCTCGAGCTGAAAAATGATATTCAATCCAAGGTGCGTTCAGATCTTGATCAGCAACAGCGAGAGTACTTCTTGCACCAGCAGATGAAAACCATTCAAGAAGAATTGGGAGGCGCTTCTCACGAAGAAGAGATTGAAGAGATGCGCAAGCAGGCGACTCTAAAGCATTGGACGGATGAAACGGCAAAGTTATTCGAGCGCGAGTTGTCGAAATTGCAGCGCATGAATCCTCAAGTCGCAGAATATGCCATCCAACGCAATTATCTTGAGTTGTTTCTTGAATTGCCTTGGAAAGAGATGGCTGAAGACGCGATCGATATCTCTAAAGCCAAAGAAATATTAGACAGGGATCACCACGGGTTGACTGAAGTCAAAAAACGCATTTTAGAGCATTTAGCAGTACTCAAGCTAAAGGGCGATATGAAATCACCCATTCTGTGTTTGTATGGGCCTCCAGGCGTAGGAAAGACCTCTTTGGGTAAGTCTATTGCCGAGGCGATGGGTCGACCTTATGTAAGAATGTCATTAGGGGGGCTGAGAGATGAAGCAGAGATCCGTGGACATCGCAAAACCTACATTGGGGCCATGCCCGGTCGTATCATTCAAAACATTAAAAAAGCGGGCGTTTCGAATCCGGTTTTTATACTTGACGAGATCGATAAGTTAGCCCATGGGGTTCAAGGGGATCCTTCTTCTGCTTTATTGGAAGTGCTGGATCCAGAACAAAACGACACTTTTTACGACAATTTTTTAGAAGCCGGATACGACCTTTCTAAGGTGATGTTTATTGCCACGGCAAATGCGGTCGGTGACATTCAACCGGCTTTGCGCGATCGCATGGAGCTCATCGAAGTCAACGGTTATGCAATTGAAGAGAAAGTGGAGATCGCCCAAAAACATTTGCTTCCTAAACAGTTGAGTGAACACGGGCTTAAAAAGGGCGACCTGAAGCTTAGTAAGAAAATGTTTGAAAAACTCATTTCTGGTTATACCCGAGAATCAGGCGTCCGTAACCTTCAAAAGCAGTTGGCTAAAGTCGCAAGAAGTGTAGCGATAAAGAAAGCCTCTGAACAGGAGTTTGATAAGAGTCTAAATGAGGCCCAACTCACAGAGGTCCTTGGAAAACCAAGATTTAGTGCAGATCAGTATGAGACAAATGAAGTGGCTGGTGTGGTTACCGGATTGGCGTGGACATCTGTCGGTGGCGCTATACTCTTCATCGAGTCGAGTCTTTCAAAGGGTAAGGGAGGATTGTCCATTACGGGTAATCTAGGAACCGTAATGAAAGAGTCGGCGACTATAGCGCTTCAATACCTTAAGGCCAATCACGACGCATTCGGTATTCCACAAGAAGTATTTGATCGCTATAATATTCATATTCACGTTCCTGAAGGAGCAACCCCCAAAGATGGTCCTTCTGCGGGTATTACCTTGCTTACCTCTTTAGTGTCTTTGCTCACTCAACGTAAAGTGCGTTCAAAACTAGCTATGACGGGTGAGATCACATTGAGAGGAAAGGTGCTTCCGGTTGGCGGAATTAAAGAAAAGATTCTGGCTGCCAAACGCGCAGCGATTTCTACGATTATTCTTTCAAAAGAAAACGAAAAAGACATCTTAGAGATTGAACCTCATTACCTGAAGGGATTGACCTTTCATTATGTGGAGCGCATGAATGAAGTCATTGAGCTGGCTGTAACGAAGCAAAAGGTGAAGCATCCAAAAAAACTCTAATTTCACCGCTGTGGGTCCTATTCGTATTGCAATCGATGGTTATTCTTCTACCGGAAAGTCAACCCTAGCAAAGGCGTTGGCGAAAAGGCTAGGCTATTTGTATGTTGATACAGGGGCAATGTATAGAGCTGTAGCGCTTTACCTCATCGAAAATGGATTGACTCTAGATCAGCTCATTGAAGGTTTAGATCAGATTCAAGTGGATTTTGATTCGGACCAACAGATTCGGTTAAACGGACGTGTAGTCGCTTCAGAAATTCGTCATATGGAGGTCAATCAAATTGTCAGTCAGGTGGCGAAGATTGCTCAGGTGCGTAAAAAGCTCGTTGAACAGCAACAGCGCTTTACGCAATCTGTGGTTATGGACGGACGCGATATTGGCACCGTGGTGTTTCCAGATGCCCAATTAAAGATCTTCATGACGGCCAAGCCAGAAGTGCGTGCTCAGAGAAGGTATGCAGAATTAAAAGCAACGCATCCTGAGGTGGCGTTTGATGAGGTACTGGAGAATCTAAAAATGCGCGATTTTGAAGATGAGAACAGAAGGGTAGACCCACTTAAAAAGGCTGAAGATTCGGTGGTACTGGATAATTCAGACCTCAGCCCAGAGGAGCAACTCGATTGGGTTATGGAACATCTTCAAGACAGAAAGCTCGTATAACTCGCTGATTTTCTTTGGATAACCACTATTTCTAGTTACTTTTGCGGGCCTTTTCTTGCTACTTTATGAAGGTGAAAAGGAATAAATTTTTTTAATCTCTTCTAGGTCAAGTAGTTAACCTTCATTTAAACGCCCTAGAATACAAAGTTAGTTCCCATTATGGCTGACGAAAACAATCCGGTTGAAGCTCAAGAAGAAGCAAAAGCGCCAGAGCAGCAACCACAGGCAACTGCCGAAACTACCAATCCTCAAGAATTTCTAGACAATTTTGACTGGGACAAGTACGAAGAAGGAATAGAGCGCGTTGATGAAAGTCAACTCTCAGAATTCGAAGATCTTGTTGCTAAAAACTTTGTAGATACTGCTCATGAAGAAGTAGTTCTAGGAAAAGTAGTAAACATTACAGATCGCGAAGCGATTATTGATATTAACGCGAAGTCAGAGGGGGTAATCTCACTGAATGAATTTCGTTACAATCCCGATTTAAAAGTGGGTGACGAAGTTGAAGTGTTGATTGATATTAGAGAAGATAAATCAGGTCAATTAGTGCTTTCACACAGAAA
>CAJXTX010000031.1 GCA_913060705.1 uncultured Bacteroidota bacterium | reverse complement strand
ATTTTGAAACAAAATTAGGACTTACCTTTAGGATATGAAGTCCTATCAAAAAGAAACTACGGTCACCCTAGACGGAATCGACAAAACGATTTTAAGCCATCTCATGGAAGACGCGCGCACCCCTCTCTTAGAAATTTCGCGCAAAGTTGGAATCTCTGGGGCTGCCATTCATCAACGCCTGAAAAAACTTGAAAGCTCAGGGGTTCTCTCTGGATCTAAATTTATAGTCAACACCAAAAAACTCGGATACAGCACAATGGCTTATGTCGGAATCTATCTCGATAAGGCCATGAGAAATCCATCCGCTGTAAAGGCTTTAAAAGAAATACCTGAAGTTCTTGAATGCCATTATACCACCGGAAACTGGTCCATTCTTATTAAGATCTTATGCCGAGACAATGAGCATCTGATGCACATTCTCAACAAAGAGATTCAAACCATAGATGGGATATCGAGAACCGAGACTTTTATCTCGCTTGACCAGCAAATCGACCGACAAATCAAGGTTTAATCGCGGGCTCTCATTACTTGCAGCCCCCAATAAAGCAACGAGGCCAACGCCCCAAGGGCAGCTACTACATAGGTGCGTGCAGCCCATTTCAAGGCATCTTTAGCGCCCTTATGTTCTTCTGGCGTAAGCACGTTTTCATCAATGAGCCACTTCAATGCACGATCACTGGCATCGTACTCTACAGGGAGAGTGATAAAACTAAAAAGTGTGGCCAAAGCCATTAAGGCAAGACCTAATAGAGCTATAGGATATCCAAAACCAGAGCCCGAAGAAAACATAAGCACCAGACCGATCAGTACAATCCATGAAGACATACCTGAGGCGACAGAAACCACGGGAACCAATTGAGAGCGCATAGTAAGCCACTTATAGGCCCTAGCGTGCTGCACAGCGTGACCCACTTCATGTGCAGCAACGGCAGCAGCCGCCGCATTTCGGCCAGAAAAAACAGCCTCACTCAAATTGACCGTCTTATTGACAGGGTTATAGTGATCGCTTAACCGCCCTGGAGTAGAAATGATTTCAACATCGTAAATCTGATGATCTGAAAGCATTTTTTGGGCAATTTCTTTACCTGACATTCCATTGGCTAAGGCGCGCTTTTCGTAGGTGCGAAACTTGCTCTTTAGGCGTTGGCTCACCGCAGCACTTGCCAAGGCTATGATTCCGAGTAAGAGGTAATAAGACATCATAGTTTCACTCAATTATACCTTAAAATTAGTAGATTTTAAGATGCCATTAATGTACGATGTTGATGATCTTTCCGGGTACGATGATCACTTTTTTCGGACTAGATCCGTCAAGTTGCTGTTTCGTTTTATCGTGATTCATCACAGCCTCTTCGATGGCGTCTTTACTTAAATCTAGCGGAAGCGTCAGTTTAAACCTCAATTTGCCATTAAACGAAACCGGATACTCCTTTTCATTTTCGACCAAATACTTAGGATCAAAATCTGGGTAAGCCACCTGCGCAATAGATTCCGAATGACCGAGTCGCTCCCATAGTTCTTCAGCGATATGCGGCGCATAAGGAGAGATCAATACGGCCAGTGGCTCAAGAATTGCCCTAGAGGTGCATTTCTGAGCAGCCAGTTCATTGACACAAATCATGAAAGAGGATACAGAGGTATTGAAAGAAAAATCGTCTAGATCTTCTCGCACCTTTTTGATCGTCTTGTGTAGGCTTTTTAGGTGGTCAGCGTTCGGTTGCTCGTCGTTAACCTGTTCGAAGAGTCGCCATAACTTCTTTAAGAATCCGTGAACTCCAGTAATCCCAGCCGTGTTCCATGGCTTTGACTGCTCAAGTGGCCCTAAAAACATCTCGTACAAACGCAGAGAGTCAGCACCGTATTCTTCACAGATTTGATCTGGATTCACCACATTATGCCAGCGCTTTGACATCTTTTCAACTTCACGTCCGACGATATACGTACCATTTTCTAAATCGAATGTTGCCTCTTTGAATTGAGGTTGCCAATTGCGAAGCCCATCAAGATCGATCTCATCACTGGCATTGATCAGCGATACATCGACGCGAAGCTTTTCAAAATGACCCACGAAATTCTCGGACTCAGGATTCTTATGGTCGATCAAATTGTGTGACACATAATGCTGTGTTCCTGACTTGCGATAAACGATGGCAGAAAGCCCGGTAATCATCCCTTGATTGATCAGTTTACGTGCAAATTCAGCTTGCGGAACTTTGCCTAAATCAAACATGAAGTGCTGCCAAAAACGCGCGTACAACAAGTGTGTCGTAGCGTGCTCGCTTCCGCCTATGTACAGGTCTACTTCTTTCCAATAATTTACACAATCAGAAGACACCAACTCTTCTTCATTGCGCGGATCCATGAAGCGATTAAAGTACTGCGAAGATCCTGCCCAACCCGGCATGGTATTCAATTCTAATGGGAATACCGTTTTGTGATCGATGCGTGAGGTCTCAACTACTTGATTCAATTCGGTACTCCAAGCCCATTTTGTGGCGTTTCCTAGTGGCGGATCGCCCTCTTTAGTTGGCAAATAGTGTTCTACTTCTGGGAGTTCTAGTGGCAGGTACTGAAAGTCAACTGCTTTAGGTATGCCATTCACATAGTAGATCGGAAAAGGCTCTCCCCAATAGCGCTGTCTACTGAAGACTGCATCTCTTAAGCGGTAGTTAACAACACCCTTTCCTTTACCCTCAGACTCTAATCGTTCAATGATAGTCGACTTGGCTTCGGCATAACCTAGGCCATTCAAAAAGTCAGAGTTGGCAATGATTGTGCCTTGCTTGTCGGCAAAGGCTTCTTCAGTGATATCTACCCCTTCAAAAACATTAGGAATAGGAAGATTAAAATGTTTTGCAAATTCAAAGTCACGCTGATCTCCGCAAGGTACAGCCATAACAGCACCTGTACCGTAAGAAGCCAAAACGTAGTCCCCAATCCAAATAGGAATTGGCTCATCAGTAAATGGATGTTTTACATACGCTCCTGTAAAGGCGCCAGAAATTCTTTTGACGTCAGACATTCGATCGAGTTCTGATCGCTTTGACGTCTCTTCGATGTACGCTTCGACTTCTTGGCGTTGATCGGCTGTGGTGATCTCTAACACTAACGGATGCTCTGGAGCAAGGGTCATAAAACTCACACCAAAAAGCGTATCAGGTCGGGTGGTAAACACCGATACTTTCGCATCGTACCCAATTACTTCGAAATGGACCTCAGCACCCTCAGACCTTCCGATCCAATTGGTTTGAGCATCCTTTAAAGGTTGGGGCCAATCAATATCTTTTAACCCTTTTAGCAATCGATCTGCATAGGCGGTAATACGCATACTCCATTGACGCATCTTTTTGCGCACTACCGGATATCCTCCGCGCTCTGAAACCCCATTTACAATTTCATCGTTAGCCAAGACTGTTCCAAGCTCAGGGCACCAATTCACATCGATATCAGCCAAAAAGGCCAAGCGGTATTTTTGCAATACGTCTTCGCGCTCCTGATCGTTCATTGACGACCAGTCTGATGCAGTAAAAGAAGGGGTATCACTATCACAGTGGGCGTGAACGTTTGCATTTCCGTCGTTTTCAAAGTGACTCACCAAAACTGAAATTGGGCGCGCCTTCTCAGCGGCCTTATCGTACCACGATTGAAAGAGCTGAATGAACACCCATTGCGTGTGTTTGTAGTAAGCCGGATCCGAGGTCTTTACCTCTCTTGACCAATCGAGCGAAAACCCGATACGGTCTAATTGTTCGCGGTAACGCTTACTGTTGACTTCTGTAGTTTTCGCCGGATGCTGCCCGGTTTGAATCGCATACTGCTCTGCCGGTAGTCCAAACGAGTCGTATCCCATAGGGTGCAAGACGTTGAAACCTTGATGGCGTTTATAACGCGCATAAATATCGCTCGCGATGTATCCGAGTGGGTGGCCCACATGCAGCCCGGCCCCAGAAGGGTACGGAAACATGTCTAAAACATAAAATTTTGGGCTGTCAGAACGGTCGTCGGCTTTGAATGTTTGGTTCTCTTGCCAATAACCTTGCCATTTGCGTTCAATTTCTTTAAAGTCGTAGCTCATTTCACGCGAATTAAAGGCCAAAAGTACAGCGAATACTTCAAGTCAAAAAATCTAGAATTACTTTGCTAATTTTAGGCTTTCAACCCTGCCGATGAGCTCTTACATAGAACGCTACGAAAGAAGAAGGCTGCGATCGTCATACGTCTCGGTTGCTTTGAGTATATCGCTGGTCCTTGTTTTGCTTGGTGCCCTCGGAATTTTGCTATTCAACACTGATCGTCTGGGCAACTACTTCAAAGAGCAGCTCGTCTTAACCGCATACATCAATCCAGAAGCGAAAGACATAGAAATCGAACAACTCATCAAGAGTTTAGCCGTCTCGAATTACGTCAAAGAAAGCACCTTTGTATCAAAAGAAGAGGCCGCAGCCCTCTACACCGAAGAAATCAACCAAGACTTTGTTTCGTTTCTCGGGTTTAATCCATTACGAGACGGTGTTGAAGTGCGTATTAAGGCTGATTTTATAAGCTCTGAGTTTGCCAGTAGTCTAAAAACAGATCTCTTAGAAAAGACTTTTATTGAAGAGGTCATTTACGATGTAGAACTTTTAGAACTTTTGGATTCTAACTTTAAGATCATCCGAAACGTGCTCATTTGGGCGGCGGGCATCGTATTGCTGATCGCCTTACTGTTGATCAATGCCTCTATCCGTCTTTCAATCTATTCGAAGCGATTGGTGCTAAAAACGATGCGCCTTGTTGGAGCAAAAAAGGCATTTATTCGCCGGCCATTTATCAAAACCTATGCGGGTTTAGGCATAATCGGAGCCACTCTTGCGAGTCTACTTCTAGGGGTCGTCTTATGGCGCTTAGATCAGGCCTATCCCAGCCTTGACCTCTTGAGTCAAAGCGCTCCGCTACTAAGTATCATAGGAGCACTCTACCTTATCGCTTTGCTGATCACCGTTTTAAGTACGTATCTTTCGGCCTCACGTTTTCTCTCTTTGAAAGCCACCTCAAATTTTTCATAAATCGCCCTTCACCATGAAACAACCCTTATTCGAATCGCGCAACTATAAACTCATCATTGCAGGTATTGCGCTCATTGCCTTAGGGTTTATCTTGATGAGTGGTGGACGTAGCGAAGACCCTACTATTTTCAACCCTGAGATTTACAACTTTAGACGGATCCGCCTGGCACCCTTTCTGATACTATTAGGACTAGGCCTTCAGGTATACGCCATCTTGTCTCGTAGCAAATCTAAAGATGAGTAGTGTTGAAGCCCTTATTCTTGGGATAATTCAAGGGCTTACAGAGTTTCTGCCTGTATCTTCAAGTGGACACCTCGAATTAGCCAAAGTTCTTTTTGGGTCAAATGCACTTCCGAAAGAAAGCCTGCTTTTTACCGTCCTTCTACATCTAGCAACCGCTTTGAGTACAGTTGTGCTCTACCGCAAAGACCTCATTCAGCTCTTTTCTAAGGCGATGGCAAGAGAAAAACAAGCCGTGCACTTTAGCCTGGCCATCATCCTCTCTATGGTGCCGGCCGCCTTGGTAGGTTTCTTTCTTGAGGACTTTATAGACTCGTTATTTTCAGGAAACACGCTTTTAGTCGGCGCCATGCTGATCGTAACAGCCGGTCTGCTTTACGTCGCAGACAAGCCGCAATCTTCTGAGAACAACCTCACGCATAAACGTGCCCTGCTCATAGGTATTGCTCAAGCCATTGCTATTCTTCCGGGTATATCGCGCAGTGGAGCCACCATTTCTACGGCAGTTTTGCTAGGCGTTCAACGCGAACAAGCTGCACGATTCTCTTTTCTAATGGTGGTACCTCTGATCTTCGGAAAGATCGCTAAAGACCTCTTAAGTGGAGACTTGTTGCAAACCGCTATCGATCCTTTACATCTGGTCATTGGGTTTACCGCAGCCTTCATCTCGGGACTATTGGCTTGCAGCTGGATGATCGCCCTGGTCAAAAGAAGTAAGCTCCTATACTTCTCACTCTACTGCTTATTGGCCGGATCTATCGCCCTTTTAATGACATTATTCTCATGAAGGATCTAAGAACACTTACAGTTGAAGATTTCTTGGACGGACAAGTGCTTCTAGTAGACAAACCGCTTGGTTTCACCTCATTTCAAGCGGTAAATGCATTAAAGTGGGCCCTGCTAAGAAGATTTAAACTCAAGAAAATTAAGATCGGGCACGCAGGAACGCTTGACCCTTTAGCGTCTGGACTATTGATTATTTGCACCGGAAAATTCACCAAAAGAATACAAGAATTTCAAGGGCTTCAAAAAACCTATACTGGAACTTTTACCCTTGGGTCGACGACTCCTTCTTACGACCTCGAAACAGCGATTGACGCCCATTTCGAGACCCATCATATCACTAATGAGCAAATTGAAACAGTGCGTGCTCAATTTCTAGGGGCACAAATGCAGCATCCGCCCATGTTTTCAGCCGTAAAAAAAGACGGAAAACGCCTCTATGAGATGGCTCGTGAAGGTAAAACCGTAGAAACCAGTGCACGCGCCATAGAAATCTATAATTTTGAATTGGATTACAGCCGTTTTGACACGGATAAGACCATTGATTTTTCTGTAGACTGTTCAAAAGGAACCTACATTCGTTCACTCGCACACGACTTCGGTAAAGCCCTCAAGTCAGGCGCTCACCTTAGCCGTCTCAGAAGAACAGCTATAGGAGCATTCAAGGTTGAGGAGGCTCGAACTCCAGATGTACTTAAAGAAGAATTATGCAGCTAATTGAGAAAGCACAGCGAAAGGCACGACGTTACACCATAGCGTTGAGTGCCCTGCTAGTAGTAGCTCTTCTCTCTATATCTGCCCAGCTTCCAACCCAAGAAAAAACCTATCAAATTGAGGTTCTTGAAGATCTCGAAGAGGACTTTTTCAAAAAATTAAACGACAAGCGCTTTGAAGCCTTCAAAGTAGAGACCAACCAAGCCTCTAACGAAGCCGCCACTAAGACCGCATTAGAAGCCCCCGAACCCCTTCCTTCGCTTGAAGAGCTGTCGAAAAAAAGAAGTGAAAATGGGACAGTGGTTGCTGAAGGATTCGGATCAGGACTCAATTCAATCTCAAGTGCAGTAGAAGACCGACTCAACCGAATGAAGGCAAACAGCACTGCGCCAGGAGAGCCTATCAAACTCGCGAAAAAAACGATTATTTCCTATGATTTAAAGGGACGCGTCCATCAAAAGCTACCCGCACCAAACTATACCTGCCTTGAAGGAGGAGAAGTAGTAATCAATGTAAGTGTAGACTACAAAGGCCGTGTAATTGACGCCTGGTACAATCCTTATTTCTCTTCCTCTTCGAATGGATGCTTGATCGCACAAGCCATTGAGTACGCAAAGCGATCACTCTTTCAAGAATCGGGTAAAAACGTTCAAGAAGGAACCATTACCTATCTATTTCCGGCCAAGTAGTTGAAATAGCTCATCGATGATTTGCCTACCCTTATCCGCATTATACCATTGCTGAAGGTTCTCTCTACCCGCTGCATCGAATACACCGTTCTGCTCCTTATAGTCATGCACCAAGGCTGCGGCTCCAATAGGACGTGGACCCCAACTTTTCACCTCCTTATTCTCTGATGTTTGTATAAGTTTTGGAATCGATTGCGCGCCATTAGTCAAATGCGCGTTCATCAACTCTAGATTCTCGTCTCTTAGCAGAATTTCTAAGGTAATTCCCGGATGAGATGCTGCGATGAGGTGCATGAGCGGAAGTGAAGGAGCGGCATCTCCGCACCACGGCTCGGTAAGTACCGTCCACTTCACTTTAAGCTCTGTGTTTGATTCTAGCCAAAGCTTTTGCTCATCACTAAGACGAACACTTTTTTGCCAGCGCTTTATGCGCTGAAAATTCAAAGAGGTGTACTCGATATAGGCTGGATCGGTGCGGCCTCCAGTAGTCGCCTTTTCTGCGACAAGAGCTTCGTGAAGCTTAAAATATTCATTGTAATTCATGAGCAATGCAAAGATACTGCAGTCAAACGAGCTAGTTTTGTCTTATGCAAAATGCTAAACCCAAACGATGCAGTTTCTGCGTAGGTGACCCACTCTATGAGGCCTATCATGACAATGAATGGGGAGTTCCACAAACCGATGATCAAAAATTGTTTGAAAGTCTCGTCCTCGAGACCTTTCAAGCCGGCCTTAACTGGTTGACGATACTGCGAAAAAGAGAAGCTTTTAGGGCAGCCTTTGATCAATTCGATATCGAGAAGGTCGCTGCTTATGATGACGAAAAGATCTCGTCCCTACTAAACGATAGGGGAATCATTCGCAATCGTTCAAAAATCAAGGCCACAATCACAAATGCCAAGGCCTTTCAAGACATTCAGCGCACTCACGGTTCTTTTGCGCGTTATTTATGGTCGTTCACCGATGGACGTATCATTCACAACAGTCCTCGAACACTAGACGAAATTCCGTCACAAACACCGCTTTCTGAAAGACTATCAAAAGACCTTAAGAAGCAAGGGTTTTCATTCACTGGGCCTGTAGTAATCTACGCCTTTTTGCAAGCAAACGGGGTAGTGAACGATCATACTGTGGACTGTCACAGCTATGTTGCGCGCAGCAAGGTTGAAAACGTTGTTGTTTAGAAGGGTAAATCGTCGTAATCTTTCTCATCGGCATCGTCAGCCAACGGAAAATCCGTCATTGGCGGGAGATCACTTGGATTAGGAGCAGCGGTCTCCTTGACCTGACCTTCTATGCGCCACCCTTGGATAGAATTGAAATATTTTACCTCGCCTTGAGGAGAAGTCCATTCACGTCCTCTTAGGTTGATACCAACAGACACCAATTGACCTGGAGCGTATTGAGAGAGCAAATCACATTTGTCTTGAACAAACTCAATCAATAGGTCTTGAGGGTATTGTTCTTGAGTGGTTAACACCATTTCTCGTTTGCGAAAACCGTTGCTTCCGAATGTTTTTGTCTCTCCAATAATCTTGATTGTTCCTTGTAGCTCCATACTAGTCTAGTTGTTTATACGCTTGATTGAGTTGTGCCGCGAGTTGTTCAAATTCGGCAGACTCTAGTTTAGTCTTATTGATAAATTGGGCGTCTTGCATGCCGTTTAACGGTATGAGGTGTACGTGTACATGCGGAACCTCAAGTCCGATCACTGAGAGGCCAACCCTCTTGCAGTCTACCACCTTTTCAATGGCCTTTGCCACCTTTCGCGAGAAACGCATAAGGTCTAGATACTCCTGTTCTGAAAGGTCAAACAACTTATCGGTCTCTTTCTTAGGAATACATAGGGTATGTCCTTTAGCGTTGGGATTGATGTCGAGAAAAGCTAGAAAATGTTCGTCTTCGGCCACCTTATAAGAAGGAATCTCTCCTGAGACGATTTTGAGAAACAGTGAACCCATCTTAGCTTCTGGTGATCTCTACGATTTCAAACTGAATGACTCCATTCGGCACCTGGATTTCTGCAATATCACCAACCGATTTACCCAAAAGGCCTTTTCCGATAGGTGAATTGACTGAAATTTTTCCGCTCTTCAGGTCAGCCTCACTTTCAGCAACCAGGGTGTAGGTCATTTGTTGATTATTCACCTTGTTCTTAATCGTTACTGTAGATAAAATCAAGGCCTTTGAAGTGTCCAATTGTGATTCATCGATCAAACGGGCATTTGACAATGTCTCTTCAAGCTTGGCAATGCGCATTTCTAAAAGCCCTTGGGCCTCTTTTGCAGCATCGTATTCAGCATTCTCAGACAGATCTCCTTTGTCTCTGGCTTCAGCAATAGCTGCAGAAGCTTTAGGGCGTTCAACGTCCTTTAACTGATTCAACTCGTCTCTCAGTTTCTGTAATCCTTCTTTAGTGTAATAGGCAACTTTACTCATACCTCATTCGAATTAAAAAATCCTCAAGTTCCTTGGTATCAAGGGTCTAGAGGATTACTCAAATATACAAAATTAAAACCACAGTATCTTTGAAGTCACATGAGAGTAATGGTCCTTTTTTTGGCACTTCTTCTGGCGGCTTGTACCGAGACACAGCTGGTTCAGAACCCTTATTTGATCAACGCTTCATTCGATGTTCAAATCGATACACGCTTACCCCTTTACAGCGAGGTACAACAGATAGGTGTCCCCATTACCATACCACAAAGTTTAGGGGGGATAAAAGGCATTCATCTCGTTCAAGTCGGAATCGACAGTTTTCGGGCCTTCGAGGTTGCCTGTCCGAATCACACCATAGAGAGCTGTTCTGCGACAGAAGCAAAGGGTACCTCGGCCACATGCGGATGTTCAGATGGTTTTAGTTACAGCCTCTTTACCGGTCAATTGCTCAACCGACAGGGCGAGTCTGTTCTTTTTGATCTGAAAGAATACGCAGTGAGGGCCGAGGGACCCATGCTTTACATCTATAACTAGAATCTGAGTCTCACTCCAGCCAATACAGTTCGCGGTGCTTGAGGATAGAATGCAGCCCCGTAATAGGTCTGACCTTGATCGTCAAAACTGTAGAAATAACCATTGTTCTCGTAGAGCACATTAAAGAGGTTATTGAGCTGAAGGGTAAAACTTATCTTCTCGATGGCTCCATTGAGAGCAAAGTCATGATTGAAATTGAGATCAAATACAGTGTACCCCTCAATCAGTGAATCTGGGTGTTCGATATTACTCATAAACTGTTCAGACACTGATTTTGCATAAAGGGTCAAAGTCGATGTCTTTGCTAACTCATAGGAGATAGAGCCTCCGAAAATACGTTCCGGTGCAAAAGAAATTGCGGTATCACCCAATCGCTCTATTGATTCATTGCGATAGGTCACAAAATCTCTATTGCGATGGCGGCTAAGTGTCAAACTCGCATCGGCACGAAGACCCTCAAACGGAACATAAGAAGTCTCTAGTTCGATCCCAGCTCTATAGCTAGATCCGACATTTTCGCGCAACGGAAAATTGAAAGCGTCCAAAGCCCCAGTGAGTACCAATTGATTGGTATAATCCATGAAAAATGCAGTGGCATTAAGAGCTAGCTTCGAACTGCTGAAACGGTATCCAAATTCAAAATCGTCTAGTTGCTCTGGAGCAGGTGATCCGTTTTCAAAATCTACACGAGCAGGCTCTCTATTTGCCCGAGCATAGGAGAGAAACAACTGAGATCTTCCGAGCTCATAGCGCAAACCGAGCTTAGGATTGAAAAATAGATAGTTTTCATCTACATCAAGGCTAGCCCCCTCGCTAAAGAGAGAACCAGCAGCACGATACCCCACATTTCTAAGCTGAAGATCCACATAGGCATAGAATGCGCTAGACAATTCGGCGTTCCATTTCACAAAACCATTCCACTCGCGTTTAGTGGATTCATTCTCATAAAATAAGTAAGGCAGCTGAGCGAGTACGGGGGCATCTGAGGCAATAACTTCTCCAAATTGCTCCCCTTGATAGGTGTTCCATCCTAGGCCTGCAATCAGACTACTCTTTTCAAATTTCTTTGAATAGCTTGACAACATACCGTAGAAATCAGAATTAAGATGGGCCTGAGAAGCATAATCCGCCCCACCGTCACCAAATAAAGAGGGGATATTTCTGAAATAAACATAGACATTATCATAGTCTTGAATCTGCTCATAATAACCTTCTGAATTCGTATAGTGCGCGCTGAAGGTAAACTCTTCACTAGGGCTCAACGCTTCTTTATAGTGCAGCTGAAAATGCTGTTGAAGGTAGTTGTCGGTTTGATTCGGGTACACCCGTTCATTGCCATTTGCATCGTAATAGATCCCATCAAGGTTGAGTCTACGATTTGATGCTAATCCGGCTCGATCGAGACCAAAGAAAGAGAGTCCTGTGGTTTCGGTTCCTCCGAATGCCAAGAGGTTCAGTTGCGCCTTATCGTCTTTCAGCTTGAATAAGCCATTGAGATAATAAGATTTGAGATCGGCGCTAGCGCGATCTACATACCCATCAGACTGAATAGAAGAGAGTCGTGCTTCTAACGAGAAGCCATTGAGATCTCCGGTTGAGGCCTGAAGGGTGTTTTTAAAGGTTGAAAAGCTCCCCACACTACTTGAATATTGAGCATAAGCTGCATCACTCGGATTCTGTGTAGCAATACTCACACTTGCTCCAAAGGCTGCGGCGCCAAAGGTTGAAGAACCAACCCCTCTTTGAATCTGAATCGAACCCACAGAAGAAGCAAAATCTTGAAGGTTAACAAAGAACGTCGTCTGGCTATCGGCATCGTTATACGGAATTCCATTAATGGTCACATTAATGCGTGAGTTGTCAATTCCACGAATCCTAAAATCGGTATATCCAACGCCCATACCGTCATAAGTGGTGGCTACAATAGACGGCGTATAATTCAGTAGCAGCGGAATGTCTTGGCCGAGGTTTATCCGCTCAATTTGAGCGCTACTGACATTGGTGTAGGCCATGGGAACACTGTCATTTACTCTCACAGCTGCAACAACCACCTCATCGAGGTCTACACGTTGATTTTGTTGGGCAAAGAGCCCAAATGTTGCCCCTAGGGCAACGCACGAAAAAACTTTTATTCGCATCATAACACTTTGGTTTAGGCGCGAATAGAAGGGGTACTATTCTCGTAATTAATATTTGGTTAAACATTCCTTGGCAGCATTACCCGCCCAGGTTCAATGGGTATAATCTCAGCCTGCAAAAAGCAAGCACCCCTATGAGATGTGGTACAAAGATACGGCGTAACTAGAAATCCTAGCCAACATTTGATCCTTGATGCGATGGTTTTAGAAGGTCCAAAACATTCTTCACTGGATTAAAGGTGGCCGCCGGAACTTCAATGAAGCAACTGTTCCAGTAAGCCATAGACCCGTTCCACAGGCCTGGAAGTTCAAGGGCCTTAATCGGTCTTCCGTCAAAGCTCTTGTGCGCGATAAACCCCTGTTCATGATCTACATAGTCATTGAGATCGTATGCGCGCCCTTTATAATCGGTTAAAGAAGCCACAATATCAACGGGATTAAAGTGGGTAGATGATTGCATCAGCGCAAGCTGCTCTTCTGAATTTTGGTCAATCTGAGCAGACTCGACAATCTGAAGGCTAGTAGTTCCCTTGAGTTTGACCCAAAACGGCCCCCCACCTGGCTGTCCTTCGTTTGCAACCATTCCACATACGCGCAAGGGCCGAAATACATGCTCTTTTGCTATTGCATTGAAATCCTTGGCTTCAGGATCTATGTGTGTGCCAAAGTATTGCTGTAGGAAGTTGTTGAGCCCGTGGCGATCAAGAACGGTCTCATCGTTTTCTAGCTGCTGCTGAAAGTGGTGCAACTGCTGAATAATTTCTATGGCATAACCGCCCAAAACCTTTTTATAAAAGTTATGCGCTTCGAGTGAAGACAGGGTACATACGTTGTCAATGTTCTTGATAAAAACAAGGTCTGCATTACGGGCATTCAGGTTCTGCAACAGTGCACCGTGCCCTCCTGGACGAAAGATGAGTTTATGGTCAACATCTCGAACCAACTCGTCATCGTAGTCAACTGCAAGCGTATCGGTCGATGCCATTTGATACGAATAACTGCACTCCACTTCGATCTGCAACTTCGACTTCAACGCATCAATCTCTTTTTCAATCGCCTCACGATGTTCGCTTGAAATGGTGAGGTGAAGTCTTGACTGCGCATAATCTTGCGCCTCTAAAAGGTGGGTGTAAAGCGGATTCGTCACTTGATCGTTCTCACGGTGAAAGGCCAAGAGCGCCTTTGGTTTAGAACCATAGGCCATAAATTCGTCCTCTAAAAGGTTTTTCAATGCCTCACGAGATGAGATCTGATTGAGATCGCCTAAAGCGTTCCACTGTTCATAAAAAGCTAGGTTTTTGAAGTGCTGCGCAAATTCTTGTGCTTCGGCATTAGTAAACTGCGCTCTTGATAGAGGAAGGTCTAATGATTCTTCTTCTAAAAGTTGATAAAGCAGCTTAAACATCCGTGTTGCGGCACCAGATGCTGGAACGAATTTCTCAACGGCAAACTGACTGTTTTTCTGCTGGTAAACATCCGCAAAGTACTGTGCTTGTTCGCTATTGAGCTTTTCAATGCCCTCTGAAATTTTAGCAGCTTTGGAGAGCTCAAGCGGACGAAAACCTTCTTTCAAAAAAGACAACTGCCTTAGCGCCTCAGAGCTTTGAATTCCTCTTTGCTTTAAGTGTTCTAAATCTTCTAAGTTAAAGGGCATGAATACGTAATAGGTCGTCGATTCGCGCTTTAGCTGTAGCGAATCGCGTTTCTTTATCTCCTTTCAAAGTAATAAAAGGCAAGGAGTTTTCTACCAATTTAGATTCAAAAACCTCAAATAGTTCTTGACGCTCATTCGGTTTGTCTCTGAGATCATCAGGTTCCCAAGGCGTGTCGATATACGTTAAAAGGTAGAGGTCGTAAGTGTTATTCGCTACCGCCTCTTGCAAGACAGGGTCTATTTTTCCGCCAAAATATACAGCCGAGTACACAGAGGTTTCTAAAAGATCGGTATCGCAAATGACCAAACCAGCCCCCGTGAGGGCGGCCTTTTTTACGGCCTCGTTTTCAAGCCTCATTTGACCCTGAGCTATTGGAATAAGGTCTTCATAGGTGCATACCTCTTTTGTTGCATCGTACTTCGATTGTAAGAATTCTCGTGCGAATTCTGGAACCCATGGTGCATTATAATGCTCAGACAACTGCTTAGAAAGCGTAGTTTTGCCCGTAGATTCTGGACCAAACAAAACCACCTTAATGGCCTTAGTTTCTAGCTGTCGAGTGATTTTTTCCATTGATTGTATCCTTGAATAGCGAGTAC
>CAJXTX010000030.1 GCA_913060705.1 uncultured Bacteroidota bacterium | reverse complement strand
CGCTAGCGTTCATCCTGAGCCAGGATCAAACTCTTCATTGTTGAATCTTAAATAACTTAATGACTAACAAATCTTCAGTACGACCCCGAGCATCTTAGTTTTAATTCATTACGAATCTTACGCTTTTTGTCATCTCAATATGTTCAAAGAACTTCACACCAAACTGATTTACTTACGAAGTAAATCTCGCCTTTCGGCTTTTCATTTCAGTGTTTCAAAGTCGCTTTTGTTTCTCAAAGCGGGTGCAAATATAGAAAGGAATTTTTGTTGCCGGCAAACTTTTTTCGAAAAATATTTAAAAATTTTTTCGGCCTCAGAATTCCACATCCTTTAAAGAGAAAAGGATCAGAAAGTTACGTCAAAAAATTGATTCGGAAAAAAATCAATCAAAGAAATTCCATGTGAATCCAAAACGCAATACCCCATCTCTGAAAGGCACCCCAGGTGCGGCGTAAAACGACGGACTACCCCAGGCAGCATTAAGGTGCTCGTAGGTCAAAAAGAGGTCCATGGTGCGCACTTTGGCATAAACAAAAGCATCTAGAACCGCATAACCTGTAATCAAACTATGCTGTTGCGAATAAAAGACACCCAAAGCCGGGTGGTATCCGTCCGCATAGTAATCGTCGAAATAGCGCCCCTTCACTCCTATATGTGCAAACATCGCTTTGTCAAACAGGTCTGTAGAAACATAGAGGGCTGCTCGTGCAATGAATTTTGGAATGTTATACAAGCCACTGGTATCATCGCTTTCTTGATAAAGCCCTTTTACATCTAAGGTGAGCTTACGCCACTGCAAAGCATTATGATACGACAATGAGCGTTCTGTAATGACTTCATTCGATCGCACCGGATTCAAAAAAGCGTAGTCAGTACCCAAACCCGTATAACCAGAGATTGGAGCTTCAAAGAAGTAACCGTTGTTCAATGTCTTGACTTGTGCACTAATCGATCCGAAACGCTTGTCCTCTAGTTCAGCCTTCAAACGCACATGACTTTCCATGGCAGACTGTTCGAAAGTATCCCAATTAAAGGCTGTATAATTGCTCTGGTAGCGCAGCATATTCAAAGCGGGTAATTGATTCCGCTGTTCAAACCATCCTCTCAAGAATCGCCCATCTCCTAACTTCATATACGCTTTAGCATCGAGCACAAAACCCTGAAGGGTTGCCTGTAGCGGTAAGTATACCTCAGCCTTCACCCCGACTCGCTCCTTTTGATTGGTGTAGCGCCCCTTGATATGTGTATCACTGTAAGAATAGAAGGTCTCGGGGCTCGAAATAGTTTCTGATGTGGTCGCATCTTGAGTAGTTGCGGCGAGATTCTCAAACCCCTGTCGCGTCGCTAGCTGCCTGATGGTGCCTTCTAAAGTTCCCCATGCTTTTCCGAGTAAAGCGACTCCGGCAGTGAATTCAACTGAACGGATACCGTGTTTGTCTGAAACCGCACTACCCTCATTAAGCTCTCCTAATAATGAATTGGCCGACGATTGATTGAAGAGATATGCTCGAGAATCGTAATGAATCGATTGCGTTAATGCCAATGCCCCCGTCAAGGTGTAGATCTGATCGGCGTAGAAGGCCCGATGTAGCACTCTTGAATCTGCATTCTCCATCAATTGATCAACATACCTACGCTCTAAGAATTGAGGGTTGCCCGAATCGAACTGAGTTGCGGCAAACTTTAATCCTGCTGGCTCAAGCTGATTCATAGTGTGAGTAGTCATAAAAGCTCTCAGCTGGTACTTCTTGTTTTCTGAGGTATAATTGAAGGTGGTTCTGAAGCTCCCTGAGTTTACCTCTTCACTGACGTAGTGTCCTTCTGAGCGGAATCCACGGAATCCAAGACTCATATTAAACTGTTCAGAGAGGTTAAAGGCTAGATTTGAATTCAGAAGCTGTCCGCGATTCAGAATAGAAAGAAAGAAGAATTCGGTTAGCGGAGTGGGGTTGCGATGAAAATGGACGTCCTCTTTCTCATAAAGCATGTAGTGCTGCATCGGCACCCCTAGCCCAGACAGCTGATCAGGTGTCTCCCGTGTCATCTTGTTCATAGGTCGACCCGGATTCGAAAAGGGGATGTATTCAAAAAGGTCGCGGTTGGCAACGTTGTGACGCAATCCCTTCTCAAATCGCAAGATGGTATCCATTGGGATAGTATCTCGGTCAATGGTGATCTTAAGATATTCTGCCTTTGAAGGCATCTTAGGCTTTTGACGCTCTTTTTGCTTTGGACCTTTAACGTCAAGTTCCTGTTGGGAATAGGCGAAAGAAAGCGTCCAGAGACTTAGCAGAAAAATCAGAAATGGCCGTATCTTCATATCTTTTTTACCACAGGCCCGTAAAAATACGCAATCTAGCGTGGTGGTGTTGCTATGAAAGAAAGAACCTTTAAGACCTGTTCATATAATGTGTGGAGTATTGCCCTTGCGGTAGCGTGGGCGACTTTAAGCTTTCCGCTTCAGGCACAGTATAAATCGAATGCACCATTTACAGCGCTGCTACGCCATGCAGATTCTTCTGAGACGGCGCAGCCATACTCCCTTTTTGAATACGACGAAGCCTTTGAATCTTATTTCAAAGACAAGAATGTTCGTAAAAAAGGAAGCGGATACAAGCAATATCCGCGCTGGCGTAATTACTGGAGCTACTTCACTAAAGACGGTATCATCCAATCACCAAAAGAACTTTACCAGGCTTACCAAAATAAAATCAGCGCTAACCGTTCAGTGAATAGCCTGGCCAATTGGAGTCCGTTAGGACCGTATTCGGCAGAAGTGATCAACGATCAGGTTCCCGGAATCGGACGGTTGAACCAAGTCGCTGTAGACCCCTCTAACCCAAACATATGGTACGCGGGCGCTCCTGCGGGAGGTCTATGGAAGAGTACCGATGCAGGAAACACCTGGACCAATCTCTTTGACGAATATCCCCAAATAGGAGTTTCAGGAATCGCCATTGATCCAGAAGACACCCAAATCATTTACATCGCCACAGGAGACGACGATGCGCTCGAAAGTTATTCTATAGGCGTCATGAAATCTACCGATGGAGGTCAAACCTTTAGCGCCACCGGACTTAACGTTGACAACGTAAATCGCGGCACGGCACTGAATGAGATTACCATTGATCCTGACGATCACAATACGATCTGGGTAGCAGGAACCCAAGGCCTATACAAATCGACAAACGCGGGCGAAAGTTTCTCAAGGGTCATCAATGACGAGATCACCGATTTTAGATTGAAACCTGGAAATAGCCAGGTAGTATACGCATTATCCAATAGCAGCTTCTACAGATCTACAAATGGAGGAACCTCCTTTAGTCAGAACGCAACAGATCCTAACAGCATTCTTCCTAGAAGCTACATGCGCGCAGTGATGGATGTGAGTGCTGCAAATCCTGAGGTACTCTATATACTTTATGCGAAAAGCAGCGATGGTAGCCTCGAAGGACTTTACCGCTCGACAGATTCAGGTGTAACCTTTTCTAAGAGAAACGTAACGGTTCGCGAACAAAAGACAGGGGCTGACGGAAATCCTTACACCGAAATACAGTCGAATTACGATATCATGGAATCGAACCAAGCCTGGTTCGATTTGGCTATTGCAGTAGACCCAGAAGATGCCAACACTGTCTATGCCGGTTGCCTGAATATATGGAAGAGCAGCGATGGCGGAAATAGCTTTTCAAAGCTCAACAACTGGTACGATCCCAACGAAGCCTACACCCATGCCGACATTCACACCTTGAAATTTTTTGACGGGGCTCTTTTTGCCGCGACTGACGGAGGACTCTACAGAAGCGCCGACGGAGGTGAAACGTTCACCGATTACAGCAACAACGGTATAGCCACCGGACAATTTTATCGCTTGAGCATCGGCAAAAATGACGCCTCAGTAATGGTTGGGGGGACTCAGGATAATGCCGGATTCATCCGCAGAGACAACAATTGGTTTCTCTACACTGGCGGAGATGGTATGGACTATGAGATCGATCCGCTCAACCCAAATCTATCCTATGGCTTCACCCAAGGCGGAAGCTATCTGTTTATCAGTGACAGTCGTGGTGACAATCTCGCCTTACTCGAAGGTCCCTACAGTGAATCAGGCAATTGGATCACTCCGCTCACTGTGACCCGTGATGGAGAGGTGCTCGCGGGTTATGGTTCGGTCTACGTCTTGGGGAGCTCTGGTTTCACACAACGTTCTGAGCCGCTATCGGCCAGCAATATCGACGACCTCGAGGCCGCTCCCTCAGATCCGAATGTGGTTTGGGCTGCAGAAGGCTCAACGCTTTACCTCAGTGAAGATGCCGGGCGAACATTTACCAAAGTAACTTCTTTATTAGGGCCGATCTCTGATATGAGTATCAATAGCAACAATCCTAAAGAGGTTTTCGCCACCACCTCAAGTCGCGTAGATATCGCACTGGTAGATCAACCTGAAAATCCGGCAGTATGGCGGGTCAACGCCACCGATTTGTCGGCACTTGAAAAACAAGAACTGACCAAAGACCTCCCTGAAGATCAGGCCTATTTTTCAATCGCCCACCAACCCAGAGATCCGAACAATTCACTGTATGTAGGAACCAACCTCGGCGTTTACCGTACAGATACCACAATGGACGGGTGGGAACTTTACGGCGAGGACCTGCCTAACACCGCTGTGAGTGACATCGAACTTAGCATTGATGAGGCCCTTATTGTAGTTTCTACCTACGGAAGAGGAGTGTTTTCTTCACCTATCGGGGTAGAAAAGGCGGCAACAGACATTGCCATTAGTGCATTGACAACACCTTCATCAAAGGTTTTCTTACCGGGCGAAGCCAGTTTATCGGCAGTATTGACCAATGACGGAAGCGAGGCCTTAACGAGCGCCACAGTTACCTTGTCGCTCAACAATGAAGTTCAAAACCCACAAACTTTTGATTTAAACTTGGCTGCCACGACTAGTAGCAGTATTGATTTGGGAGCGATACCAGAGATCTATACAGGAATAGTGAACGCTAAAGCCACAGCCACCACCGCAAACGATACCTGGAGTGACAACAATCTCAGCAGTTTTAAATTCTTGGTCAACGATCAAGCCCTATTTGATGCGACCTACACCCTTTTAGATCAAGAAACATCTGCCACCAGCCTGACTCCTTATGATCCGCTTTACGGAACGGGGGCTTGGGAAAAAGCTCTGGTTTCTACCAAATTCGATACAACAGAAGATAGTACGGCCTGGATGACCAATGCCTCGGGCAACTACCCTGACATGGAACGCAGCTACCTGCTATCACCCTATTTCGATTTGAGTGTATTAGAAAAGCCTGCCCTGCAATTTGATATGGCCTTTAACCTTGAGACGTATTGGGACTTGGTCTACGTGCAGTATTCTCTAGATCAAGGAATTAACTGGCAGGTGCTTGGAAGCAAGAATTCAACCCCGAACTGGTACAATTCAGACCGCACGGTAAATACGGCCGGAAACGATTGCTACAATTGTGTTGGCGCACAATGGACGGGTGAAGACGATGCCTTCGCTGCAATGACCACCTACCAATACAACTTCATCGAAAATGCATCCATCGACGGTGTAGATCTGAGCCAAGAAAAGCAAGTACTTTTTCGCATCGTGTTTGAATCCGATCAATCGGTCAATGCCAAAGGTGTAGCCATCGATAATTTTGAGATCATAGACCTCAACTATCAGGCGCCTCCTGCAGAAGAAGAGCCAGAGACTCCGGTTGATCCTGGCACAGAAGAAACGCTCGAAATCCCATCAACAGCCTTTGCTGTATCGGTGACCGACGCGACTTGTCCTCAAAGTGAAACAGGAATCATTGAGGCTTCGCTGCAAGACTCGGCTCCGGACGGAAGCTATACCGCTACTTTAGTCACCCAAGGATCTGTTGTAGGAGTTTCGCAAGCACTGGCGCCAAATACACAATTCAGTGGGTTGGCTGCAGGCATCTACACCCTGTGCATCACCACCGATCAATCTTCGAGCTTCAAGCGCTGCTATACCATAGAGGTCAAAGAGCCTCAAGGTTTAGAGGTCCAAAGTTTTGTAAACAGTCAGGCCAAACAACTCACCCTTAACCTCAACGGGGCAGAGACTTATACCATTTTGTTTAATGGTAAAACAATCACTACCTCACAGCAGCAGGTAATCCTTGATCTTGACCGCATTGAAAACAGCATTGAAGTCCGAGGCGACACCGACTGCCAAGGGATCTTTGTAGAAACCTTAGTGCTATCCAATGAGATCTTTATTTACCCCAACCCTGTAGATGATGGCAACGTCAACCTCTATTTAGGAAACTCAGAAGCTGACAAGGTCAGGGTACGTTTGCACAACAGAAGCGGCACTATACTCTTTGAGAAAACACAATCCTTATTCGATAAAAGGACACAGTTGAGTGTTAAAGGACTAGCTTCAGGATTATACTTTTTGAGTCTCACCGATCCTAGCACCAAAGTTTCGACCACACACAAACTCATCATTCGCTAATGAAGGCTTTTGCCGTCAAAGGTCAGTTAGAGGCCGGTCTCGATGAAGCCGGACGCGGATGCCTTGCGGGCCCAGTCACTGCAGCTGCCGTAATACTACCAGAGAAGTTCTCACACCCTTTATTGAACGATTCAAAGCAGCTCACCGAAAAACAGCGTGAGCTCTTACGACCTATAATCGAAAAAGAAGCCATAGCCTTTGCCGTCACTCATGTTGATGAGAAGACCATAGATGAAATCAATATTCTAAATGCGAGTATACTCGCCATGCATCGCTGTGTCGACGCCTTAGAAATACGGCCAGAATTTTTATTGGTAGACGGAAACCGCTTTAAACCGTACTTAGGAATCCCCCACCAATGCGTGGTGCGCGGTGACCAAACCTATGCGAGCATAGCGGCAGCCTCCATATTGGCAAAAACCTACAGAGACGAATTGATGCTTGAACTCGATCAAAAGTATCCGGCATACAAATTCAAGTCTAATAAAGGGTATCCGACCGCCGAACACAAAAACGCCATTAGAGCCGTTGGCCGCTGTCCACGACACCGAAAATCGTTTGCGGCAAACCTCTAGTTCGTCGTACCTTCACCCTACCAATCCATCTGTGAATATGAGACGAGCCCTAGGGTTATTCTTGCTAATCGTTCTAGCCGCATGTGCTGAACAACCTACCATCAACCAATCCAATCTTCGCTTTTTTCCTGACGATTATGCATTTGTTTTAAAGGCGAATACAGCTGAAACACTATGGTCAGGAGTTCTTGAGAAAAACAGAATACATCCTTCAGTTTCTGGCTTGGGTGACGCAACCGCACGTATACAAACCGAATTGAGCTCCCTCATCCCGAACGGTTCTCTCACGGTGGCCTTCTTTATCGAAGGTCGCGATCAACTTCAGTTCTTGGCCCTTAATGAAAACCCGAGTTTAGAAACGCTTTTTGAATTTCAGCCGAACGAAACCTATGACAATCTTCCTATCGGAACATTAAGTCGGGATTCAGAGACGCTTTACTTTGCTCAGCTCGAAGGAAAAAATCTCATCAGTAGTTCAGAATTGCTCCTAGAAGAAGCCATCCGCGGAAAGGGACGGTTCACAGTAGACGAAAAAGTAGAACGCCTGTTTAATAGTGCAGTTGCCCCTGAGAAACTCCATGTAGTGGTGCAACCTGAAAACAGCAAACCCGTTTTCAAAACCTTTAACAACACCGCCTTCTCAAATTTTGCTCAAGAGATTTCTCTTGATATCGTAGCTGAAGGCCAAGAACTTCGAGCAAGCGGAATAAGCTTTGCCTCTGACAGTCTCGATGTTTACCTCTCAAGCTTTGCAGAGACCGCTCCCATAGCGCCTCGCCTCCTCGATCATGCGCCACGCGCTACTCAAGCCTTATTGGTCCGATCGGCACCCGTTGGGCTTAAACATCCCTTTTTAGAGGGCGCCATAGAATTAGGTCGTGTAGATCTTGAAGCACAACGCTTATTATACGTGCGAGGCATTGCTAATGCCACCATTATTGAGGCGTTAAATGCACAGAGTACGGCGAAAGAAGACTACATGGGCATTTCGTTGTACACCATAGAAGGAACAGATTTTTCTCAAGACCTCGGCCCCCTAGGGTTGCCCACCAAGGTGAATTATGTGGCCCTTTATGAAGACGCCTTTTGGTACAGCGCATCTGATGCTGAATTGCAATCTTTGATCAAATTTATAAGCAGCGAAGAAACCTTTAAGCGCGGATCGCTGTACGCCAGTCTTGAGCCGCAAATCGCTCAAGAGACGAGCCTATTGCACTTATCAAAAGACGATAAACGAGCCCATCTCTTGGCCGTCGTTAAAGAATCATCGCATTACTTCACCGCTGCCAGCTCTACACCACTGGTGACACCAAAGTTTGAAGCCGTTGTAAGTCCTATCCTCAGCCTTTCGCTTGATGCAGAACCCTTGACCGATCCGCAGTTTGTGAAGAACCACTACACCAATCAGTACGAGATCGTGGTTCAAGACGTAAACAATTCATTCTACCGCTTCTCCAACTCAGGAGCCCGTCTATGGAAGCGTCAACTCGACGCAAAAATTCAAGGACAAATTCACGAAATCGACGCTTACAGAAATAAAAAACTGCAACTCGCATTCACCACAGAAACCTCATTGGTGATCCTGGACAGAAATGGAAATTACCTTGAAGGGTTTCCTAAAAGATTTCAGGACGGTAACCTTTCAGCACTGTCTGTCTTTGATTACGACAACAGCCGCAACTACCGATTAGTATTCAGTCAAGGGCGAGACATCTACATGCTGAACAATACCGGACAGCGCGTAAACGGATTCACCTATACCAAGGCAGAGGCTGAACTGGCTAGTCCGGCTAAACACTTCAGGATTGCGAGCAAGGACTACCTTTTGTTTCCGCTGAAAAATGGAACGCTAAAAATTTTGCAACGAACCGGAAAAGTGCGTATACCTATGAAAGAGCGCTTTGAATTCACCGCCAATGATCTGTTTGAGTACCGCAATACGTTTGCCTTTACCGACCAAAAAGGAACTTTAGTTCAGATCGATACCAGAGGGCGTGTAAACAGAAGTAACCTCGGACTCACACCCACGCACGAGGTAGTCGCGAGCAACAAAACCCTCGCCACTCTTGATGGACAGAGCCTGCAAATCAAAGAGAAAAAGATCGAGTTAGAGTACGGCGTTTACGAAGGTTTGCGTTTCTTTTACCTAAACGATAAAATCTACATCAGCCTTGTAGACAAGGCGAGCAAGCAACTCTTTTTATTTGACAGTCAAGCAGAACTCATAAAAGGGTTTCCTGTGATGGGGGATTCAGCTATCGATATGGTCGATATGGATGCCGATGGTAAGCTCGAACTTGTGGTGAAAGACGACCGCAACACCGTGACCCTCTACCGCATCGAATAGCTCACTCCGCGGCCAATTTACATTCGAACTGGGCTAAAAAGTTCTCGAGAAATACCGCTTGAACTTCTTCTAAGGAAGGGCAGTTGTCTTGGAGTTCTCTGCGCATCGAGGTCACCCCTTTACCTTGTATTCCGCACGGAATCATCAATTCAAAGAAACTGAGATCGGTGTCGACATTTAGGGCGATACCGTGCATGGTGACCCAGCGACTAGCTCGTATACCCATTGCGCAAATTTTTCTAGCGAAGGGCGTTCCTACATCCAGCCAAACGCCTGTCTCTCCCTCAGAGCGCATCGCTTGTATGCCCCAGTGCGCCAAGGTAGAAATGACCACCTCTTCTAAAAACCTCAGGTACTTGTGAACGTCTGTAAAAAATTGATCCAAATCAAGAATAGGATAGGCAACCAATTGACCGGGGCCGTGAAAGGTGATGTCTCCTCCTCTGTTAATCTTAAAAAACTTCGCTCCCTTTCGCGCTAGTTCAGCTTCAGATACCAATAAATTAGAGAGGTCCCCACTTTTTCCGAGTGTATACACCGGATCGTGCTCTACAAACAAGAGGTGATTCTGGGTAGGAAGTTCTAGACCCTCGCGACGGTTGCGCATTTTGATATCAATGGTCTCTTGAAATAACTCTTCTTGATAGTCCCATGCGGCCTTGTATTCCATGCGGCCAAGATATTCGACATGTACCGATCGCTTCATCTTACAAATGTAGCGATGATTGGGGTGTACTTCTTATTTTTGCGCATCTAAAGCACCTATTCGATGGTATTGTCTGAACAAGAATTAATAAGAAGAGAAAAACTAGAGCGTCTGCGCGAATTAGGAATTAACCCCTATCCAGCTGCAGCCTACAAGACTACGCACAGTTCAGTTACAGCCAAGACCGATTACAAAGAAGGTGAAAAGGTTGTTTTAGCCGGACGCCTAATGTCACGACGCATTCAAGGAAAAGCCTCTTTTGCAGAACTTCAAGATAGCGAAGGGCGCATTCAATTGTACTTCAATCGCGATGAAATCTGTACAGGAGAAGACCATACCCTGTACAACGAGGTGTATAAGAAACTACTCGATATCGGAGATATCATAGGAATCGAAGGAACCCTCTTCACTACTCAGGTAGGAGAAAAAACGGTGATGGTCAAAAGCTTTAGCCTGCTGAGCAAGTCATTACGCGTGCTTCCTTTACCTAAAGAAGATGCATCAGGAAAGGTCTACGATGAATTCAACGATCCAGAGCAGCGCTATCGTCAGCGCTATGTCGACCTGATTGTAAATCCTTCGGTGAAGGATACCTTTTTAAAACGCACTAAAATTACGAATACCATCCGATCGTTTTTTAACGACAAAGGATATCTTGAGGTTGAGACCCCCATTTTACAGCCCATTCCAGGAGGAGCTGCGGCACGTCCATTCGTAACACACCACAACGCTTTAAATATTCCGCTGTATCTGCGTATTGCCAATGAACTGTATCTCAAGCGGCTCATTGTTGGCGGATTCGACGGCGTCTATGAGTTTGCCAAGGACTTCAGAAACGAAGGAATGGACAGAACCCACAACCCTGAGTTCACCGTAATGGAACTCTATGTGGCCTACAAAGATTACTTCTGGATGATGGAGACCACCGAGCAATTGCTTGAGAAAGTGGCACTCGAGGCAACCGGAAGCACAGCGGTTCAAGTAGGGGATCAAACCATCGACTTTAAGGCACCCTATCCGAGGGTACCTATTTTAGAGGCCATCAAGGTGCATACGGGCTACGATGTAAGCGGAATGAATGAAGAGGAGTTGCGCGATACTGCTAAAGCATTGAACCTTGAGGTAGATGAGCGCATGGGTGTCGGTAAACTGATCGATGAGATCTTTGGCGAATGCTGTGAGCATCACTACGTGCAACCCACGTTTATCATCGATTACCCAAAGGAGATGAGTCCGCTCACCAAAGAGCACCGAAGCAATCCGAAATTGACCGAACGCTTTGAGCTCATGGTCAACGGAAAAGAATTGGCGAATGCTTACACCGAGTTAAACGACCCTATCGATCAACGCGAGCGATTTGAAGACCAACTCAAACTCTCAGAAAAAGGCGACGATGAGGCCATGTTTATCGATCACGATTTCTTGCGTGCCTTAGAGTACGCTATGCCTCCTACCTCTGGTATCGGAATCGGAATCGACCGTCTGTGCATGCTGATGACCAATAATGCCTCTATTCAAGAAGTACTCTTCTTTCCACAGATGAGGCCTGAGAAAAAGGCTGTTACCCTAAGCGACGAAGAAAAACACATCATCGATCTACTTAAGAAACACGGCGATTCAGCAGACTTGCCCGCGCTAAAACAAGAGAGCGGTCTGAGCGGAAAGAAATGGGACGCTTCAATGAAGAACCTTTCGAAACTTGGTCTTGTTAGCGTTCAAAAAACAGACGACGCCTTAACGGTTACTTTAGAGCAATAGTTCTGAGTGTTAAAACCCGCTGAAAGTATCGCTTTTGTGGTATCTTGAGGCTCGTTTTAATCGAATGAAACTATGATCAAAAATTGGAGTACCCTCATTGTGATGGCTATTGCGATGCTTTTTGCGCATCCTGCAGAAGCTCAGTTTAAGTTTTTAAAGAAGAAAAAGGCTCCGGCTCCAGTTGCGAAGCCCGCCCCACCTAAGAAAAAAGAGAAGATCAAGGCCTATTCTGAGGTCATTACCAAAGACGCTAAAAGCGACAGCGGACTCTTCACCGTACATCAAATAGACGAGAATTATTTCTACGAAATTCCTGACGAACTGTTTGGACGCGAGATGCTGATGGTCAGCCGTATCTCAAAAACTGCAGACGGAATCGGATTTGGTGGAGGTAAGATCAACACCCAAGTACTGCGTTGGGAGAAGCGCGCTACAAAGGTTCTGCTTCGTGTCGCCTCTTATTCTAATGTAGCTTCTGACAGCCTTCCGGTATATGAAGCGGTGGTGAATTCAAACTTTGAACCTGTATTGTACAGCTTTGACATCGAAGCTGTTCGCAAAGATTCGCTAGGCCCAGCCACTGTGATCAAGGTCAACAACCTTTTCACCAAAGACGTACAAGCCCTTGGTATGCCAGCCGGTTATAGAACCCGTTATAAAGTGAGTCGTTTAGACGGAGATCGTTCGTTCATCGAATCGATCAAATCGTATCCTCAAAACATTGAGAACCGTCATGTAAAAACCTATCTCGCCAAGAGCGCTCCGAGTAATGCCGATACCGGATCAATCTCTATCGAGATCAACAACTCTATGATTCTGCTCCCTGAAGAGCCGATGAAACGTCGTTACTTCGATCAGCGCGTCGGATGGTTCGCCCGTAGCCAAACCGATTACGGTTTAGACGCTCAAAAGAGTAAATCTGTCACCTATCTCGATCGCTGGAGATTAGAAGTGAAAGACGAGGATATTGAAAAGTTCAAGAGAGGAGAGCTCGTTGAGCCTAAGAAGCAAATCGTGTATTACATCGATAGAGCAACTCCTGAAAAATGGCGTCCTTTTATCAAACAAGGTATCGAAGATTGGCAGGTAGCTTTTGAAGCCGCCGGATTCAAAAATGCCATCATCGCTAAAGATCCTCCAACACCCGAAGAAGATCCAGAATGGTCTCCAGAAGATGTACGTTATTCAGTGGTGCGTTACCTCGCCTCACCGATCCCGAACGCCAACGGTCCGCACGTAAGCGACCCACGAAGCGGTGAGATCTTAGAGTCGGATATCAACTGGTACCACAACGTGATGACCCTACTGCGCAGTTGGTTCTTTGTTCAAACTGCGGCTATCAACCCAGAGGCGCGTTCGGTAGAATTCAAAGACGAAATCATGGGTCGCCTCATCCGATTTGTTTCGGCACACGAGGTAGGACACACCCTAGGGCTTCCACACAACATGGGGTCTTCTGTGGCCTTCCCGGTAGACTCATTGCGTTCTGCGAGCTTCACCCAGAAATACGGCACCGCACCGTCTATTATGGACTACGCCCGTTTCAATTACGTAGCGCAGCCTGGAGACGAAGGAGTAGCGTTAATGCCTAACATAGGCGTATACGACAAATATGCCATCAGCTGGGGATACCGTCCTATTCTTGATGTAAAGGCTGAAGATGAAAAGCCTATCCTAAACGAATGGATTTTGAAGCATGCTGACGATCCGATGTACCGCTTCGGGCATCAGCAGGTAGGTGATGTAGTAGATCCTAGTTCGCAAACAGAAGACCTTGGAGACGACGCGGTGAAAGCCAGTAATTACGGTATCGCAAACCTTAAGCGTATCCTTCCGCAATTGAGAGAATGGACTACAGAAGAAGGTGAAGACTACAGCGACCTCTCAGAAATGTACGGACAGGTCGTAGGACAGTTCAGCCGCTATATGGGACACGTATCAAACCATATTGGTGGGGTCTATGAATACCATAAAACAGCCGATCAAGACGGAAACGTCTATACACCGGTTCCACTTAAAAAGCAGCGCGAGTCGCTGAATTTCATGCACAAACAGCTCTTTGAAACTCCCTATTGGCTCATCGACAAAGACATCATTGCTAATACGGAGTATTCAGGAATTGTAGAGCGCATGCGCAGATTGCAGACCCGTTACCTAGAGAACATGATGTCTTTAGGCAAGTTAGCGCGTCTTGTAGAACAAGAGACACTTTACGGAACCAAGGCCTACTCACTCGTTCAATTTATGAAAGACCTCAGATTAGGGCTTTGGAACGAATTGTATTCAGGTAAAGCTATAGACACCTACCGAAGAAATCTTCAAAAGGGTCATATCGAGCGCTTAGGGTATCTGTTAACGGCAGATTCACAGCGTAAGCTTCCTGATTTCGGAGGCTACCGTAAATCAACTGCCGTAACCACCGACCAATCGGATATTCGCTCGGTTGCACGGGCAGAGCTGGTAAATCTTAGAGCATCCATCAGTGCAAACATGGGAGCCTCAGGTGACACCATGAGCCGTTACCACTTGCAAGATGCCATCTCAAGAATCAACGAGATCCTTGACGAAGACTAAGTCATTTTGCTGATTGAAACTTTAAATCCCCGGCTGAGCGCCGGGGATTTTTTGTGAAACCCTTACCAAAAGTTTAACACCGCTTTAGTACAAAAAGGAAAAACCCAGATCGACCTTTGTAACCAATAACATTAAGAACATGAAAACAACTCTCACACTACTTGCGGCCTCGATGGCCTTTTTCACTCAGGCTCAAGTAATCATTGAACGTGGTGACACCGACAAACACATTATCATCGAACTCGACTCATCGAGCTATAACGATGCGAGTGAATTTGTAGTAAAGCGCGGACCGAGAGCCATTAAGGCCTTCACCTTTATGGCAGACGAAAAGGAGCACGACAAGCTCGATCCAGAACAGCGGGCAGCCTTGATGACTAAGCAAATGACACTGCATCTTGATCTCAATGAAAAACAAGAAAAGCAGGTTGCTCGTATCAATGCTTCGCATCACAAAACCATGCAAGAATTGCGCGCTAAAGAAGGAGGATTTGAGAAACGTGCGGCGATTTTAGACGAACAAATCAATCACCAGCGTGCACTCAAAGAAGTACTTGACGCTGCGCAATATGCCCAATTCAAAGCAATGCACGAAGACATGCGCGAAGAACACCATGGCTCAGAAGCCCCTCGTGTGCGCATGATGCGCTGGAACGCTCATGAAGGTGATATGAATGCCTCTGAAAATCACAAAATGCGCATAGAACGCAAGCGCATGGACGTTACCGGACCGCATGCCAAAATGATGATTCGAAAAAGAAGAGGCGCTAAAGGAGCGCAGAATATGGCTTTTATTAGCACTTCTGAAAAACCCCTTGTCATCATCGACGGTAAAGAAGCCGAAGCTGGCAAAGGACTTGACGATCTCGATCCGAACAAAATAGATAAGATGGAGGTCTTAAAAGGAGAAAAAGCCGTTGAGAAATACGGAGAAAAAGCAAAAAATGGTGTTGTCCTGATCACCACAAAAAAATAAGGGTTTAGTTTTTACGTTTACGCAAGAAGCCCCGTGACCTCAAAAGGTCACGGGGCTTCTTATTTTAAAGCAATCGAGTCTTTTTAGAACGATCGCAGTGCTTCTAGGGTCTTATCAATATCTGCCTCACTCAAAGCATCGTTCAAAAAGTAACTTTCAAAAGCAGAGGGCGGTAAATAGACGCCTCGGTCTAACATGTGATGAAAATAGCGCTTGAACGTATCGTTATTCGCATGCGCGGCAGATTCGAAATCTACAACAGAGCGTTCGTCAAAGTGCACTGAAAGCATACTACCGTAGCGATTGATGGTATGCGCGATCCCCTTTTCTCTTAAAATACCCTCAATACCTCTGTGTAAAGAAGCTGCCTTTTCTGCAAGGCGTTTGAAGACCTCTGGGTCTTGATCGATGGCTTGCAACATGGCGAGTCCTGCGGCCATAGCAAGCGGATTTCCACTTAAGGTTCCCGCTTGGTAAACCGGCCCTTCAGGAGCTAAATGACTCATGATTTCGCTGCGTGCGGCGAACGCTCCAACCGGAAGGCCTCCGCCAATGACCTTACCAAACATCACGATGTCTGCTTGTATCGAGGTGGTTTCTTGTGCACCACCCTTCGCCAGTCTGAATCCGGTCATTACCTCGTCAAAAAGCAATAGAATCTTATGGGTGTCACATAAATCTCTCAGGCCTTGCAAGAAAGACTGCTCTGGAATGATGCATCCCAT
>CAJXTX010000029.1 GCA_913060705.1 uncultured Bacteroidota bacterium | reverse complement strand
TGTCAAAAGTAAGGCTAAACTGCATAAAAAAAGGCCACACTAAAAAGTGTAGCCTTACTTTAACACATATATGTGTATTTCTTAAGCCTCGAAAGGATCTACAGATACGAATGACTTTCCACCTGCTTTTTTCTCAAAGCGAACGACTCCGTCAATCTTTGCGTGTAGCGTGTGATCTTTTGAAGCGTATACATTTTCACCAGGATTGTGTTTTGTACCTCTCTGGCGCACGATGATATTACCAGCAATAGCTGCCTGACCACCGTAGATCTTAACGCCTAAGCGTTTCGATTCTGATTCTCTTCCGTTTTTAGAACTACCTACTCCTTTTTTGTGTGCCATGGCTAATTCTTATTTATGCGTTTTTAAGAGCTTCAACAAGCTCAGCTTTCTTCATAGATGAATATCCAGAAATTCCTTTGTCTTTTGCAGCAGCTTTAAGGTCAGCTACGGTCATAGCACCGTAATCTGCAGCTGAAGCTTTTGCCTTAGGAGCTTCTTCTTTTTTCGCTTTGGCTGGAGCGGCTTTTGCCTTTGGGGCTTCTGCTTTCGCTTTTGGAGCCTCTGCTTTCGCAGCTGGAGCTGATTTCTTAGCACCAGATGCTACAATACTCGCGATTTGGATCTCAGTAAGATATTGACGGTGACCGTTCTTCTTCTGATATCCTTTTCTTCTTTTCTTTTTGAAGACGATTACTTTATCGCCTTTCAGGTGCTGAAGCACTTTTGCTTCTACAGCTGCACCTTCTATAGCTGGGGCGCCAACAGTGATCTTACCTTCTTCGTCTAATAAAAGTACTTTATCAAAGGTCACTTTCTGACCTTTTTTAGCCTCTAGACGATGAACGAAGACCTTCTGGTCTTTTGCAACTTTAAATTGCTGCCCTGCCATCTCTACAATTGCGTACATAACTCGTTTATTTTAAATCGCTTTTTAATCAAGCGGGTGCAAATATACAGAACCTTAAGTTATTATCCATAAATGAAGTCTCTTTTTTAGAAGGGTAAACCGCTGTAGCGATTGCGTCTATCCGTTTCGTTAGAGTTATCTTTGAGAAAAATTTTACTTCCAATGAGAAAACTTCTTGTATCGCTTGCGATTTTAGGCTCATGGGCTGCTCTAAGCGCCCAGCAAGTGGCCTATGAAGAATACGATTTAGACAACGGACTCCACGTCATCCTTCATCAAGATAATGCCGCTCCAGTAGTCGTTACTTCGGTGATGTATCACGTAGGTTCCAAAGACGAGAATCCTGAGAAAACAGGCTTCGCCCACTTTTTCGAACACCTTCTTTTTGAAGGATCTGAAAACATTGCTCGAGGAGATTTCTTTAAGATCGTTACCTCGAACGGTGGTTACAATAATGCCAACACTACTCAAGACCGAACCTATTACTACGAGCTCTTTCCTTCAAACAATCTTGAGCTCGGACTTTGGCTAGAATCAGAACGCTTATTGCACCCCATCATCAATCAAATTGGTGTTGATACTCAGAAAGAGGTCGTACAAGAGGAACGCAGATTAAGAGTAGATAATGCCCCTTACGGACGCCTGATCGAAAATATGTTTAAAAACATGTTTACCAACCATCCGTATCGATGGTCGGTAATCGGTTCTCTTGAACACCTGGCCAGCGCAAGTCTAGAAGACTTTCAAGACTTCAATCAGCAGTATTACGTTCCGAATAATGCGGTTTTGGTGGTGGCAGGAGACTTTGAAATGGCAGAGGCTAAAAAACTAGTGTCAGCCTACTTTGCACCTATTCCAAAAGGAGCAGACATTGTCAAAAAGACCTATGCCGAAGATCCTATCGAAGGTCCTATTCATGCGCAATTCGAAGATCCTAATATTCAAATTCCTTTAGTGCTATTGGGCTATCGAACGCCAGGTCAGGCCGAGAAAGATGCCTATGTGCTCAATATGATCTCATCCTACCTCAGCGACGGAGAAAGCTCAGTGCTTCAGAAAAAGCTGGTAGACCAAAAACGCATGGCGCTTCAGATCTTTGCCTTCAACTACAGTCTTGAAGATTACGGGGCTTACTTGCTCGGAGGATTGCCTTTGGGAGAAAACAGCATGGATGACTTGGTTAAAGAGATTGACGAAGAAATCGAAAAGCTTAAAACCGACCTGATTTCAGAGAGAGACTATCAAAAACTTCAAAATCAATTCGAAAACAGCTTCGTGAATTCAAATAGCAGTGTTGAAGGAATCGCGAATAGTTTAGCTCGAAATTATATGCTCTTCGGTAATACCGACTTGATCAATACCGAAATTGATATCTACCGAAGCATAACGCGTGAAGACATCCGCGAGGTAGCACGCAAGTACCTCAACGCTGGACAACGTGTTGAACTCAACTATATTCCAAAACAAAATTAATACTGACGTCATGTACATGATTAATAATAAGGTTCTTAAAAACAGTATATTCTTTATTCTGTCTTTGTTCACTGTAATAGCTGGACAGGCACAAATCGATAGGTCTGTTCAACCTCAACCAAAAGCTGCACCTAAAATTCAATTAGAAGAACCACAGACCTTCACCTTGTCTAACGGATTGAAAGTTTTGGTAGTAGAAAACCACAAACTTCCCAGGGTTAGAGTACAGCTCTTACTGGACAATCCTCCGATTTTAGAAGGAGATAAGGCAGGAGTTTCAGCCCTGACCGGTGCTTTATTAGGCAAAGGTTCAGCTTCTATCCCTAAAGACGACTTCAATGAAGAGGTTGATTTCTTGGGCGCGAGTATTAACTTCTCTGGACAGAGTGCCTTTGCCTCGACCCTTTCTCGTTACTTTCCGCGCATCCTTGAGTTGATGGCCGAAGCAGGATTGAATCCAAACTTTACAGAAGAGGAATTTGAAAAGGAGAAAGAGCGCTTCATTGAGAATTTGCGTTCAGAAGAGAAAGACGTTTCGGCAGTGGCGCGCAGAGTACAATCTGCTCTCGCTTATGGCACAGAGCATCCTTATGGTGAGTTTGTTTCTATAGCATCTCTAGAGAGCGTAACACTCGATGATGTAAAGGCATTTTATGCGAACTACTTTGCTCCCGAAAACGCTTATCTCGTTCTCATCGGAGATCTAGATCTTAAAACTGCTAAGAAATTAGTGAATGCCAATTTCAAAGGCTGGAAATCAAAACTTCAAAAGGCTCCTGGCTTTGCTGAAGCGAAGAACCTAGACCAACCGACGGTGAACTTCATTGACATGCCTAACGCGGTTCAATCTGAGATTAGTGTTCAAAACCTGGTGTCCTTAAAAATGAGCGATCCAGATTACATCCCGGCACTTATCGCGAACCAGATTTTAGGCGGAGGAGCCGAGGGGAGGCTCTTTCTTAACCTACGTGAAGACAAGGGGTATACCTACGGGTCTTATTCTAGTATAGGAACTGACAAATACAGTAGCGCACGCTTTAGAGCTTCAGCACAAGTGCGTAATGCTGTGACTGATTCTGCAGTCGTTGAAATGCTTACTGAAATCAAGCGTATCGGAAGCGAGCTCGTCTCAGCAACAGATCTTAAGAATGCTAAGGAGAAGTATAAAGGAAGTTTCGTTCGTTCTTTAGAGCGCCCAGAAACCGTGGCGAACTTCGCATTGAATATTGAAACCCAAGGACTCAGTCAGGACTTTTACGAAAGCTACCTTCAGCGCATTGACGCAGTAACGGCTGAAGAGGTTCTTGCTGCGGCTCAAAAATATTTCAAATTGAATCAGTTGCGTATCGTAGTTGTGGGTAAAGGAAGTGAGGTATTGTCTTCACTTGAGCAAATAGAATTTGACAATGAACCATTAAAAGTGACCTATTTCGATAAGTTCGCTGCTGCCATCGAAAGACCTGAATTTAAAATCGAAATCCCCGAAGGGGTTACGGCTGCCACCGTACTCGAAAACTACCTCTCAAGCATAGGTGGATCAGATAGGGCAGCTGCAGTAGGATCTTATGAGATCACCTACGGAGCTACCGTTCAGGGTATGGCCCTTCAATTGGTAGTCAAGCAAGAAGAGCCCGGAAAATTCATACAAGAAATGAAGATGATGGGCAACGTAATGCAACGCACCGTTCTAAATGAAGACGAAGCATTTATGGAAGCTCAGGGACAAAAAATGGAGCTAGACACTGAACAAAAAAATCGTCTCAGTGAAGACTCGGCTTTGGTTACAGAATTGGTTTGGCTTTCAAATGTAGATGCTGATTTGGCACTTAAGGGAATTGAAATGATTGATGAGAAAGAGGCCTATGTGATTCAGATCGGAGAAAATCGAACTGCCTTTTACGATAAAGCCTCTGGGTTGAAACTGAAGCAAGATACGGTTCAAGAGATGCAAGGGCAGACCATTACCCAATCTACCACCTTTAAAAACTATAAAGAGGTTTCTGGATTGATGATCCCACATGTGGTTTCCCAAAACCTTGGCCCTCAAACGGTAGACTTCACCATTGAAAAAGCAATCATTAATTAAGACCTCATGAAGCACCTTTTATCTTGTTTTGTTTTAACTGCAAGCCTTTTCTTGGGCGGATGTGCTCAGCAATCGAGCTCAAAAGAACGCGATCAAAAAAGTGAAACAGCAACGACAGACCCCTACTCGATGGAGGGCGTAATGGCGGTACACGATGAAGTGATGCCCAAAATGGGCGAGATCTCTATGCTGATTGATGCGCTTAAAGAACAAGCAGACAAAAACCCTGATAGTCCTCAAGCAAATGCCATGAAAAAGCTTCAAGAGAGTCACAAGGCCATGATGGACTGGATGCGTGAATTCGGCGACGCATTTACCTCTGACGAGATCCTTAAGGGTGCGGCTCTTTCTGAAGAGAAGAAAGAGCGACTCAGACTTGAAGCCGAACGCATTGAGTCAGTAAAAACCTTAATGCTTGAAAGTATCGCTGAGGGCCAAAAACTTCTAGAAACTGCTGCCCAATAACAGGAGATACAAAGGAGTCAAATTACTGCTACCTGCCTTTTTAGGCGGGTAGTTTTATTTTGAGCCTCTTCAATCTTCGCTTGTCAAGGCTTTCTACCACGAAGGTGTAACCTTTAAAGTGAATTTGTTCGCCAATCTTCGGAAAAGCCTTTGTGATTTCTAGCACAAATCCGGCTAATGTCTCGGACTCCCCTTTCGAATGTTCAAAGACTTCAGGGTCTTCAAGTTGTATGACACGGTAAAAATCTTTGAGCGAGGTCTTGGCTTCAAAAACATAAGTGCGATCGTCAATACGTGAATAGTTTAAATCAATATCATCAAACTCATCACTAATATCTCCGACGATCTCTTCGATAACATCCTCGAGGGTAACTATTCCTGATGTTCCACCGTATTCATCCACTACCACCGCTAGGTGTGTTTTCTGAGATTTAAAATCGAGTAATAGATCGTCTAGCTTTTTATTTTCGGGAACAAAAAAAGGCTCTCGGATAAGCGATAACCAATCGAATTCCTCAGCATCAAGATGCGGTAATAAATCTTTTAAGAACAACACACCAATCACCTTATCAATAGACTCTTGATAGACGGGGACGCGTGAATATCCCTTGGTCGTTACCTCTGAAATGACCTCTTGAAAAGAAGCGTTATGAGCGATGGCGAAAATATCGATACGCGGACGCATAACTTGTTTGGTATCCGTATTTCCAAAAGTGACGATCCCTTCTAGAATGCGTTTTTCTTCATTCGAAGTATCTGCATCTGAAGCCAATTCTAGCGCTTGTGAAAGATGGTCGACACTAATGCTCGAAGACCGCTTCGCCAGACGATTTTCTAACCATATGGTGCTCCTTTGCATAGGAATACTCAATCCACTAAATAGGCGATCTAGTACAGACAGGGCTCCAGACATTCTTAAACTGAAGGCTGCCGCGTGTCGATTGGCATAGATCTTAGGTAAGATCTCTCCGAAGATGAGGATAAGTACCGTCGCAACGGCAATATCAAAGAGCGTTTGAATAGCAATGCGACCGAATAGCAAATAACTAGAGTCTCCGAACCAATTATTAGAGACCAGGGTAAATAAGAGTACAATAGCAATATTCACTGCGTTATTGGCAATTAAGATTGTTGCCAATAACCTTTTAGGTGTTTCGAGCAATTTTAAGACCCTCTTGCTACTGGGTGTTTCTTGAGACTTCAACCACACCATATCTTGAGCACTAAGTCCAAAAAGAGCAACTTCAGAGCCCGAAATTAAGGCAGATATCACCAGTAAGACACTCAGTCCAAGGATTGAAAAGGCCGAAGAGTACCATGCAGCAGTCGGCACTAAAACAAATAGGGGTACTAATGCTTGAGTAATCCTACCGGAAAAGGGGTCTGCATTCATAAGTTAGAATGGGAGATCGTCTTCGTCTGGTGCTTCTTGTGAGGCGGCAGGAGGCGTATACGCCCCTGCAGAGGGTGCTGAAGCAGAGGGCGCTCCAGCAGAAGAGGCAGGCGCCTGTGCGCCATCTCTTGGAGTCAAAAAGGTAAAATCTGTCACGTGAACTTCAGTGCTGTAACGCATATTTCCGTCTTCACCCTGCCAACTTCTATTTTTCAAACGGCCTTCTACGTAAATTTTATCACCCTTTTTTAAATACTTCTCACATACCTCGGCCGCTTTATTACGAACCACGATGTTGTGCCACTCTGTGTTGGTCACCTTTTCGTTGGTTTGTCTGTTGGTATAGGTCTCGTTTGTTGCAATTGGAAATCGTCCAATACTGTTTCCTCCTTCGAAATAATGCATCTTGACATCATCACCTAGATGGCCGATCAGCATGACTTTGTTTAATGTTCCACTCATAATTTAAAGGTAATAAAAATTGAGGCGCTTGAGCAGTTTTTGCATTAGGGCGGAAAGCGGATAATCTTGTATAGCGTCCCTTTCAACTCCTGTACTGTGAATGGTGTCGAGTTGAACGCGATAGATATAAATATAGAGTTCTTGATGTGATAACTTATGAATGAGCGGATCTGCATTAATCACTTCCCACTCCCTCACAGCTCCAAAAAGATCGGCGACTACAGCCTCGCTCATTGTTGCACCGAGATCCAGTTCAATAGACGGAAACTCATAAAGGCCCGACCATAATCCTGTATTCGGACGTTTGATGATGAGGTGCTTCGATTGAGCATCCTCAACCGAAAAATAATGCAACGCTCGTTTCTTAACCTTTACCTTCTTTTCTTTAATCGGCAATTGATCTACCCGCCCTTTTGCAAAAGCAGCACAGCGTTCACGTATAGGGCATGCTGCACAATTCGGAGACTTTGGCGTACACTGCAAGGCTCCAAACTCCATAATGGCCTGGTTGTGAAGATCTGGATGGTGGTGGTCTATCAACGAATTGGCTAGGGTCGTAAAATAGCGTTGACCTGAAGACGTGTTAATCGGATCATCTACCTCAAAAACACGAGAAAGTACGCGAAACACATTGCCGTCCACCACTGCATGGGGTAACCCATAACAAAAGGAGGCTATAGCCGCGGCGGTATAGGGTCCGACCCCTTTGAGTTTTAGCAACGCTGCATAAGAGTCCGGAAATTGGCCCTTAAGTTCAATTGAAACCGTTTTAGCAGTGGCATGCAGGTTTCTGGCCCGTGAATAATACCCTAAACCTTGCCAATAAGTAAGCACCTCATCTTCATGGGCGTTGGCTAAGGCATGAACGTCTTCAAAGGCTTCGATAAAACGCTGGTAATAGGGCAGACCTTGTTCTACACGAGTTTGTTGAAGAATAATTTCAGAAATCCATATGCGGTAGGGATCACGAGTTTCTCTCCAAGGGAGTTCTCTTTTGTGCACTTTATACCATTGCTGAAGCGCTTCAGAGAACCACAGATCACCCGTCTTATTTTGCATACTGGCCTAAATTTTAGATCCTTAAGGAGATAAACAGCTTATTATTTATATATTTGCGAGCCTTAAAAATTATTAAAGATAAAGAGCATATGACGAAAGCAGATATCGTAAACACTATCTCTGACAAGCTTGGTTTAGAAAAAGGAGATGTTCAAGCCACAGTAGAATCATTTATGGAAGAGGTTAAAGCCTCACTTGAACAAGGAGATAACGTTTACCTGAGAGGGTTTGGAAGCTTTATCATCAAAAGAAGAGCCGAAAAAACCGGACGAAATATTTCTAAGAATACAACGATTAAGATTCCAGCACACAACGTACCTGCATTCAAGCCTGCGAAGGTTTTTGTTGAAGGGGTTAAGACGAGTGTCGCTGTCAAATAACTATTAACCGAAAAAATTTGATGCATTATGCCGAGTGGTAAAAAAAGAAAAAGACATAAGGTAGCTACGCATAAGCGCAAGAAGCGCAGAAGAGCTAACCGACACAAGAAGAAGTAAGCCGCTCTTAAGTCCCTTAAGCGGCTTTATTTCTTGTTTGATACCAGCGTACGTTCTTTGACATCTGAAAGTTAAGATCACTCCATGTAGGGAGTGATTCTATTGTTTAATACTGTGCAATTAAGCTGCATGCGTGCGGCTTTCTATGCATTAATAAATCGAAACAGTGAATAAAGAATTAATTATCAAGACAAGTTCTGAAGCTGTCGATTTTGCCTTATTAAGAGACGGAAAGCTCATAGAACTTCACCGCGAAGCCAGTGAAAACAGCTTCTCAGTAGGTGATATATTTTTAGCCAAAGTGCGTAAGCCTGTATCAGGACTTAACGCGGCTTTTGTGAACGTGGGGCATCAAAAAGATGCTTTTTTACACTATCACGATTTAGGACCTCAGTTCAACTCGTTGATGAAATTCACCAAAGCCCTTCTTCAAAAGAAGACTTCAAATTATAGCTTAGCCAACTTTTCGCTAGAAGAAGAAATTGATAAAGAAGGAAGTATCAGTGATGTCATAAAGGCCAATCAGTCTATTCTGGTTCAGATTGTTAAAGAACCGATTTCGACCAAAGGACCTCGCATCAGCTCTGAACTTTCTCTTGCAGGACGTTACGTGGTTATGGTACCGTTCTCAGATCGCATTTCAGTATCTCAAAAAATCGAGAGTTCTGAAGAAAAAAGTCGTCTTAAACGACTCGTAACCAGTATAAGACCCAAGGGTTTTGGAATCATCATCCGAACCGTCGCAGAAGGAAAGAAAGTTGCCGAACTTGACCAAGACATAAAGCGTTTGGTCAAAAAATGGGAAACCCTCTGCGATAACGTCAGCAAAGGTCAACATCCATCAAAAGTGCTCGTAGAGCTCAATCGTTCAACAAGTTACCTTAGAGATGTATTTAATGAAACCTTTACTGGAATTCATACGGATGATCCTGAGATGGCCGATCAAATTCGGGAATACCTCAGTCAAATATCTCCAAAACACGAATCTCTGATTAAACTTCATACCGAGGTGACGCCTATCTATGAAAAGTTCGGTATCGATCGACAGATCAAAACCTCATTCGGTAGAACGGCCTCGATGTCAAAGGGTGCCTATCTCGTGATTGAACACACTGAAGCCATGCACGTTATTGACGTCAATAGCGGAAACCGGTCGAATCGTGCCAACAGTCAAGAAGACACCGCCCTCGAAGTGAATTTAATTGCTGCCTCTGAGGTTGCAAGACAGCTTCGATTAAGAGACATGGGAGGAATCATTGTAGTCGACTTTATCGATATGGGTAAAGGTGAGCATCGTAAAAAGCTCTACGACCATCTCAAAGAAGAGATGAAAGACGACAGAGCCAAGCACAAGATCTTACCACCAACCAAGTTTGGTCTTATTCAGATCACCAGACAACGCGTCAGACCTGAAATGAATATCACCACAACTGAAAAGAATCCTAATGCTGTTGAGGATGCCGTAGAGGCCCCGATCAGTATGATCGATAAGCTCGAGTATCAAATTGAGCGAATAGCCCTTAAAAAAATAAAAGAAAAGGTGTTTCTGCATATACATCCGTTCATTGCAGCTTACCTTACTAAAGGACTATTCTCTTTGAGATACAAATGGTACAAAAAGCATAAAGTCTGGGTAAATGTGATCCCTAGAGATGCCTATACGTACCTCCAGTATAATTTTAAGACCAAAGAAGGCAAAACGATACGTTTATAAAAAGCGGCCCATGTAAGGGCCGCTTTTTTTTTGCCGTATAGCCTCGTAATTTAGGGGTATGTACTACCGCAGTAAATCGGCGCAACCCGTCGGAAGTGTTACCGAGGCAAAGCGAAAAATAGAGGCCTTTTGCGCCTATCAAGAACGCTGCCATAAAGAGGTAGAAGCGAAACTCAAGTCCATGGGGATGATTGATGAGTCTATAGCTCATCTGATCGGCCACCTCATTACCGAGAATTACCTGAACGAAGAGCGCTTTGCCATTCAGTACACCTTAGGCAAGCTGCGGATCAAATCTTGGGGATTCGAACGCATCTCAAGAGAACTGAAAGCGAGAGAGATCAGCGCTTATAATCTAAAAAAGGCTAGAGAGGCTTTTGAAAATGAACCTTACCTAGAGGTTTTTGAATCGCTAGCTTCAAAAAAGATTCAAGCGATCGATAAACTTCCCTTATCAGAAAAGAAAAGAAAACTCTTTCACTACCTCACATACCGTGGATGGCCAAGCGAATTGGTGTACGATAAAATTGGATCGCTTTAAGCCCAGTTAATCGATAAGAACGATAAGCGTATTGTTCTTCATCTCAACTGCACCACCTTTAATTTCGATAGTAGTTGAATCCGCTTTGGTTTGGAAGCTGTCAGCATGTGTAGAAGCCAACAATTGACGATCTAGTCCTTTAATCACAAGCTCCCCTTCTTGAAGCACAGAAGCAATAGCTGCGTGGTTTTCAAGAATCTGAAACGAGCCCATAACACCGGGAGCGGTCACAGAAGTGGCGTCGCCTTTGTATAAAGTAGCCTCAGGAGAAATGATTTCTAGGGTCATACGTAATCGCTATTAGATACTATTGATTAAGCTTCTGCAAGCATTTTCTCGCCAGCTTCGATCGCTTCTTCGATGGTTCCTTTAAGGTTAAAGGCTGCCTCAGGAAGGTGATCTAACTCACCGTCCATGATCATGTTGAAGCCTTTGATCGTATCCTTGATATCTACCAATACTCCAGGGATACCCGTAAACTGCTCGGCAACATGGAAAGGCTGCGATAAGAAACGTTGAACGCGACGTGCTCTAGATACGGCTAGTTTATCTTCTTCAGAGAGTTCTTCCATACCGAGGATCGCGATAATATCTTGAAGCTCCTTGTAGCGCTGTAATAACTCTTTAACACGTTGTGCACAAGCATAATGCTCGTCACCTAGAATGTCTGCCGTCAAAATACGTGAAGTTGAATCTAGCGGATCTACAGCCGGATAGATACCAAGCTCAGCAATCTTTCTTGAAAGTACTGTTGTAGCATCAAGGTGAGCAAAGGTTGTTGCAGGGGCCGGATCCGTTAAGTCATCCGCAGGAACGTAAACCGCCTGTACCGAAGTGATCGATCCGTTCTTCGTAGAGGTGATACGCTCTTGCATCGCACCCATCTCAGAGGCTAGCGTTGGCTGATACCCTACCGCAGAAGGCATACGACCCAATAGTGCCGACACCTCAGAACCTGCCTGAGTAAATCGGAAAATATTATCTACGAAGAAGAGAACGTCTTTTCCTTGACCGTCTCCAGCTCCGTCTCTAAAGTATTCTGCAATTGTTAAACCTGATAAGGCTACACGTGCTCTTGCTCCTGGAGGCTCATTCATCTGACCGAAAACGAAGGTCGCTTTAGATTCCTTCATAGCAGACTTGTCTACTTTAGAAAGGTTCCAACCTCCTTTTTCCATCTCTTCCATAAAGTCTTCGCCGTACTTGATGATACCTGACTCAAGCATCTCGCGAAGAAGGTCATTTCCTTCTCTTGTACGCTCACCTACACCGGCAAAAACTGAAAGACCACCGTGGCCTTTAGCGATGTTGTTGATGAGCTCTTGAATAAGTACTGTTTTACCTACTCCAGCTCCACCGAAAAGACCAATCTTACCTCCTTTTGCGTAAGGCTCAATAAGATCGATTACTTTGATTCCTGTGAAGAGAACTTCGGTAGAAGTCGAAAGATTTTCAAAAGCGGGTGCCTCACGGTGAATAGGTAGCCCTTTGTCTCCTGCTCTTTCTAGATCAGCAAGACCGTCAATTGGGGCGCCAATCACATTGAAAAGGCGTCCGTAAACGTCTTCCCCGATAGGCATTTGGATAGGGGCTCCTGTAGCAGTCACCTCAATTCCACGGCTTAACCCATCTGTAGAGTCCATCGAAATGGTTCTTACTGTGCTCTCTCCAACATGTGATTGTACTTCGAGAACGAGTGTAGACCCGTCTGCCTTACTTACAGTCAATGAATCGTAGATGTTCGGAAGCTTTGATCCTACTTCAAATTCAACATCGATTACCGGACCAATTACTTGTGAAATCTTTCCCGTTAAAGCCATGAGATTTAGTAAAGTTTTTGAGGCGTTTACCCCTTAAAATTTAATTGCGCAAATATAGGGAGATTGACAAGACTAAAAAAAGGATTGTTAAAATAAAAGCGCCCCTAATTGGGGCGCTTTCATTAGATCACTAAAGTCTTGATCTGTTAGAAGTTGATATTCACAGAAGCGTAGTAAATCGAACCGATTCTTCCTGTTCCAATAGCAGTGATGTAATCTCCTCCAGCAATGTTTGATCCTCCTAATTTCAATACCGTATTGTATTGCGGAAGTTTGTAAGTCATTGCTGCGTCTAAGACATCAAATGCAGGAACCTCTCCGTCTGCGAAAGAAGCCTCCCATAAATAAGATCCTGAATAACGATAGTTCAAGTTAAATCCAAAGTTTTTGAATAACTCGCTATGAGACAACGATGCCTTAAAGCGGTCTTGTGGAGTGTTAAGACCTACTTCGAAATCTGGGTACTCAAAACGGTTAAAGTCAAGAGCTGTGTAGGTGTAGTTTACTCCGAGATCAAATCCTGCAATCTTAGTATCAATTCCGGCTACAAATCCATACGATTTTACAGGTACATCTGTATTTGAGTAAGCTTGATACACTTTATAGTCCCCATTTTGTAAGGCGAGCAATGATAATTGGTTATCACCTGCCGTACCGTATAGAGGTACCACTTTTAACTCTGCAGCGTTGAAGTTTGTATACGAGTTGTAGTACGCACTTACGTCAACCACAAAACGTCCAATCTTACCGCGGTATCCTGCTTCAACTGCATCGATTTGTTCAGCTTGTACTTGACGCGTGTCTTTTTTCACTGGCGCACCTGCTAAAACTGAACTCAACGAGAATGAATTTTCGTAAGCCGCACGACCTACTATAGTCGATGTTGCAGGAATACCTATAGCTTGTGCCTGCGCACTCACTGGGAAGGTTCTCACGTCTCTATCGAGATTTGCGCTTGCACCACCCACAAGAATAGCGTTCCCCACGTCAAGTCCGATAAAGAAATCCTGAGTAGTTGGGTTCCTGAATCCAGTTTGTGCAGAAACACGGATGTTGTGATTGCGTTTAGACCCTAGGGTATATCCTAAAGAAACTCGAGGAGAAACAAATCCATCTAAGAATTCATTCTTATCGTAGCGAGCCGAGGTAGTGAATTTAGCTCGGTCGTCTGCGAAATTCTTTTGAAGCTGTGCGTATGCACCGTATTCGCTATAAGTAATTGGACCATCCTTATCCGTAAAAATGGTTCCGTTTGAGCTCAATTCGTATTGTCTGTAAGATCCACCGACTTGAAGATCAGCCCAGTCATTGATCAGATGAGCAAAGTTATAATTACCGTTGATGTGTCTGAATTTGGTGTTGTCGATGAAGCGTGCTCCTGTATTGAAGTCACCGTCTTCTTTCACCTTCGCAAAGGCATTATTAAACTCTGCGGTACCTGGCTCATAGCGATTGATATGAGGGAATCCCGTAGCTGAAACAATTCCAAGCGATCCGGCGAATGTAGCCGGGTAATCAGCCATCTGACGTGCAGATCTATGTGCCTCTTCGTTATCACGACCTATCTGGCGTGACAAGAGGTACCCTCTTACATAATCTTCAAACCATTTTTGGTCCGGAGACCACTGTCTGTTAATATTGATCGCAGCGAAACGCGTATCGTACGCATCACCCGAATCTTCTGCTGTAATGTATCCTCTTATAAAGAAGTTGTCGTTTTTGATCTCAAGCTTTTGCTGTGTCATTGCAAATCCAGACACCGCATAACGGTTAGCACCTTGGTAGATCGTTGTTCCTGTACCTCTTCGGTAATTATAGATCACCTCAAGGTCGTCGCCGAATGGACGGTAGTGTACCGCTAAATCACGCTTTACACTTTGTGCTCCGTAATCGGCAAGGTCAGCCTCATCGTAACCTGTTCTTGCCACAGTAGCAGAACCAAATGTTCCTGCAGGAGTCCCAGCAAAGAAATCAAAGTCTAATGTAGTAGCTACCTCGTCACCGTAAACGTTTAGACCGTCATAGGCCGGATTGTTTAAAGGCGAAGCCCAACCATATCCTAATGCACCAGCACTAGTATCGGTGCGGTCGTTCGCATGCCAATCTTCTCCCTGCATAAAGGTGAAGTTGGCTTTCACCGCTAACTTATCTGAAAAACGCTTCGCAATACGCACTCCGAAATCTGAGTACTCATTGGTGCCCGCTGCATCTTGAACGGTATATCCTGTTTTTCCGTAAACGCTAATTCCTTCTGAATCGAAAGGATTTTTTGATGTCATGAACAAGATACCGTTGAAGGCTCCTGCTCCGTAAAGGGCAGAAGAAGCTCCTGGCAGAATTTCTACACTCTGAACGTCAAGCTCTGACATTCCCACAAGGTTTCCTAGAACGAAGTTTAGACCTGGGGCCGTATTGTCCATTCCGTCTACCAACTGTAAAAAACGAGTGTTGGCAAAAGTTGCAAAACCACGCGTGTTAATAGATTGAAAGGTGAGTGAGTTGGTATTAATATCAACTCCTTTAAGATTTTGAAGACTTCCGTAAAACGATTCTGAAGTAGCATTTTCAATTTGCGCTAGACCAAAGCGCTCCACCGAAACGGGTGATTCAAAAATACGTTCAGGAGTTCGAGAAGCTGAAATTACAATTTCATCAAGGGCTGTAGAAGCCTCGTTCAACGTAACTGTTAGTGCAGACCCGTTGAAAGAAACTGTAGCAGTAGAATACCCTATACTCGATACTCTAACCGAAAACGGAGGTGTCTGCGTAGACGAGAACATGAAGTTTCCATCAAAATCTGCAACAGCCCCTTCAGACTGTCCGACTACAACGATATTAGCATTCGCCACGGGCTGACCATTTTGGTCAACTACTTTACCCGAAACAGTGGTTTGAGCAAAGGCGATTGTGCTGGTTACTAAACCCAATAATAGAAGTAACTTTTTCATAAATGTTAAAATAAAATAGCTTTGGCTAGTTTTTCAGGGGAAAGATAGTCTTTTTTTTGCTGAATTGATGAAATACAGTGCCTTGACAATGAGGACCTAAGCAGTCTTAACAACTCTAGTTTGAGAAATTAATAAGCTCTCTGCGATAGGCAGTAAGGAGTTTTGACTTTGAAACAAAACCTGCGTATTTGCCTTGCTTCAATACAGGCAGATTCCACGCTCCAGAATCTTGAAAGCGCTGCATGACGCGTTGCATCGTGTCTTTTTCGTAATGAATGGTATCAGGAGGCCGTGTCATATAGCTCCGAACCATGGTTTGATCGTAAACGGTCTGGTCGAATAAGAAAGGGCGGATGTCATCCAAAAGGATTACTCCCACCAATTGATCTGAATCATCTACTACCGGAAATAAATTTCTACTCGATTTTGCTACTCCCTGCTGAAGCAATTCTCTGAATGACATGTCTTCTCTTAGAACCACAAAGTTGGTTTCAATCACGCTGTCGAGAGTCATCAAGGTTAGCACACTTTGGTCTTTGTCAAAAGACAAAAGCGCATCTTTTTCAGCTAACTCTTTGGTATAAATAGTGTGTTCAATACTGTTTTTGGTGATGAGATACGCCATTGACACCGATAGCATTAGGGGGATAAAGAGCGCATAACCTCCTGTAATCTCGGCGATCAAAAATATCGCGGTAAGGGGTGCCTGTAACACTCCGGCTAGTATGGCAGCCATACCGACAAGCGTAAAATTGGCTTCAGATACCTGGTGGGTAAGTCCTAGTTGATTGATCAATTTTGCGACAGCGTTTCCAAGAGAGCTTCCCATCACCAGGGCCGGAATAATGATTCCTCCAGTACCCCCAGCAGCGATGGTTGTAGTCATCACTACTGATTTAAAAAGCGTAATGCCTAGAAGTAAAACAATAACCATCCAAGGGTTTGAAGCCCACGGGGCCATTAATGACCCCTCAATCACCGCGTCGTGATTAGACACCAAAAGGTTGTTGATCACCGAAAAACCTTCACCATAAAGCGGAGGGATTGCAAAGAGTGTTATTCCTATAAAGAGTCCCCCAATCAGCAAACGCCTACCCTTCGATTGAATACGCTGAAAGAATCCAGTAATGCCAAAGTGTACCTTGTGAAAGTAAACCGATACCAAGCCTGCTACCAAGCCCAAAGCCAAGTAAAGTGGCGTGTCGTTGACGCTGAATGATTCAGAAAGCGTCACCTTAAATAGCACTTCGCCTCCCACAAAAAAGAAAGAAGTGATCACTGAAACCAGCGAGGCAATAAGCAGAGGCAGTAAAGAAGCAAACGTCAGATCAAGGCTAAAGATTTCTATCGCAAAGACGACTGCAGCAATAGGAGACTGAAAGCTTGTGGCAATAACACCAGAGGCCGCACAGGCAATGAGTAACT
>CAJXTX010000028.1 GCA_913060705.1 uncultured Bacteroidota bacterium | reverse complement strand
GCATCTGCTGCATGCATGAATAAAGAAGGCGTTCCGGTCGAATTGAAACTCGCGGCTATTTTGGAAGCGATAATCGCGCTTTTACCCATTCCAGTAAAAACTACGCGACCTTTACAGCCGACAATATGTTCGACCGCTTCTGAGAAGGAGTTATCGATACAATCGGATAAGGATTGTAGTGCTGAAGCCTCTAAATCGAGCACTTCTTTAGCGTCGGCAATACGTTTAGCGGATGGGTTCAAGAAAAAAGCCTTAGGATTAGCTATTTTAGTTATACAAAAGACGAAATTACGAAAAACGCCCTCTAGTTTTTTCTTATCTTCAAGACTATGTCTCACACTGTTTCGGACGAGCAACTCCATGATGCGCTGAAATACTATTTTGGTTTCTCGGCATTTAAGGGCCTTCAAAAACAAGCAGTCACCTCTATACTTCAGCACCAAGACACATTTGTGATCATGCCGACTGGAGGGGGTAAGTCGCTTTGCTATCAACTTCCGGCCTTGATGTCAGAAGGAACAGCAGTTATTATTAGTCCTTTAATTGCGTTGATGAAGAATCAGGTCGACGCCATTCGTTCTGTAACAAAGAGCGAAGGGGTTGCACATGTACTCAACTCGTCGCTAACCAAGGCCGCTTATCAAGAAGTGGTACACGATTTGAATGCTGGAGAGACTAAGCTTCTTTTTGTGGCCCCTGAGTCACTGACGAAGCCACAAACCATAGAGTTACTATCCCCCCTAAAACTTTCATTTGTAGCTATTGATGAAGCCCATTGCATTTCAGAATGGGGACATGATTTTCGCCCTGAATACCGAAATATAAGAGCGATAATTAATCGCTTATCTGATGCGATTCCGATTATTGCCCTAACGGCAACAGCTACGCCAAAGGTTCAAGAGGACATCATGAAGAATCTGGGTATGAAAGATGCAAAGCTGTTCAAGGCGTCTTTTAATCGTCCAAATTTATTTTATGAGGTACGTCCAAAAACGGCCCAGGTGAATGCTGATCTGATCCGATTTGTTTCTGAGCGACACGGTAAATCGGGAATTGTCTATTGTTTGAGCAGAAAGACGGTTGAAGAAATTGCTCAATTATTGCAGCTCAATGGTATAAAGGCTATTCCTTATCACGCCGGGTTTGATGCAAAGACACGTGCTGATTATCAAGACCAATTTCTGATGGAAGAGGCTTCGGTGGTAGTTGCTACTATTGCCTTTGGAATGGGAATTGACAAGCCTGATGTTAGATTCGTGATTCATTATGACATGCCAAAGAGCATTGAAAGCTACTATCAAGAAACCGGTAGGGCTGGCCGTGATGGTGGAGAGGGGCATTGTGTTGCCTTTTATGCGGCAAAAGACATGGAGAAACTAGAGAAATTCTCTGCGTCAAAGCCTGTCGCAGAACAAGAGGTGAGTAATGCCTTGTTGCAAGATGTTATTGCCTATGCAGAGACTTCGATGTCTAGACGCAAATTCATACTCCATTATTTTGGCGAAGAATACGATGAGGTTAATGGCGAGGGAGCAATGATGGACGACAACTCTAAATATCCTAAAGAGAAGATTCAAGCTGCTGATGAAGTGGTAATGGTGTTGAATTTAGTATTGGATACTTCAGAGAAATACAAGAGTAAAGAGATTGTACGTATTCTGAGAGGTAAGACAAATGCAATGATTAGTGCGAACCAAACGGATCAGAAGCCATTTTTCGGATGCGGTCATGCCCACCGCTCAGCGTATTGGCATGCCTTAGTGCGTCAAATGGTGGTAGCTAATTTGCTCAAGAAATCTATTGAGCAATACGGAGTACTGCTTCTTACTGAAAAGGGAAAGACGTTCTTAAATACCCCTCAAGATTTCGAAATGGTTCTGGATCGTGACTACGCTGCCTTAGAAGCTTCGACTTCGAAGGGCACTGTGAAAACCGAAAGTCTAGATGAAGTATTGCTTCAACAGCTGAAAGAACTGAGAAAACAAGAGGCTGCAAAGCACAATGTGCCCCCGTATATTATTTTCCAAGAACCTTCGCTAGAAGATATGGTGATGAAATACCCCATTAGCATCGCTGAATTAGCTCAGGTACATGGAGTAGGGGAGCTAAAGGCGAAAAAATACGGAGCGCCGTTTGTTTCTTTTATTTCTTCGTATGTAGAAGAAAATGACATAGAGCGACCTCAAGACTTCGTGGTTAAATCGGCAGGAACCAACTCTGCCCTTAAGTTGTTTATTATACAGAGTGTCGATCGAAAGCTACCCTTTGACGATATTGCGGCCTCAAAAAACTTAAGCGATACCGAGTTATTAGACGCGATGGAGCAGATTGTGTTTAGTGGAACCAAACTCAATATTTCGTATTGGGTTGACGAACTGCTAGACGATGATTCTCAGCAAGAACTTCACGATTACTTTATCGAGGCCAAAGACAATGCTATTGACCAGGCTGTAGCCTCTTTTGATGGAGATTACGAAGAAGAAGAGCTTCGTATTTACAGGATTAAATTTTATTCAGACGTAGCGATCTAAAACTGTCTCGATACGACGGTCGAAATTGTTAATTTTGGCGACTATGAATACGGTCTATTTAGATAATGCGGCCACAACCGCAGTTCGTCCAGAAGTAGTGGAGGCTATGCACGCCGTGCTGACCGAGCATTTTGGAAATCCATCTTCAACACACGCCTTCGGGAGAGCTTCAAAGGCCATAATTGAGAGAACGCGTAAGCAGATTGCTGAGACCCTTGCGTGTAAACCCGCTGAAATCATCTTTACCTCTGGAGGAACAGAAGCAGATAATTGTATTATACGATCTTGTGTACGAGACCTCGGGGTGCGCAGAATTATTAGTTCAAGAATTGAGCACCATGCCGTTTTGCATGCCATAGAGGCTATGGAAGAAGAGTATGGGGTGCAATTGGACTTTGTGGAGTTAGACGAAAGAGGGTCGGTAGACCTAGCATCCTTAAAAAATCTTTTGGCTAAGGACGAGTCCACCAAAACCCTCGTCACTTTAATGCATGTGAACAATGAGATTGGGAATATGCTTGAGTTGAATCAGGTTGCTGATTTATGTGAGACCTACAGCGCTTACTTTCACTCGGATACCGTTCAATCGATTGGTCACTTTAAGTTAAATCTGTCTGAGACTCCGATTCATTTTCTAACAGCCGCTGCTCATAAATTCCACGGGCCAAAGGGTATTGGCTTTATGTTCGTACGCTCGAATGTGCGCCTAAAATCGCTGATCGTAGGTGGCGCTCAAGAAAGAGGGCTTAGAGCCGGAACAGAAAGCATTCACGATATTGCAGGCTTGGAGACGGCCTTTAGATTGGCCTATGAGCATTTAGATCAAGAACGGACCTTTATTACTCAACTGAAAACGCATTTTATCTCACGTATTAAAGCATTGATCCCAGGAGCTGTTTTTAACGGAGACTCTGCTTCACCAAACAGCACCTATACGCTAGTAAATGTGCGTTTACCTTTAAAAGGCGACAAGGCCGCTATGTTACTTTTTCATCTCGATTTAAACGGTATCGCTTGCTCTCAAGGCAGTGCTTGCCAGTCAGGTAGCAATAAAGGGTCACACGTGCTAGATCAGGTGGTTCCTGCAAATGAGCAATGGATGCCATCTCTTAGGTTTTCTTTCTCGAAATACAATACGCTAGAAGAAGTGGATCGCGCCGTTGAGGTGCTGGCTGATTTTGTGATGAAAAATTAGTTGCTACTTCTATTGTAGTAAGGGAAGCTGCGTGCGGCTTGCTTCATCAACTTTTCAATGAGTTCTTTGGTGTTTTTTCCCGATCTGCGATCAATCGCTTTTTCGTAACGCCAGAGTAATTTTCCGCTGCTTCCGTCACTTACTTTAATGGCTAACTTTCCGAATTCTGGAGAGAGTACCCAAAGGTCAAACCAATTGAACTCATCTTCGATTCCATCTGAGAGCAAAACTTGTAATTGAAGTGTACCGGTGATCAATGCGTCCACCTCTAAGACTTTTGCCAATTCATCACTCTTCATTTGACCGATACTTCTGTAGTCTATTCCGGCGTTTTGTAATTTCTTTTGTGTTAAAGCAAGGGGCTGAAAAAGGATAGAGAAGTTTTTGCTATTTGATTTGTTTTCGAAATAATTGGCAAGCGCTTGCTGGACAGCAAGCCCCTCTGTTTCTAGAAATTGACGTCTTAAAAATTCGCTGGGCTCTGCTTTAAGAGCAAGGTCAACGGCGAAGGGAAGAACGGCAATAGTCTTGTGTTTTGATGCAAAAGACTCAAAGTCAGTGTTTAAAAAAACCTCCTTTTGCGCAGTTGCTGAGGCAATAGACAACGTAAAAAGAGCAAAGAAAACAGTTCGAATCACACTGTAAAGTTAGGGCCTTTATGGCTATCGTATATCGATTTCTGTAGACCAATCGGTTTTATTACCTAAAGCATCCTCTACTTCGATACGGATAGTGTGCTTACCCTCTAGGAGAATAATATCATTCAGGTCGAATCGCAACAAGTCTTCTTTAGGTTCGTACTCAAAGAGTACCCATTGATCGTCTATGTATCCGTTGTATCGAGAGATGAACGTTTCTTGATCTTCTACGTTTATAGATAAATACCTGAAGTTGTTCAAGTTTTGGTCCGTTTGAAAATTCATGGGAGCAACTACGGGAGGTATTGTATCTGAAGCCATCAGATATTGTCCAGGAGTATTTAAGCTCACTTCAAATACAGAGTCTTTTGCTTTGGCGATATACCCTATTTTGCCTTTTTCGCTGAGCTTTCCGAGATACAGGCGCTCGTTAATGACCCGCTCAAGAGCAGTGTCTGAAAAACTATAGGACACCTCTACTGGTTCTTCAAGGTATCCATAATCTGGGCCAATACTTAGGGTGTCACCTTTTAGGGCTATGGAAAGTTCTTCAGAAGAAATCATGGCGTTTTTCTTTGAACGCACACGAATAGTTGATGAAGAACTCTTCAGCGTAGTGTCAATGGCAGCACTGTACTTTGCACGCTTTAGGCTTGATGCGGTACCGCTGCTTTTGAAGAACAGGGTTGCCTTAGTCTCATTTCCACTATGGTCCTTAAGGGAGACCACGGCTTTTAGCGGAATAGAATCCAGCTCGATGATACCTTGAGACACCGTCTTTTTATACATCTCAATCGAAAGGTCGTTGGGTTTAAATAAGAGTTGGACATCCTTATTGCTCTCTTGTTCGAATTCGTAATCGATCACCTTATTAATTCTGGGCGAAGCCTCAAATGAAAATCGATCAAAAGTGAGTGATACCAATGGCGAATCCTTAACGCTAAGATCAACCTGGTACAAACCGTTTTTGTTAAGAGATTGTTCGAGGCGATCGAAGGCCTCTACACCAATACCTATAAAGGGCGCGACTTCTAGGGTGTCTGAAACAAATTCGGTCTGTTGTGCTTCTGAGACCGGATGTAAAACAATCTTTTTTCGATTGAATTTCAAGTCATCAGTACTCGCCGTGTCTCCTTCGTATACGTAAAGCCCTAACAGCGTAGGAGGATCATAGTCTACAGCTTTGAGTCCAAAATTGAGTGGATTTAACGGTATTTGCCCCTTTTGCTCTCGCACTTCAAAGTGCAAGTGTGGACCAAATGAATTTCCGGTGTTTCCGCTGTATCCGATAACCTCTCCTTTTGCTATATGGAAGCGTTCATTTGAGAAATAGCGTTCAATCTCATAGGACTTAGAGGCGTATTGCTCTGATTTGATGTACGATTGAATACGCGGACTAAATTGTGATAAATGACCGTAAACAGAAGTGTAGCTATCTCCGTGATCGATGTAGATTACCTTGCCGTATCCGCCTGTACCTACCTTAATTCTGCGAATATGCCCCTCTGCAATGGCGTAAACAGGCTGACCCTCTCTTCCTTGAGTCTTTAGATCAACCCCCCCGTGAAAGTGGTTGGGTCGTAGCTCAGAAAAGGTTCCTGAATAGCGTAATTCGAGCTGTAAGGGAGGATTTGCAGATAAATCAATAGTTTCAGTTTGAATAGCCATTCCCCAATAAAAGAGGCAACTGAAAAGGATGAAGCTTAGTGTTTTCATGGAGATAAAACACAAATCAAAACGTTCTGCTAGAGATTTGCAAGAGAGACTGTAGATTAAATTATTACGCTTGCCTGCTCACTTTTAGTATCTTTGATAGGAAAAATGATGTCAGAAGCTAACTCTCTTACAGATGCGGTTCGTCTTTTAGAACAAAAGGTTCACGACCTCATCGAGCGGCTTTCATTTCAGCGTGCAGAAAATGCAAAGCTGAAGCGTCGCGTTTTGGAGGCGGAGCAAGCGAAAATGATACTAGAAGAAGAGGTGGGGGTGTTGAACCGCAAACTCAGTGAGCGCAGAGATCATTTTTCAAGGTTGGGTAGCGTTCAACAGAATGATGAAATCGAACAAGAACTCGATCGACTCATTAAGGAGCTACAGGAATGTATAGATGAGATGAACTGATTATGAGTGATAAATTAAGAATTAAACTTTCGATTGCAGATCGAGTTTATCCCTTATCAGTCAATGCTGAACAAGAAGAAAGTTTGCGACAAGCTGCAGAGCAGCTTCAAAAAATGGTTAAACAATTTGAGTCAAGTTACGCCGTAAACGACAAGCAAGATGTGCTTGCCATGTGTGCATTGCAACTGGCTAATTCTGTCGCGCTGAAAAGTAAAGATCAGCATATCTATCAATCCGCTAAAGCTCAGTTGGAGGCTCTTTCAGTAGAAATTGATAATGCCATTGGCATTACTGAATAAAGAGTTTAGCATACCCACATTGATTTATTTTTTGACAAACTCAACGAAGATTAAATTCTGAAGGGTGAGTTTGGTTGTGCAAGCAAGCCATCTTGAATGGATCCTTAAGCAATCAGTTAGCCTTAAACGTGTATAAACGGAGTTTGTACAAAAACCTCAATGTGGGTTTTTATTGATTTAGATATGGACACAACAACATTCGCAATACTCTCATTGTTTATAGGGGCCGTTTTAGGCTTTGTAATAACTGCAGTTATTCAAAAGAAAAAAAGCAATTCTGCTTTGAATGCTGCCCAAAAAGAAGCTCAGAGCATTCTTAGAGATGCAGAAAAAGAGGCCGAGCAGATCAAAAAGGATAAAATTTTTCAAGCCAAGGAAAAATTTTTAGAGCTTAAAGCTGAACACGAAAAGGTCATTCTGTCAAAAGACAAAAAGATTGATGAAGCTGAAAAACGAGTTCGAGATAAAGAGTCTCAAGTAAGTGCTGAGATCAAAAAGAATCAATCTTTAAAAGATTCACTTGAAAAAGAACTAGAAACATTAAATAAAAGACTCGAGCGCATCGAGAAGCGTGAAGAAGAACTTGAGCGCCTGCATCAAAGCCAAGTACAGCAGCTCGAGGTACTGTCAGGTTTGTCGGCTGAAGAAGCCAAATCAGAGCTCGTTAATTCTTTAAAAGAAAAGGCCAAAACAGACGCTATGGCGTTTGTTCAGAATGCTCTTGAAGAAGCGAAACTTACCGCCCAGCAAGAGGCTAAGAAGGTAGTAATCAAAACCATACAGCGCATCGGTACAGAAGAAGCTGTTGAAAATTGCGTATCTGTATTTAATCTTGAATCAGATGACGTCAAAGGTAGGATTATTGGGCGCGAAGGGCGCAATATTCGTGCGATAGAGGCGGCTACCGGAGTTGAAATTATTGTTGATGATACCCCAGAGGCTATTATCTTATCGTGTTTTGACTCAGTTCGTCGAGAGGTGGCTCGTTTATCCTTGCACCGCTTGGTCACAGACGGTAGAATTCACCCAGCAAGAATCGAAGAGGTCGTTCAAAAGACCGAGAAACAAATTAACGAAGAGATTATTGAGGTTGGGAAGCGTACGATCATTGATTTAGGAATTCACGGGTTACATCCAGAGTTGGTTAAAGCTGTTGGACGCATGAAATACCGCTCGTCTTACGGACAGAATTTATTACAACACTCTCGAGAGGTGGCTAAACTTTGTGGGGTGATGGCTTCAGAATTAGGGTTGAATCCTAAACTAGCTAAGCGAGCTGGATTGCTTCACGATATTGGAAAAGTGCCTATGAATGAGGTAGATACCGAAACCCCACACGCAATTTTAGGAATGCAATGGGCTGAAAAATACGGAGAACACAAAGAGGTGATCAATGCTATTGGTGCTCACCATGACGAAATTGAAATGACGAGCTTAATTTCTCCGATTGTTCAGGTGTGTGATGCCATCAGTGGGGCACGGCCAGGTGCAAGACGTCAAGTACTAGACAGCTACATCCAACGTCTTAAAGATCTTGAAGATGCTGCTTTAGGGTTTAAAGGGGTTGAAAAGGCCTATGCTATTCAAGCCGGAAGAGAGCTTAGAGTGATTGTTTCTAGTGACAAGGTAAGCGATGATCGCGCTTCAGAATTATCATTTGAGATCTCGCAAAAGATTCAGACTGAAATGACTTATCCGGGGCAAGTGAAAGTTACTGTGATTCGAGAAACGCGTTCGGTGAATATCGCCAAATAACCAAGGCTTATTCTTCGGAATCGTTTTCGTTAGTGGCTTCTTCAGAGGTTTCTTGACTGCTCTCAGCGTCTTCTTTTTCGATGCGATGTTTAATCACATTGAGCTCTTTCAGTTTTAACGTCCATTGCTCTTTTTCATCAGACTTTGAAGCAATCTTCGAACGCGCCTCTTTCAGCAATGGATTTTCTGGATTTGAAGATGAGAAGAATTCTAGGTTGGTCTCAAGAAGTCGAATCTCATCATTTAATCGATCAATATGTTTACGCACCTCTGCTCTCGTGTGCTGGAGGTCGCTTAATTCAGTAGCATTTTTTTTGAGTGATTCAATACGTTGGCTATTGAGTTCTGAAGCGAAAGAATTCGCATCTAAACCTAAGCTGCTAATCGCTTTAGTAAGCGCCTTTTCGGCCTTTAGTGCGACCTGCCCACTCGCCGCTCTCCCTTGCTGCTCTAACTTTGTCTTCAGTTCAGCAAGCCGTTGAAAATCTTCGTCTCGATTTTTTGATGGCGAGAAGTTCTCGATTTGTTCAAGTACATCACTGAGTTCTTTTCTCAAATGCTGTTGTTTTGCCCTTGCTGTGTTTGTTTGAGCCTTTAAGCGTTCAAAGTAATGGTTACAGGCCCCTCTGAAGGACTCCCATAAAGGTTCTGAGTATTTGCGAGGTACATGTCCAATCGTTTTCCATTCGCGCTGTAATTCTTTAATAACAGGGGTGGTGGTTTTGAAGTCTGTATGGTCTTTTAAAGCCTCGGCTTTCTCAATAAGCCTTCTCTTGGCTGCAAGATTGTCTTTAAAACTCTTTTTCTGTTCTTTATAGAACGCGTTTTTCTGCTGATTAAACGACTTAAAGAGTGTCCTAAACTGATTAGATAATGCTTTTTGCTCTTTTCTAGGAACAGGTCCAACAGCGTAAAAGCTATCTTTTATCTCATCTACTCGTTTCAGATGCTGGTTCAATTGCTTTTGCGAACTTATAGGAGTAGCAGCTAGCTCTTCAAAGGCTTCTAGTACCTTTTTCTTTTCAATTAAATGCTGCTCCCGCTCTTTATCTTCTATTTCGGCAAGTTGCTGTTTCTTGTCGTGCATTTTCTTGGTAGCAGCACTAAAGCGTTCCCAAACCTCTTGACGCACCTCTTTTGAAACAGGTCCTAGCTCTTCTTTCCAGATACGGTGTAATTCTTGTAATGTGGTATAGGCTTTTTTGAAATCGGGCTCATCGATCAGTGCTTCTGCACGCTCTATGATTTTAAGTTTCTCTTCGTAATTGTGTTTGAAATCTAGATCGCGCAACTCTCGATTGAGATCTAAGAAATCATAAAATCGCTCGACGTGATGATGGTAATTAGCCCACAGGTCGTCATTATAGGTCTTTGGCACCATTCCTGTAGCCCGCCACTCTGCCTGAAGATCTTTGAACGTTTGAAAGGTGTCGTTAATGTTCTCTTCAGTTTCTAAAAGTGCCTTAATCGATTCAATAATGGCTTGCTTTTTACTCAGGTTTTCTTGCAACTGACGCTCAAACTCTTTGCGGTATCGTGATTTCTTATCGCGATACTCTCGGTGCAGCTCATCAAATTGGCGCTTTATTAATGGCTTGTATTCGAAGTCCATTTCGGCATTTCCTTGTTCTAAGAAGCGCTCCTTTTCTGCGAGAAGTTGGGTACTAAACTGCATGTCAAAACTTTGCTTTATTGCATGAACATGCTGTGCTATTTTCTGAATAGGAGCATTTTTAAGCAATCGTTGCAGCTCGCCAACGAGGTTCTCTAAAGTATGCTCTTGATAAGAGGTGCTGTGAAGTTCTGGCAATTGAAATACCATATCCACAGACTTTTCTTGTTCTACAGCATCATTTTTTTCACTTGAATCCATACGCGGTGCATGCAAAGTATTATAAGCAAAGGTAAACAAATGGCTAGGCTATCAAAGCGAATTCCATATCTCCCAAGAACGCTGCGCTTGATAGACTAACATATTATAGCCATTCTCAATACGTGCCCCAGTATTTTTGCCGTGTCTAAGAAAGGTCGATACTTCAGGATTGTATACGAGATCGAACAAGAAGTGACTCGCATTCAGGGCCTCGTAGGGGATGGGAGGAGCCTGTTCTATTTTAGGATAGGTTCCCAAAGGGGTGCAGTTGATGATTAAAGGTGTATGACGGACTGTTGCATGATCAAGACTCTCATAGGTAAAGTCCGTGTTCTCGCCTCTCGAGACGGTAATGACTTTAATATCCAATGCATTCAACGCGTAGATAATAGCTTTTGCTGCACCTCCTGTTGCCCCTAGAACCAGAGCCGCATGATCTTCTTTTTTTAATTGATCCTTGAGCGATTTGGTAAAACCATACGCATCTGTGTTGTGTCCTGTTAATCTACCCTGCTTAAAACTGATACAATTCACTGCCCCGATAGCCTTCGATTCTTCGTCCTGTTGATCAAGATATGGGATCACCTCTGTTTTATAGGGGATAGTCACGTTACACCCTTTAAGCTGAGGGGTATCGAAGACCTTTTTAACCTCTTCGATAGTTGTGATGTCAAAATTTTGGTAGTGTCCGTTTAATCCTTTTCTTTCGAAGAAGTTATTGAAGTAAGAGGCCGAGAAAGAGTAGGAGATCCCCCTTCCAATCAAACCGTATATCGCTCTATTTTCTGCGGTATCTTCCATACATATCTATCGCTAAGACAATTCCTATTCCGAGAGCAATATAACCCAAAGACACCTGATTTTGAATTTCGGTAAAATCGGGCCAATAATTTGTATACCGCAAAATTTCTGAATGCTGCGTCAGGGTTTCCGTTTCGCTTATACCTCGGTATACGGCCTGTTTCCAAGGCCAAACTACAATGAGTGATCCGGCTATAAACCCAATTAAAACGGCAGTGGTAATCGCTTTAAAACGCTTTAAGACAAAGGCCAGAAGATGCGAAAGTGACACAAGACCTGCAATAGATCCCAGGGTGAATACGGCTAAAACCTTAAGGAGTTTGAGGTGTTCTGGGTTTTGAATAAAGGAGAAGTCGCCTTGAAGGACAAATATAAAAGTGTCGTAGAGGGCATTCACTGAATCCACCAGGAGTAACACATAATTGCCCAAAAGAATCAACAAAAAAGACCCGGATAGTCCTGGCAAGGTCATTCCGGCTACACTTATAAAGCCACAAAAGAATACGTAATACAGGTTGTCGTTTGCCGGAAGTTGGGGGAGTAACGAAAGCGATAAACCTGCTATTAGCCCGGTTATGGCACTTATTCTTGCTGTGTTCGTCCACTTTCCAAACTGGCGTTCAAGATAATAGATTGAACCAATGATCATTCCTAAAAAAGTGGACCAGACGTACAGTTCATAGTTCGAAATAAGGTAGTCTAATACTTTTGCGACACTAAAGTAGCTGATAAGCATACCCGTCACGAGAAGTCCTAAGAAACTCCCATTGACATAAGCGAACAATTTCTTCCATTTTAAACCGATAAATAGTTTGAATGCTCTGAAATTGAATTGATTAAGAGAGAAAATGAACTCCTCATAAAATCCACCCACAAAGGCTATAATCCCTCCAGAGATACCGGGGACTTTATTTGCCGCTCCCATGAGGATGCCTTTCACGACAAGGCCTAGGTAATCAATGATGGAACGTTTTTCTGGTTTCACGAAGCGCTCTTATTTTTTGTGGCATTGCCTATTGTTTCGAGAAGCAGCACCAAAGCGAGGCCTAGCCCCATAAATAGAAGGCCTGTAAACAACTGATCTTCGGGGGTTTTGAAGCTTGGGAGGTATAGGTTCAATCCAAGTTCAGTCTCGACTTTCCATGGCCAAATTTTTGGCAATGATCCTGCGATAAAGCCCACTAAGATTGTTAAGGTGGCATTTTTGAAGTGCTCAAAAAGCCATTTAAGGAGTTTAGAAAATGAGAGCAGGCCAAATACAGCGCCGGCTCCTACCACAAGCAATACGACCAGATTTCTTTCATGGACAGCGTTTAGAACGGTTGGATAACTTCCGAGTAAGACTAAAATAAATGAACCAGATATGCCAGGTAGGATCATTGCACAAATAGCCAATGCCCCAGAAAAAAAGAGGTAGACTAAGGAAGTAGCCTCGGGCAGCGGATTTAACAGGCTTATGGAAAGCGCTGAGGCGAAACCTATACTCGAAAACAATACAGTTAACCACTTATTGGTGTGTACTATGGGTTTCCACACTAAAACAATACTCGCTAGAATCAAGCCAAAAAAGAAACTCCACAAGGCTATGGGCTGCGTCTCAAGAAGAGTGCTTAAGAGCTTTGCCAGGCTGATAACGCTGGTAGCAATACCAGCGAAGAGTAACAACAGAAAAGAGCCATTGATAGACTTCCAAGCTCCTTTTACTCCTTCTGCTTTAAGTGTTTTGAAGAGGGAAAAATTTATTGCGTTAATACTTTGCAACAAAGGGTCATAAATACCTGAAATGAAGGCAATAGTACCTCCAGAGACACCAGGAACTACATCTGCCGCCCCCATAGCCATCCCTTTGAGAAAAATAAATAGTGATTTCAAGCCCTTCATATCGTGGATTTTACCCAGTACTACGAAGTTACGGCGATTTCTTTACGAGGAGAAGGTTCTCTTATTGGCCTCGAGGTAAGCTTTAAGCCAATCAACTTCAGCGAGTTCTTCAAAATACAAATAGAATACCTCAGCCCCAGCAGGATCTAACCTTAGGGCTTTACAGATTGTCGTTTGCGCCTCATCCTTGTTGCCTTTCAAGGCATAAATACCAGCCATGAAGTAAAGGAGGCTTGATTGGTCGGGATAAAACTCAATACCTTGCTCTAACACCTTAAAGGCATTGTCGTACGACTTGAGTTCAAGTAAAATCTCAGCCCATTTCAAAAAGGTACTGAGCTCGTAATTGCCCAATTCGACACATTGTTTAAAGGCGTAATCGGACTGAGTGAGGTCTCCCAACGCTTGATAAATGATAGCGGCGCGCTTCCAAAAAAGGGCATTCTCACTATCGGTGCTCAAAGCTTTTCCGATATACTCTTGAGCCTTGGCATAATCCCCTTGAATATAGAAAAGCTTCGTTAAGGCCAACCACCCTTGATCAAACATAGGGTCTTCGTGAATCGTTTTAAAGAAATGCGTTTCTGCCAACTGATAGTTGCCTAGTTTCTGATGGCATAGGCCTATTCTTAGATAAGCAGATGAAGAAGGAGTGTCCCATTCAAAGCTTGTTTCATAAGACTCAATAGCCTCATTGTATCTTCCAAGGCGCTCCAAAACACGTCCTCTCTCGAAATACGCACCTGTGAATTTGTCGTCTGAAATAATGGCAAACTCAAAAGAAGCTAGTGCTTCTTTGTACATGTCCATTTCGACATACATTTTACCAATCTGATGCCATGCCACCTCACAGTAGGGGTTTTGCTCTAAAAAATCATTGAGGAAGCTAATCGCTTCTTCGTATTGTTCTAAGAATTCAAAACAATAGATCAGATTATAGAGCGAAGCATAATCCATAGGATCAATTTCGAGACAGCATTCAAAGTGTTTTCTAGCTTCTCCATAATTGTCTAAATACAGATGCTCCATTCCAAGCAATGAGTGCAAGTCAAAAGACTCATCGGAGTATTTCAGGGCGTGGGTCAGTACTTCAATAGCCTGATGGTGATCGTCCTTTTTAGAAAGAATATTGGCACGTTGTATAAAAAACTCTTCATTGAAAGGATCGTAAGCTTCTAATTCATCCAAGATTTGCTCTGCTTTTTCGAACTGATCTTCAGAAACCAACACCTCAACATTTAAAATCTTAAGTTCTGTAGAATGCGGGTGCTGCTCAAGACCAAGCGCAAGAGCTCTTTTCGCTAAAAGGCTTTTTCCGTGGTCGAGGTAGTGATGTACAATTTCTTCAAAGTCTTCAGAATCAAAGAAATAGACATCGTCAGTTTTCAGCATCGATTCAAACTTACGAACGGCAGTTTCTGGGTTTTCGTTTGGGTTTCCCATAGTTGTAAGTGTTGTTAGGTTTGATGTTTTCTAAATTTACCGATCGTTTAATGGGGGGTGCTTTTTTGAGGAGACTTCTTATTAACAGATTAGTTAACAGAGTAGCGGTCCAATAAAGTGAGTATAATCTTGCATCCTTTTTCAATCTCCTTTTTACTTATTGTAAGTGGAGGAGTGAGGCGTACGGCTCGTTTTTCGTAGAGCAACCAGAACAAGATTAGTTTGTTTTTTAAGCCTTCTAGGACCAGGTAATTAGCAATTTCTTCATGCTCAAAAACTAAGGCTAGCATTAAGCCTTTACCTCTGATTTCTTTGATAAGATCATGCTTTAATAAGGCTCTTATAGTCTTCTCGTGTTCTAAAGCTTGCTCCTGAAGTTTGTGCTTTAGTATATAGGTGAGTGTTGCATGGGCCGCAGCTGCGATTACGGGATGACCTCCGAATGTGGTGATGTGTCCGAGTTTTGGTGCCGTACTAAGGGTCTGCATTAAGGTGCGTTCAGCGATGAAGGCACCCACCGGAAGTCCGCCAGCCATTCCTTTACCAATCACGAGAATGTCAGGAATGCAATTGAAGTGTTCAAAGCCAAAGAGTTTACCTGTTCTTCCAAATCCTGGCTGAATTTCATCTAGAATGAGCAGACTGCCTGTCTTTGTACATTGCGCCCGCAGACGTTCTAGATAATCATCTTTAGGTAGTATAAAGCCCGCGCCTCCTTGTATCGTTTCGACGATAACAGCAGCTGTTTTGGTCGTTATCTGCTCTAGGTCTTTAGTGCTGTTGAATTCAATGTGTTTGACGTCAGGAAGCAAGGGTCTGAAGGGGGCAATTCGCTCTTCGTAATCCATTAGGCTTAAGCTGCCCAAGGTGTTTCCGTGATAATTATTTTTTGCTGCAATGATCTCGGTTCTTCCTGTTGCTGCACGGGCTAGTTTCAATGCACCTTCAATAGCTTCTGTACCAGAATTTACAAGGTATACGTTATTTAGAGGGGCGGGTAGATGTTGCGTTAACAGTTCGGCGTAGTCCAAAACGGATTCTTGTATAAATTCTCCGTAGACCATAACATGCGAGTGTCTTTTCAGTTGTTTAGCAACTGCCTTTCTGATCACGGGATTGCTGTGACCAATACTTACGGCAGATACTCCAGCGACAAAATCGAGATACGCCTTGTTTTCGTGGTCGTAGATATAGCTGCCTCTCGCTTTTGAAATAGAAAGCCCAAGTGGATGCGGAGTGGTGGCCGCTAAGGCCTCTTTGAAGCGTCTTAATTCGCTCATTTTTTGAGTCCTTTTATACGCCTTAAAAATTCATCTAGACTGTCAACTCTTTCTTCACCACGCCACTGAAACCCTTCAAGTTTAGCAAGTTCTTCAGGAAAAATCTCATAGGGATAGATTTCACCAGAAGGGTTAACCAAGAAGGTAATGTCTGAAATACTCCCATCTGCAAAATCGATTTTGATCTCACTGCATAGTGTTTTATTGACTCCGATTAGCGCTGGGGTGTCGTCGTACATGTAGTACACCACTTCGGTATTCTTTTTAAGGATCATTGCGTCTAACTTGTTGTCGGTGAAATTGCCATCAAGAAGCGCTCCTTTCGCCTGGTTATAGCCCAGTTGTCCAATGCTGTCTTCGGCAACCATAAAGGCATTTCCTTTAACGTGTAACGAATCGATAGACTTGGTACCCTTCGAATAGGTAAAGTACATATAGTCTCCCGTCAATTGATTCTTCTCATTCCATAACACAGGTGCTCCAAGAAGCTCAGTTATACCCGACTGTTGGGTATACTTTAGACTGTCGCTGATTCCGCTTAAGCCGTCTTTAAAAAACCGTGCATTCGGATAGGCCAATAAATCGCGCTCTTGCTCTTTGCCTGTAACAAACAAATAAGTGCCATGTACATAGAGCGAATCGCTATCTAAGGCTCGGGCTACAATAGCTTGACCTGTTGCCCGAAGTGAATCCTTTGCTTTGAAGAGCTCCACAAACTGGGCCTTTAGCACGCTCGCATTCAATGAATCTAACACTTTTATATTCTGTGTGGCGGCGGCATATTCTCTAGCGTTATCGAAAAACACCGAGTCGCCGTAAAGGGTGCGGTTGTCGTAATCGATTCTTGTGTTTTCAAGGCCGTAGCCTTTTTCTCTTTCGGTATCGTATTGTCCGCGCTCAAAATAAAATCGATAGGTGGGGCTGATGATGACTGTTTCACCGCGCATGGTGGCGATTTGGGTGGTGGTGTCAAAGTTCAGCTGGTCTGAATCTAGGGTAAAGTCGGGATTGTCAATATGTACCTGTTCTTCGAAGTAATAGGTTTTAGCCGGAATGTCGTAGGTTCCTACTTCACTGGTCAGGATATTATCTTCGCTAAAGAGCTGTCCACCAGAATTGAAGTAAGCCTTTTGGTCGGATCTGTCAAAATAAAGCAGATCAGTCAAAAGTCTGGAGTCTTTATTGATGAGGTCAACCTCATCTATGGCTCTCGCGAGTCTCGTATCTCCGTTGTAAAAGAGTTGATTGCTTATTAAGGTTAAGGTGTCCCCTTGTTCCATCCGGATGTTTCCGGTCGCTTCTAGTCGGTTTTCTTGACTGTAGAGGTAGGCTTCATCGCAGTAAAGATCTGCACCTTTATGCCTAAAATGTACTTGACCACTTTGGTCTTTTCGAAAGACGGAAGCACCAGGATACTTGAGTTCGTCTTTTAAGAAACGACCTCCGTAAATCACTTCAATTACCGCTCGCTCTTCTGTTTGTGACATGAGGCCCAAAGAGAACAGAAGGAGGGCAAATGTCACTGTGCTTTTCATGAGTTGCGAAATAGCGTTTGAGTTCGATC
>CAJXTX010000027.1 GCA_913060705.1 uncultured Bacteroidota bacterium | reverse complement strand
GGATACACGCATATGCAAGTCGCGATGCCCTCTTCGTTTGGGCTTTGGTTTTCAGCCTATGCCGAGACCTTGGCAGATGATATTGTCGGATTAAAAACAGCACAACATTTAGCCAATCAGAACCCATTAGGTTCTGCTGCCGGATACGGCTCAAGTTTTGACATTGACCGCGATGCAGTTACACGCGAATTGAACTTTGACACCACCAAGGTCAATGCCATTGCCGCTCAGATGATGCGCGGACGAAATGAACGCCGCGTGGTCGGAGCCCTAGGAGAGTTGGCTGTTACCCTGTCGAAATTAGCTGGAGATATTTGCCTGTACATGGGACAAGATTTTGGCTTTTTTAGCTTTCCAGATGACATTACCACCGGGAGCAGCATCATGCCGCACAAAAAAAATCCGGACGTTTTTGAATTGTTGAGAGCCAACGCCAATAGTTTTCAAGCTTCTCAAATCGAATTGAGTATGATTCTGACTAACCTTTCAACAGGGTATCACCGCGATCTTCAGCTCACCAAACCTCTATTGATGGACGGTTTCACCAAGATGAATGAACTGCTTGATGTTTTCATTCAAGTGCTTCCTGAGATCAAAGTCAATGATAGCTTGGCCGATCTTGAGAAATACGATTACCTGTATAGTGTTGACACCCTAAACCAATGGGTTAGCGATGGGATGCCCTTTAGAGAGGCTTATCGAAAAATGGCAGAGGATATTGCTAATGGAGCCTATAGCCCTAACAAAAGTGTGCCGCATAAGCATCTGGGATCTAAGGGCAATCTTGGATTGGATCGTATTGAGAACAAACTCGATGCAGCGCTTAAGACCGGCAGGTTGTCTTAACCGGCGGATGCTATTTCATAGGGGTCTTTTGAACACATTGCCTCGATTTGAGCATGTACCAGCTGAAGACACTCCTTTAAGACTGAAGGATCAGCCCTAAATTGTTCCTTTTGTTGAGTCAGATAATAATGCGCTCTATGCTTGGTTGAGAAGATCGAAGCCTGAACTGCGTTACGCTCAAAATAAGATTGGAATGCTTCATGGTCATTTAACAGCAGCGTGTAGAATAGGAGCTGAAACACCTTTTGTTTGGCAGGCAAAAGGCTCTCTTCTATGGCGTTGAATTTTACGTCTGAGACTTTGACCGCCCCTGTTTTGTAGTCCGTAATGCGCAATACTCCGTCGATTTCGTCGATGCGATCGATTTTACCTTTAAGGCGAATGGGAGCTTCTGTTTCTAGACCTTGAAGTGGAAGCTTGAGAGAGGTGTAATAGGTGTCTTCAAGGCTTAACAATCGTATTTCATGGCCTTTTTCAACCTCCGAAAGGTCTGATTCTACCACCGATAACACATACGCTTTCACCACATCATAGATGAGGATAGAGCGTCCGTCTTCAGCTTGATTGGACAATTCGTTTTTAGTGTAGGCGTGCGCAATCGAGCGGTCTACCTGCAGGACCAGTTCCTTTAAGCCTTCTTGGCTTAAGGTGGCACCTAGTAGAGGATTGTAGAGATGGTCTAGGGCGTCATGGATCAGTGTTCCTAACAGGTTTGCGGGCATTTGAGGACCTATTTCTTCGGCCTGTCGAATCCCAAGGAGATAGCTGCTGTAAAATTGGTCTTGATGATGTAAAAAGCTCAGAAGGCTTGAGGCAGATACACCGTTGCTTAGATGCGTCTTTAATGCTTGAAAGTAGGCATCAGATTTAGGAACTTTATTTAGAGTGCCATCGGAGATAGAAGTAGCCTCAAAATATACCGAACGGTATTTTATTTGGGAAGCCAATCGGGGCTCAAGTTCAAGTTGATAAATAAAGCGACTCTTTTCTTTGGCATCAAAGGCACCCATTTGACTGTTGTAGAAAAGATGAACCTTAGATGCGCCTTTTATCAGCCTGTAGAAGTAATAGGTGTAGATAGCGTCTTTCTCCTTATAGGTGGGGATGTCGTAGGCCTTTCTTAAATCATATGGCAAAAGGGAGCCATAAGAGCGCCCTTTCGGAAGTACCTTTTCATTTACAGAAAGTACAATCACCGTCTCAAAGTCAAGATTTCTAGTCTCTAGAATACCCATAAGCTGCAACCCCTTTTCGGGATCTCCTTTGTAGTTTATTTTCTGAGCCCCGAGCAGCTCGTTAAAGACGACCTCTATGGGTTCAACTACAGACGCCGTCGTTGCATGTTCTGTTATACGTGCCGTATACCCTTCTATGGAAGCCGATAACACTTCTGCAGTTTTGGTAGGGATAGCATTGAGGAGTGCGAGCAGTCGCTGTAGTTCGTCTTCAATACTAAATGAAGGGGTAAAACAAGCTACCGAATTAAGAAGACTTCTTTTTACGTGAAGGCGATTGGGCAATTTGAAATCATTGTCTTCTAGATACCCAGATGGAAGAAAAGGATGCTCTATGAATCCTTTTAAGGCGTTACTATTGACAAGCTCCCCTTCATCATGGATTGCATTGCGCATGGCGAGATAACTTCTAATCAGGCCCGCGGTAGGTGTATTGGCCAAGGCATTACCCATGGTAATGTTCAAACTCCCCTGAGTAGCGTCGAGGGTTAGGGTTTGAAGTACGGCTTCAAGAAGATCCTCATCGGCCAGTACCACCACGGTATTTTCGAGACTTTCTTTTCGACTAAGTAATTCATTCAGGGCATGACATTGGGCGAGTGCGCCTGGGGCGTCTACGATTTCGATAGTTCTGTTTTTGCGGAACAACCCGTCGTTCTCTTTAAAAACGGAGAAGGGACGTTGCTCTTCTAAAAAAGTCCACTCTGAGCGGTAGCGTCTGATGAATAAAGCGGCCTCGTGCTGTGCATCTTGAAGCAGGTTCCAGTCGATGTCCCAAAATATTTTCGAACCGCTTACCTCTCTCAACAAGGTATGAACGATCTCTTGCTCTGCCTTTGAAAAAGCGTTAAATCCGATGAACACTAGTGGCGTGGTTTGGGCAGCACAAAAGGCGTTGACACGTTCAAAGGCCCGTCGGTATAAAAGTCCTTGGTGTGCCCTTTTCAAGCTATCGCATCGTGCTATATAATCTGCATAGATTTTTGAGATGCGGCGGATGCGCGACAAGTGCCCTCGCATGAGCTCTGTTTGTTCTTCTGGGGCGAAGGTGGTGTCTAGCGTTACCAGTTGCTCGAGGTCGCTAAATAGTTGCTTCGGATCACAAAGTCCTTGGTCGATTTCATTGAAGTCTTGTAGCAGAAGCTTCCCCAGATTTTGAAAGGCCTTAAGTCCGATCTTTTCAGAAGGGGCTATGCCTGAATGGTAGACATCGTACAACTCAAAGAGTTGATCCGTTGAACTTAAGAGCGTGTACCCTGAAATCTCAATTAATAATTCATCTATAGTGAGGCATTCGGGAGCCCAAATGGGAGCCTCATTTTTTTCTGCTAGGGCGGCGTAGATTGCCGTGACACTTCTTCGGTTAGGAACGACATAGGTGAAAGCTTCTAAGGAGTGATGCTTTTCGAGTTGCTCAAGGGTATGGTGTATGAAAGATTTCATCGTTCGCGTTCTTTAGGAAGAAGATGAATTTCTACGCGACGATGCGGGTGAGGCTCGACGCCTTCTAGAGAAGGGTCCTCGGGCAATTCTCCGCGACCCTCGTATTGTAAGCGGTCAGCATCGATTCCTCTAGAAACTAGGTAATCAAAAAAGGCCTTGGCCCGCTCTTCTGAAAGTCTTTGATTGAGTTCGGTAGGGCCTGAGGCATCTGTGTATCCCAAGATGAGGTAGCGATCACGTCTATTTGTTCGCATCGTTCGAACAACGGCTTCGAGTTGACGGTCTACCCGTGTTTTAAAGTCTCCGTCACCTCTTGAAAACGGTAAACTTTTGGCGCGTTCGTTGAGGTCGATCACGAGTTCTCCCACTAGGGCTTCTGGGCAACCCTTTTTCGCAATACTACCGGCCGTATCCGGGCATTGATCGATTTCGTCTGGAACCTGATCACCATCTCTGTCACTCATAGGGCAGCCGTCGGAGTCAACCGAACCAAAAATTTCGGGGCAGCCATCGTCAATGTCTACCACGCCGTCTTTGTCACGGTCAGGACATCCCCTATTGGCTCCGAATCCAAAGTCGTCAGGACAGCGATCGATTTCGTCTGATACTCCATCACGGTCACGATCAGCATAGGGTGCTACGGGTATAGTTTTTTGGCCTTTGGCAGGGGCCAAGGCATAGCCTATCCCCAAACTGTAACTCATAAAGTCAAAGAAATTTTGATTCAATCCGGTGTTAAAGGCCGAAGATAGCCGCAGCGTAAAAGACTCTGATAACCTTAGCTGGGTGTGTGCTCCGAGGGTAGCTAAGGTGGATGAGTTTTGTTCAATTCCAGACCATCCGGCTCCAAGCAGGGCGTTCACTTGCAAAGGCCCAGCGTTTAGGAGGGGTTTAGTATAACGCAGTTGAAGCACAGAGAGACCTACTGGGGTAATAGGCTGTGTGCCGTATTTGGTGAGGCGGGCATAGGCCAGTCGGAGCCCGATTGATGCACTCTTCTTATCGGCCGTATTGAGTTGCTTTGAAAACTGCAGGTAAATTGGGGCGGCTGTGTTCCACTGTTCGGTAGCAAAAAGACCTTCAAACGCTCTTCCTGAGATGAGGGCTCCATCGGTTTCAGCATCTACCCTAAAAGACGAGCTTTGTCCACCTTGACCTGCGGCAAAGGCATCTACGAAGAATGCCCCTAACTCAATGGAAGTATTTGAGCCTTGGCTTTGTGCATTGGCAAGATGGAACCCTAGGGGTGTCATCAACAAGGCTAACAGAAAGGGACGCAAGACGTACCAATAAAAGCTCGACGTTTTGTAGGTCACATGCTAGGATTAAATAACGTTCAATTCTTTTCCGACCGATATGAAAGCCTCAACGGCTTTATCGAGATGGGCTCTTGTGTGAGCAGCCGACAACTGTACGCGAATGCGGGCCTTGCCCTTTGGCACTACCGGAAAGAAAAAGCCGATGACATAAATTCCTTGTTCTAGAAGCTTTTCGGCCATTTGCTGTGCGAGTTTTGCGTCGTAGAGCATTACAGGAACGATGGCCGAGTCTCCGTCGACAATATCAAACTGGGCTTCTTTCATCCGTTTTTTGAAATAGGTGGTATTCTCTCTAAGCTGATGAATCAGACTATTATCGCGCTTGAGGAGTTCGAATACCTTAAGAGAGGCCCCTACAATATTTGGTGCAAGAGAATTCGAGAACAAATACGGTCTTGAACGCTGTCTTAGCAGGGCAATGATCTCTTTTTTTCCGGTGGTGTATCCGCCCATGGCGCCACCTAAAGCTTTACCTAGTGTTCCGGTAATAATATCTATTCTGCCTAAGACCTCTTTGTCTTCAAGCGTTCCAATTCCTGTTTCGCCAATGAAACCAGCCGCATGGCATTCGTCTATGGCAACGAGGGCTTCATAGGTTTCGGCAAGGTCACAAACCTGGTTTAGTGGTGCAACCAGACCGTCCATTGAAAATACCCCGTCGGTTACAATCATTATGGTTTGAGAGCCGTCTTGGCGCGCCTGTTTCAGTTGAGCCTCTAGGTCTTTCATATTTCCGTTCTCGTAGCGGTAACGTTTTGCCTTGCACAAACGCACCCCATCAATAATTGAGGCATGGTTAAGGCTATCTGAGACGATGGCGTCTTCTGGACCCAAAAGGGGCTCAAAAAGACCTCCGTTTGCGTCAAAGGCTGCAGCGTACAAGATGGTGTCTTCTGTGCCGTAAAAACGAGCGATCTCTGCCTCTAACTTTTTGTGAATGTCTTGCGTACCACAGATAAAACGCACTGAGGACATTCCGAATCCATGTGAGTCTAGGGTGTCTTTTGCTGCTTGAATCACTTCAGGATGCGAAGAGAGGCCTAGGTAATTGTTGGCACAGAAATTCAATACTTCTTGCCCTGAATCCAAGGTGATTTCGGCTCCTTGCTTTGAAGTAATGATGCGTTCTGTTTTGAATAACCCCTGATCTTTTAGGTCGTCGAGGGTGTCTTGCAATTGCTTTTGGAAAGCTTTTGGATACATAGAATGAAAAGTTAAATGGAGTGAACCGTAAGTCCTTTTTCGTGAGCACTAAGATAGAGAATGAAGCGCTGTTTTACCCTGTATTGGCCCGTAGGATCAAGCCGATCGATAAGTTCACTATACTGATTGACTTGTTCTAAATGTTTGGGCGAAGGAAGCCCCGTTTTGTACTCAATGAGCGTATAGTCGTTTTCGATACGCACAAGTCGATCTGGGATGGCGATGCTACCAGACGGATCGAGAAGCTTGGCTTCGTTTTTGGTCCACACCTCTTTTTGATAATAGGCTTTGAGTTCAGGGTGCTTGAGTATTTCATTCGCCCACCTTAAGCATTGTTTGAGTTGTTCTTCATTGGCTTTGTCGCTTATCGAATCTATGGCCTCTTCAATAGATTCGATACTGTGGATATAACTCATGAACTCATGAAACAAAGTGCCTAAGGCCTGTGCCTCTTGGAGTACCGGTTCAGGGTACGACAGGTCGAACGAAAGGGGTTCTGTTGGGGTTACGAACGGAATTTTGTTCTCGGTCTCAGGCTGTTCGCTTTGCCCCTGAGCATTTAATCGCCCGATATCTGCCACATTGCCGTTGAAATGTTCAGCATAATGTGATGCTAGGCAGTCCGTTATCAATGCCGGATAATGCACCCCTTCTTTGTGAGAGACGGATGTTTCAGTGTAAATAAAGAGCGCTTGCTTGGCACGCGTACAAGCGACGTAAAATTGGTTGAGATGATCGAGCTCTGTTTTCATGCGCTCTTTCTCATAAATCGCTTCTGATTTAGCGTCACCCTTTACAGTCTTAGACGATAGAGGGAGCAGCATCTGTTGAATGGGGAGCACATCTGAAACCTCGAGCCACTCTTTTTCGGTGTTTAACGAACGAGAGCGTTCTACGGCAAAAGGATAAAAAACGACGTCAAATTCTAGCCCTTTTGATTTGTGGACGGTAGTAATACGAATAGCCTCGGTGTTTTCTGGCAAGGGCAAAAAAAGCGCTTCTTGACTATCGTAATAATTTAGAAATTCGTGAATCCCTTCTCCTCGCTGCTGTTGCCTTTCATAAATTAACTCAAGTAAATAATTGCAAAAGGCTGCATCGGTTTGACCTGCTTGAACGGTTGATCCCTCAACATTACGGAAGGGCAGGCGATCGATCACCGTCTTTATAAAGACGTAGGGATTCGTTTTGATAAGTTCTTCAAGCTCGATGTTGTACGCGCTCAAATACCGCTCAAAGCTGTATAGGCGTCGTTTGCCTTGATCCCTAAGTGCTTTTTGAACGCGCTCGAAGCGTTCAGGGTGATGGCGTTCAATGCCGTCTATAACCTCAAAAGCAAACAGTGCATTAGAGGGCTCAAGGGTATAGCGCATCAGGGCTATGACGACCTTGATGCGTTCGTTGAGTTTGAGATCTAGTGCCTCCGATGAGATGACCTCAAAGCCCTTATCCATTAGATCGTGTGCCACTGTTGAGGCCTCAGCATTCTTAGAGACCAAAATGGCCATATCCTTGAGCGCATAGCCGGCTGCAATGCATTGCTTTATGTCTTTGCGCAGTGCTTCTAATTGAAGATCGACCTTGGCTTCTTCGCTTCGATCTATCAGGCGCACCCCAACAAAGCCTTCTTGGTCTGAGAGGTGTTGCGGTTTGTGTTGGCGACTTGTGTTTTGGTAAAGGTCTTGATAAGCCCTATCGGTCAGTGCTCGTGCTCCAATAGCAAAGAGATGATTATTGAAGTCTATGATCGTTGAAGCGCTTCTGTAGTTTGTGTCGAGTCTAGAGGCGGCGGCTGATTTTGAGAAGTCGTTTGGCTCCTGATCGTATAGTCTAATAAATTGTTCAACGTCTCCGCCTCTCCAGCGGTAGATCGATTGCTTTGCATCTCCTACAATAAAAGCCAAACCTTCGTCAATCGATTCCGATGAAGCCACCGTTGAAGCCAATAAAGGTTTTAGGTTTTTCCATTGAAATACCGATGTGTCTTGAAACTCATCAATGAAAAAATAGTGATACTTCGAACCGATACGCTCATAGATGTATGGAGTGGGCTGATCTGAAATAGCTGCACTAATAAGCGCGTTGAATTCGGCTATAGGTAACACCTCTCTTTTTGTTAATACCGATTGGTATAAATTAAAAATTCGACCCATTAGTGCATAGCTTCCGATTTGCTGGGAGATCGATTGAATACGACTTCTCTCCTGAAGGGCCAACACTAAATTGGGATAGGTTTTTTCAATGTGCTCTTGAAGTGCTATAGAGAGCTCTTTGCCCTTTTTGAAATACGTCGCCTCTTGGATTTGCTTCACTACCGTTTCGCCTGTCAATTTGGGTTCATCAAGCCTCCCTTCAGTCATGGCCGAAAGATGATCCAGAATATAAACCTTAAAGACTTCTTTTCCTCCGGCGGCTTGGAGTTGATCGAGTAACATCGATGCTTTTTGCTGAACCTCCTTGTCTTTCTGGTTGCATTTTTCGTGGAGAATTCTCTGCATTTCGAGCACGTCTTCTAGTTCGATGGCGTTTTCTTCAAAACGCAATCTTGACGTTTCGTTGAGCAGTTCTTTGCTAAAATCTAAGAGAGATCTTGCAATGTCAAACGACTTTTCTTGATCGATGAGGTTGAGCGTCATGGTGCGCAATAGTTCTTCAAGCGGCGGATTGTCTTGAAGTTCATCAATTAATTCTTCAATGGCCTCTTTCAGGTAATTCATGGGTTCAAGTGTGACCTCAAACCCGGGGTTGAGTGCCAGATCTAAGGCAAAACTTCTGATGAGCTTATGCGTAAAGGCATCTATTGTGGTGAGCTCAAACCCAGCGTAATTGTGCAGGATTTCTTTCAGTACCGTCTCAGATCGTTTTTGAATGGAAGTTCTAGAAAGACTAAGGCCTTCTGAGAGCTCTTTGAGCATAGACTCTTTAGAGGCAGACGACCCTTCATCTTCATAAGCAAAATAATGCAAGCTAGAGAGTACGCGCTCTTTCATTTCAGCGGCAGCCTTATTCGTGAAGGTGAGGGCTAAGATGTGTTGAAAAACACGGACGTCTGAAGAGCGCAAAAGTAGTCCCAAATAGGTCTTAGCCAGGGTGTAGGTCTTACCAGAACCCGCAGCAGCACTATAAATTTGAAAGGGAGCTTCTATTAACATCTACTGTATGCAAAGTACACACTTTAGCCTTATTTTTGTAGAACTACTCATCTTAAAAACAGATAGATATGTCATTTGAATTACCCAATTTACCGTATGCACATGATGCACTTGAGCCGCACATCGACGCGCGCACTATGGAAATTCACCACGGAAAACACCATGCAGGCTATACTGCCAAGCTGAATGCGGCCGTCGAAGGTACCGCCAATGAGGGTAAATCGATTACCGATATTCTCAAGGGCTTAGATATGAGCAACGGAGCACTTCGCAATAACGGAGGAGGTTATTACAATCACAACTTATTCTGGGAAGTAATGACTCCTAATGGCGGAGGCGTCCCTAGCGGAGACTTAGCTGCTGCTATTGACAAAGCTTACGGTTCTTTCGAAGGATTTAAAGACGCTTTCAGTAACGCTGCCGCTACTCAATTTGGTTCTGGTTGGGCTTGGTTGTGCGTACACAAAGGAGGAGCCGTTGAGGTCTGCTCGACGCCAAATCAAGATAATCCGCTTATGCCAGGGGTAAGCTGTGAAGGAACACCAATCTTAGGATTAGATGTTTGGGAGCACGCCTATTACCTCAACTACCAAAACAGACGTCCAGATTATATCAATGCGTTCTTTAACGTGATCAACTGGAATAAAGTAAGCGAGCTTTACGCTGCTGGAAAATAAATTCCAACATTGATTGAGGATTAGTACGCTCGTGAGCGTTTGCCCTCAAAGAAATTTATAAATGCACGGTTGACTACCTTGCTCCCTCCTGGAGTAGGGTAGTTCCCCGTGAAATACCAATCTCCTTTGTTTTCAGGACAGGCCCTGTGAAGGTCTTCAATGGTCTGAAATAGAATCTTAACCGGAGCCTTCATATCACTCGGACGCAGGAGTTCTGCAATTTTCTGATCGAGTTCTTCAGAGGTGAACGGAGCATAGACTCCTTTCACATGATTCACTACTTCACTTGCATCTTTCTCTAGACTCGCCACACACTTGGTGTAAATATCCTTTAGCTGATCTTCGGTGTTGCGCTCTTTGTGTAAGGCAATAGCCGCTCTAAAGGCGATAAAGTCTTCAAGGCGCGCCATATCGATTCCGTAACAATCGGGGTAGCGAATTTGAGGGGCTGACGACACTACCACTATCTGCTTGGGATTGAGACGGTCTAGCATTCTCAAAATAGACTTTTTAAGGGTGGTTCCGCGTACAATACTGTCGTCAATAATGACGAGGTTATCGGTGGTTTTCACCGAGCCATAGGTGATATCGTATACGTGGGCTACCAAGTCGTCACGACTACTGTCTTGAGTGATAAAGGTTCTCAGCTTTGCATCCTTGATGGCCACTTTTTCGATCCGTGGACGGACCATAAGCAAGTCATCAAGTTCTTCTTCAGACATGCTGCTGCCTTTCTCTAAAATTTGGGCCTTTTTGAATTTATTGAGACGGGTTTGCGCCTCAGAGATAAGCCCCAAGAAAGAGGTTTCTGCGGTGTTTGGGATGTAAGAGAACACGGTGTTGAACAGATCCCCATCAATGGCATCGCTCACGCGGTTGAATACATAGCGACCAAGGGCTTTACGTTCTTGATAGATGTCTTCATCGCTACCTCTTGAAAAGTAAATGCGCTCAAATGAGCAAGCCTTTTTCTCTAAGGCTTCTAACACTTGTTCAAGTTGTACTTGGCCTGATTTCTTTACAATAAGGGCTTGACCCGGATCGATTTCGTGAATCTGGTCTTTCTTCACATTAAAGACTGTTTGAATCGCAGGACGTTCTGAGGCTACGACTACAATCTCATCGTCTTGGTAGAAATAGGCAGGACGTATTCCGGCAGGATCTCTCAAAACAAAAGAGTCTCCATGTCCTATGAGTCCGGCCATGGCGTATCCGCCATCCCAGTTTTTGGCCGCTTTTCTCAAAATACGTGCGACGTCTAGTCTCTCGGCAATAATGGCTGAGGCCTGTCTTTTATTGAAGCCTTCGCGCTTAGCATCTTTGTACAACTTGGCCACGGCATCGTCTAAGAAGTGTCCGATACGCTCCATAACCGTCACCGTGTCTGCCATTGCCTTCGGATGCTGACCGATGCGTACGAGTTCATCGAACATCTCTTTTACATTGGTCATGTTGAAGTTTCCGGCGACGATGAGGTTTCGATGCATCCAGTTGTTCTGTCGTAAAAACGGATGAACACTTTCAATGCTGTTTTGTCCGAACGTACCGTAGCGCACATGTCCGAGCATGAGCTCTCCAAGGTAAGGGACGTTTTCTTTTAAGAATTCGAGATCATCAACCTGTTCAGGATGGGCATCTAAAACGCCCTGAATGCGGGTGTTGATCTGGTCAAAAATGTCTTGAATGGGCTGTTTTTCAGCAGACCTCACACGAGCGATATAGCGTTCGCCAGGTTCCATGTCGAATTTGATGGTAGCAATACCAGCCCCGTCTTGCCCACGGTTGTGCTGCTTCTCCATCATGAGGTACATCTTGTTTACCGCATAGAACGCAGATCCGTATTTTTCTTTATAATACTCGAGTGGTTTGAGGAGTCGGATAAGGGCTATTCCGCATTCGTGTTTGATCGCATCACTCATGAGATAGTTGTTTTAGTCGAGTTCGATGACACATTGGGTGAGTGTTCTGAACACCTCTAACCTTGAGGCGATTTCGTCACGGGTCAAGGACTCCATCCGGTCTGTTCCGAGTTTTTCAACGCAGAACGAGGCGAGATTGGCGCCGTGTATAAGGGCGCTCTTGAGTCTATCGAAAGAAATATGTCGAGATTCAGCGAGATAGGCTGAAAGTCCTCCTGCAAATGTGTCACCGGCCCCTGTAGGGTCATAGACTTCTTCTAGGGGTAAAGCTGGAGCAAAAAAGACCTGATCATCGTGAAACAACAGCGCTCCGTGCTCTCCTTTTTTAATCACTAAGTATTTGGGGCCTTTGGTCAGAATTTTTTTCGCTGCTTTCACCAAAGAATATTCTCCTGACAACAAACGGGCCTCTTCGTCATTGATGGCTAGCACATCAATGCGCTCTAGAACGGCGTCTAGCTGATTTGGGGTGTGCTCCATCCAGTAATTCATAGTATCAAGAATCACTAGGTTTGGGCGCTTTTCCATCTGATCCAAAACACTCATCTGTACCGAAGGGTGCAGATTACCGAGCAACAATACCTCGGCGTCTTTAAAGTGATCTGGAACTTTCGGATTGAAATCTGCTAGCGTATTGAGTTCGGTCACTAGCGTGTCACGGCTATTCATGTCGTTGTGGTATTTGCCCGACCAGAAAAAGGTTTTACCGTCTGGGATTTGCTCCACACCATCGAGATTGATGTTTTTGCTTCTCAAGAGGTCGAGGTGCTTTTCTTCAAAGTCACCACCTATGACAGACACAATCCCCACCTCAATGTTAAAATGACTTGCAGCAAGAGCGATGTATGAGACAGATCCCCCTAGGGTTTTTTCAGTGCGGTCGAAGGGTGTTTCAATAGCGTCGTATGCTAGAGTACCTACCGCCAATAATTTTGACATGAGCGTGATTTGACTACTTGTGCAAATATAAAAGGTTTATTCGTTGTCAGAAGCTTCATTAAAACCGGAGTCTTCCTTTAGATTTGGCTGCTTTGATGCCGCTACGGCTAGGGCGTCGCAACGCTCGTTTTGCGGGTGATTGTTGTGTCCTTTGATCCAAACGAAGCGCACTTGGTGCTTTCTAAACTCAACAAGAAACTGCTTCCAGAGGTCGGCGTTCTTTCGATCTTTAAAGTATTTCCGTTCCCATCCAAAGACCCATTTTTTCTCTACCGCGTCGGCGACGTATTTTGAATCGGTATATACAGTGACTTGCATACCGTCTGACTTCAGTTTTCTGAGACCCTCGATAACAGCTAATAGCTCCATTCGATTGTTTGTGGTGTGCTTAAAGCCCTCTGCGAATTCTTTGCGGTAGCGTTTTTCGGGCCATTCGAGTACGATTCCGTATCCGCCCGGACCTGGATTTCCGCGGGCTGCCCCGTCGGTGTACAGATTAATCTGCATGAGTGAGTAACTTTTCGATCACCTTTGGGTAATAGGCGTGTTCTAGGCCGTGAATTTTTTCGGCCAGTGACGATGGGGTGTCTTGCGGACTGACCTCAACGGCGTATTGCGCGATGATTGCTCCTTCGTCGTAATGTTCGTTTACATAATGTATAGTGATACCGCTCTCTTTTTCGCCTGCTGCAATAACCGCTTCATGAACATGAGCGCCATACATTCCTTTGCCCCCAAATTTTGGCAATAAGGCCGGATGGATGTTGATAATTCGCTCTTGAAAGGCTGCTATCCACGGTTGAGGAATTTTAAGCAGATAGCCTGCTAGAACGATAAGATCGGGATTGAGCTGTTGAAGCATGTCTAAAAAAGCGGTGCTTTTTAGAGCCTCTTTTGAGAGATAGGCGGCGCTAACCTCGAGTTCTTTGCAGCGGTCAAGAACCCGTGCTTCTTTTTTATTGGTAAAAACAAAGGTGATTTCTACCTCGCTATGGGATTGAAAATAACGGACTATATTTTCTACGTTAGTTCCTGAACCTGAGGCAAAAAGCACTATTTTAGACATAGGGAGTGAAGGCGTTATGCTGTTAAGCGAAGGTAATAGAATCCGCCTTAAATCCTTAACCTTCTTTGTATAGCAAAGTTTTATACATTTGCCGAGATATAATTTTTAAAAACGAAGATATGTCAGACATTGCATCAAGAGTTAAAGCGATTATCGTTGACAAATTAGGAGTTGACGAGAACGAAGTTGTACCTGAGGCTAGTTTTACAAATGATTTGGGTGCAGACTCTTTAGATACAGTTGAGCTCATCATGGAATTTGAGAAAGAATTTGATATTCAGATTCCAGACGACCAAGCAGAAAATATTGCCACTGTAGGTCAAGCCATTTCTTATATAGAATCATCTAAGTAAGACCTCAAACGGCTTAAAATTACTATCCATGTGCGCCCAGGTGCACATGGATTTTTTATATCTTCAAAACGAATAAACACGCTTGTAATGAAGAACCTAAAACGTGTAGTGGTGACGGGAATGGGCGCGTTAACTCCCATAGGAAACACCCTTGAAACGTATTGGAATGCATTAATTGCAGGAAAGAGTGGAGCAGGAATGATTACGCGTTTCGACGCTGAAAAATTTAAGACACGCTTCGCTTGCGAACTTAAAGACTACGATGCGACGACGTATTTCGACCGTAAAGAAGCACGTAAGCTAGATCCTTTTGCGCAATATGCGATGATCGCGGCCGATGAAGCGATTGTGAATTCAGGCCTTGATCTAGAGAAGATCGATAAATACAGAACAGGTGTTATTTGGGGTGCCGGAATTGGAGGGCTCGAGACCTTTCAAAATGAAATCCTTGAGCACGCTAAGGGAGACGGAACACCGCGATTTAATCCATTCTTTATCCCAAAAATGATTGCTGATATTGCCCCTGGACATATCTCAATCAAACACGGGTTTATGGGGCCTAACTATACTACGGTATCGGCTTGTGCTTCTTCAGCTAACGCCATTATAGACGCAATGAATACGATCCGTTTGGGGTACTGCGATGTAGTGGTAACTGGTGGATCTGAGGCCGCCGTCAATATTGCCGGTGTGGCCGGATTTAATGCCATGCACGCCTTGTCAACAAATAACGAATCATTTGCAACAGCCTCGCGCCCGTTTGACGCGACGCGAGATGGTTTTGTACTCGGTGAAGGAGCGGGAGCTCTCATATTAGAAGATTTGGATCACGCTTTAGCACGTGGGGCCAAGATCTACGCCGAAGTAATAGGAGGAGGTCTTTCAAGTGACGCTTACCACCTCACTGCTCCGCATCCAGAAGGAATAGGAGTGACTCGAGTGATTCAGAACTGCTTGAACGATGCGGGCATTACTCCTGAAGATGTTGATGCCATCAATACCCACGGAACCTCCACTCCGCTAGGGGATGTTGCCGAACTCAAGGCGATTACTACAGTATTCGGAGATCATGCTAAGAACATCAATATCAACTCTACTAAGTCGATGACCGGTCACCTGCTAGGGGCTGCCGGAGCGATTGAAGCGATTGCTTCTGTTTTATCGATTGAGCACGGAATCGTTCCGCCTACCATCAATCACTCAACGGTAGACGATCAAATCGATCCGAGCTTAAACCTTACGCTGAACAAGGCTCAAAAGAGAGATGTTGAGGTAGTGATGAGCAACACCTTTGGTTTTGGCGGACACAACGCCTGTGTAGTACTTAGAAAACACAACGCTTAAGGTGTATGAAGTTTGGCCGTGCCTTTGAACGCTCTTCTTCTTCAGATAAGGGTGAATTCAATGCGGCCATGAAGGCTATCCTAGGATTTAAGCCAAAAAATCTTTCTTGGTACCAGCGGGCCTTTACGCACCGTTCAATGAATCAAAAGGACGATAAAGGAAATCCGTTAAACTACGAGCGCCTAGAGTTTTTAGGAGATGCGATGTTAGGAGTGATCATCTCAAAGCATTTGTTTAAGGAGGTCCCTAACGGTAATGAAGGCTATCTAACTAAGATGCGCTCTAAGATTGTGAGCAGACAGCATCTAAATGAACTCGGAAAGGAGCTTCAACTCAATACGTACCTAGAGAGTAAGATAGGTCCTGAGCAATTTGGAGATAATATCTACGGTAACCTCTTTGAGGCGCTTGTAGGTGCTATTTACCTTGATCGAGGTCACGACTATTGTGAGCGCTTTATCCGCACGCGTGTGATCGATCCGCATGTAGATATCGAGCGATTAGAAGGAAAGGTTATGTCGTACAAAAGCCTTATGATAGAGTGGTGTCAAAAGCAGAAGAAGGATTTTCATTTTGAGATCGCCGAAGATCAAGGCGTAGATGACAGACCTCATTTTTCGGTCAAATTCACCATTGATCAAAAAGTGGTCAGCAGGGCGCGTGAGACCTCTAAAAAACGCGCAGAAGAAAAGGCGGCTCAAAGAGCCTATTACGCTATGCAAGATCACATAAACGCTTCGAAGAATGGCTAAGCACATCTTAAAAGTAGCCGTCGATCAAGACGACACCGCGATCATTGCCCTGCACAGCGAATTACCCGACTATCAACTCGCCTTTCGATTGAACAAAGAAATTGGGATAGGATTGAAGCGAGAAACTGAAGACCTAGAATACGGTCAAGGGTATTTCTTTCCGTGGTACGCTTTTGATCACCAAAAGCACTTTAGCCGCTACACCTTGATTCAAAATAAACTCAAAACTTCAGCGAACACGAGCACCCAAACCGATCTGTTTTCAGCAAATGCTTTTGAATCAAATTATTATGTGCTTCCGGAGTATAAGCATATCGACTATTTGCTCAAAATTGAAGGAGAATCTGAAGATCATTTAACTTACATCTTAGAGAAACTTAAAGCACTTGATGAAATTGTTATGGCGTATGCCCTAAATTCGCAGCAAATCAAGTCAAAAACGAACCTAATCTATTAATCACATGTCTTTGAAAAAAACCAAGATACTCGCAACCCTCGGACCTGCAACTTCTTCTAAAGAAGTGTTGAAAGAAATGATGCTTGCCGGAGCGGATGTTTTTCGTTTGAATTTTTCTCACGCCGATTACGAGGGAGTAAAAGAGAAGGTGCGCATTATTCGAGAATTGAACCAAGAATTAGGTCGTAACACAGGTATTCTTGCGGATCTTCAAGGACCAAAGCTCAGAGTGGGTGCCATGAAAGAAGGCGTAGTTCTTGAGCCAGGAGATAAGATTGCATTCAAGACCGGAGAGCGTTTTGAAGGAGACGCCAATGCGGCTTATATGACTTATGAGGCTTTTCCTCGAGATGTGAAGCCAGGAGAGCGCATTTTGCTAGATGACGGAAAGCTCATCTTCAAGGTGCTCGACACCAATAAGGTAGATACTGTAAACGCTGAAGTAGTTCAAGGGGGTCCTCTGAAGTCTAACAAAGGAGTGAATCTACCCAATACGGCTATTTCGTTACCTGCGCTAACAGAGAAAGACATAGAAGATGCCATCTTCGCCATTTCGTTGGAGGTAGATTGGATGGCGCTTTCGTTTGTCCGTCATGCTCAAGACATCAAGGACTTACAAGAGCTTATCGCGAAGCATTCTTCGTACAAGATCCCAATCATTTCAAAAATTGAGAAGCCAGAGGCCATCACCAATATCGACGAAATTGTGGCACACAGTGA
>CAJXTX010000026.1 GCA_913060705.1 uncultured Bacteroidota bacterium | reverse complement strand
GCAAACACATCACGTTGAAAATGTAGTACTTTTAAAACGTCGATGAATCGAACGCACCTCATGCCACACACGCGCCAGTTGCTCTTTGCTCTCTTAACACTAGTCCTCTTTAGTTGTGAAAAAGATGACATCTGTGTTGACGGAGACTCGGCGATTCTCGTGATCGAATTCAGAGATGCCACTGAAAAAGAAAGTCTAAAACCCGTTAGTGGCCTAAGCGTACTCTTAAATGATACACCCTATCAAGGCATTGAAAACCAATCAGTTTCCAAATTAGAATTAGCGCTTTCAGCTACCCAAAAGAATTATATCTTTCATTTTGTACAAGGAGAATCAGCACTTTCAGATCAACTTGAAATGAGAGTAACCCCAACCATAACCTATGTTTCAAGAGCTTGTGGTTATGTATTAGAATTCGAAGGCCTCTCTATTCAACCGCTCGACACGCTTGATTGGATTTCATCTACTGAAGTATTGACAGAAACCGTAACCGCTACTAATGAACCGCATCTTGTCATTTATCACTAAACAAGTCGTCCTTATCTGCGCGTTATCGGTAAGCCTATTTGCGCACAGCCAAACCGCTTACGGGCTGCGCGTAGGGGCCGACCTACATCGTCTTGCACGAACCACTTTAAGTGACAACTACAGTGGTTTCGAATTGAGCGGTGATCTGCGACTAAAGAAGAAGCTGATGCTCAGTGCAGAACTCGGAAACGAGAATTTTCTAGATCAGGAGACCCTTGGTGACTATCTATTGTATGAGACGCAATACAACGGGAGTTATCTGAAATTCGGCGCCGACTGGATGGTTTACGCTCAAAAAACGAACGAAAAAAACCTGGTTACCGCTGGTTTTCGTTATGCCATCTCAACCTTCAGCAGCGATTTAGGAGCGGTGCATGTATATGACAGTTCACGCCTTCGAGAGCCTGAAGGTTTTCCACTTTTCACTCAGGATGGAGAAAGCTTTAGCGGACTCAATGGAAGTTGGATTGAAGGTGTTCTTGGATTTAAAACAGGCCTATTTAATAACCTCTATCTAGGAGCGAGTTTAAGATTGGGGTTTTTAGTCTCAGAGAAAAGTCCTGACAACTTTGACAATTTGTGGATTCCTGGATTTAACAAAGTAACCGACGGAGCGAGGTTTGGATTAAATGTCAACTATACGCTCTCTTATTTCATACCAGTACTTAAAAAATAATCAGTACTTCTCTTTTAAACTCCCACTGTAGAGACGGTATCCTTGTAATTTCGCCTCGAGCTTTCCATTGTAGAGTTTAGTCTTTTTAAAGGGCCTTAAACCAAGGTGTTTTAGGGCCTCTAGATTTGAACTGATCAACCACGCCTCACTATTATTGTAATGCTGTTTCAGCGTATTTCCGATCTCCTTGTAAAAGGGTATTTCGTCAATATCTAACCGCTCACCGTAGGGCGGATTAAACACCATATGCAAGGGAGATGCTGTAGGCGGAAGTGTCTTAAAAAAATCAGCACGTTGCACTTGAATATATTCAGAGAGACCGGCGTTCTCAGCATTTTCTTCTGTCTTACGGACGGCACTTGGCGCTTTGTCTTGGGCATAAATAGTAAAGGGGAATTCTTTCACTTTATTGAGGGCCGATTCTTTAATTTTTTCCCATAAAGTAGAATCGAAGGAGTTCCAATGCATGAAAGAATAAGAGGCGCGGTGAATTCCATGAGGAATCTTACAAGCAATCAGTGCTGCTTCTATCGCCAAGGTTCCACTCCCGCACATCGGATCAAAAAAATTACGCTGCCCATGCCAATCACTCAGGTGTAGAATACCTGCGGCAAGCACTTCATTTATGGGTGCGATATTGGTAACCGTCTTGTAGCCGCGTTGATGAAGTGAAGCACCAGTGCTGTCTAAGGCAACACTTAGCGTATCGTTACTTAAATGCAGATTGATACGAATTTGAGGATTTGAAGTATCTACAGATGGGCGTTTTCTCGTCTTCTCTCTGAAGTAATCCACTATAGCGTCCTTAGCTTTTTGGGAGAGAAACAGCGAGTTGCTGAAGCGATCAGAAAAGAGCCCGGAATCTATTGCAAAGGTCTTTTCAGGAGAGAAGTACTGCTGCCACGGAATACTCTTGACCGCATCGTAGAGTTGCTCTTGATTCGTCACTCTAAACGTACCAATTGGCATCAGAATTCTAAGCGCACATCCCAGCGAGAAATTAGCCTTGTACATGAATCCTAAATCTCCTTCAAAGGCAACCATGCGATTTAGCTCTTTGATATTCTTTGCACCTAGACTCATGAGTTCTTTGGCCAAAATAGATTCAAATCCGTAAAAGGTTTTAGCTAAAAAACGTGTGTTTTGATCTGAATGCTTCATGGGTACTTTATTTGATCTATTTTTGAGCAATGAATCCTTCTGCGCTATTTGCTCTTCCTGTAATAGCTGTTTTAATTGGTGTGCTTATCGCTGTCCTCGTTGAGCGCCGATCAAAGTCTCCCCTCTGGATTCTTTTACCTTTCAGTGGATCGTTCTTGCTCTCGATCACTCTTTTTGATCTCATGCCAGAACTTTTTTCAGCACCCGAAACCAAAGGTATATCTCTCGCGGTACTCTGTGGGATCTTGCTTCAAATATTTTTGGAGTTCTTTTCAAAGGGTGCAGAACACGGCCACGTGCATGTATCAGATTCAGGCGAAAATCGTCCTTATTATCTCTCGGTATTCACGGCATTGTTTATTCATGCCTTCCTAGAGGGGGCTCCACTCGCTCACATTGAGACCCTAAGCATCGCCGTCTTCCTTCATAAGATTCCAATCGCAATGGTGGTCTATCAATTTCTCAAAAAAGCGAATTTCAGCGCTGTACGTTCCTATATTTTGTTGGTTAGTTTCGCCATGATGACCCCTCTGGGTCTCTTTTTGGGTCAAGTTATTGCAGATAGTAGTCTTCGTATCTACCTAGATGCGCTATCGGCAGGTATTTTTCTGCACGTTTCTACGGTGATTCTTTTTGAGTCTGAGAAAGGGCATCGCTTCAATGCGAAGAAAATTACTGCTATTATCGCAGCAATTGTGCTGGCGTATCTGATTTGATTACACGCCAAAGGCGGGTAACATTATCTTCGAATAATGCCGGCGCTTCAAGAATCAACTCATAATGCGCACTCAAGAACTCAAGATCCGAAGCATCCTTAGTATTGGTTAAAATGAGTGTATCAGGGCGCTCCGCAGTCCTTTCTTGGAGGCCTTCAGCTGAGTCAATTTGTGTAAAGGTGCGCTGGGTTTGAATTAAAAAGGCCGGATCTAATCGCTTGTACACTACCACTTCTTTTTCGGCAATAAACGGAAGTACTTTCGCTGTAGGAGAATGCGCATTCATCGTTGGGAAGGCCCACCCCCATAACAACCATCCTGTCAGCATCCAATTTAAGGCTAGAGCCAACACAAATTGAAGGGGAGCTAATCCTTTGTGACGTAAAAGCAATGCGAAGGCCCCAAGGCTAATAGGAAGAAGCGCAAAACTTAAATAGCTCAGCTCTCCTAAGGCCGGATGCTGTTTCAAGCCAATATGTGCCCCCACAACAGCCAACACTCCGAAGGCAATAAGACTGATTAATCCCCACCGGAGGGTTTTTCGAGAGGTTTGTTCTGGCAGTCTAGCAAAATAATCCGCAATTAATACCCCTAAAAAGGCAAAGGCTGGCATAGGATAATTAGGAAGCTTCGTATCTGAAAAACTAAAAAAGACCACAATGACCAGACCCACAGAGAAACAAAATCTCAAAAAATCATGATTCCATCTAGATCTAAAGGCGCTATACCAAGCAGGTATTAACCATACACCAAAAGGCAGTAGTCCTACCAGAACCCAGGCGATGGTCAGAATAAAAGGTCCTCCATGCCCCTCTTTTTGATCGCTAAACCGATTGAGATTGTGGTCCAAGAAGAATCCTTCGGTAAAGGCTCCGTCTGTGGCAATATGTGCTCCTATATACCAGGGAGCTGCAATACAAAGGGAGAGCAACAGGCCTGTAACTGGGTAAAAACTAAAGAGATAGCGCCAACTTAATTTCTTAGAAACGCCGAAGTATAACAATGCCGTTAAGGCCACAATTACTAGAGCGATGGGGCCTTTAGACAGTAGTCCTAACCCCATGAAACTATAGGCGAGAATCAATCGCTTCTTTGAAGGCTGTTGATCGTGATCGAAAAAATAGAGTAAGGAAGCAGTCACAAAAAGGATCAAAAATGGATCAGGAACAGCCAAGTGAAACTCTTGAGCGAAAAGTAGACTACTGCTTAACACTAAGGCCGTTATACATGCCGTAGACCAACTAAGGTAGCGTTCAGTAGAACGCGTGATAAGAACGAGCATTAAGGCTCCTGCTACTGCCGAAAAAAATCGTGCGGCGAAAGGGCCTACCCCAAATAAGCTGTACGACAGCATCATGAAGAAATAATGCAACGGAGGCTTATCTGTTCTCAACGCACCATTGAAGGTGGGCACGAAGTAATTCTGGCTCACTAACATTTCGCGGGCCGCTTCACTATTCTTAGCTTCATCGAGTATATAGATCGGAAAAGCAGCACTAAAAGCTGAGAACAACACAAAACCAATTAAACCCAAAAAGAAGTACCTGTAACGATACACCAAAGCCCCTATTTCCATTGTAATCGATTTTGATGCCATTTGCGCGGATTAGCTTGAACAATCCATTGCGCAAGAAAGGTCGAGCAACACCCAAACAGGGCGCCAACATAAATGTCTAGAAACCAATGTTGTCCCAAATAAACCCTAGAAATAGCGGCAATCGCTGCGATCACAACGAGTCCATAGGTCAATTCTTTTTTTTGAGCATAAACCGCCATGAAAGAGGCGAAGAAAAATACGGTAGTCGTGTGTCCAGACGGAAAACTGTTCAACATTTTCATGGAGACCCCTTCTACCCACAGATAGCGATCAACCGTTCCGGACTCCGTAAAATAGGCATAAGGACGTAAGACACCTTTCGCTAGCCATTGCTTAAAAAGGTGAACAAAAAATCCGTGAATTAAAAAGCCCACAGTAAACTTAAATGGCCATTCAAGGGGTTTCTTATACAAGAAAAAGAGCAGTATCAAAAGGGCATAAGAGGCATCTCCTAGATAAGTGATGTTCTTAAAAAATACGTCCAAAGAGGATTGGTGTAGCGCATTGAGTTGAGCAAAAACCGTCCCTTTCTCAAGCCCCAATAACGGAGTACTCAATAGCACCACCGCTAAAAACGGCAGAATGGGTTTTAAGTTGTAGGACTTAATGGCTATCATCGGCCTCAAAATTAAGCATTAAACAGAGTTTGGGTGAGCCCGTGAGATAACTATCTTTGCCACTCATTTAGTAAAATCTCATGATTCAGATTACGCTTCCAGACGGCGCCGTCAAAGAATTTCAGTCAGGCACCACCCCTTACGAAGTGGCGAGCTCAATTAGTGAAGGCTTAGCCCGAGTGGTCTTATCGGCTCGCTTTAATGATAAAACCGTTGAACTTTCAACACCACTAACCGAAGACGGTGCCCTAACCTTGTTTACCTGGAATAACGAAGAAGGTAAAAAGGCATTTTGGCACTCTAGCGCTCACATTCTGGCACAGGCTTTAGAAGAATTGTATCCAGGGATCAAACTCACTATCGGTCCGGCCATTGAAAACGGATTTTACTACGATGTTGATTTCGGAAGTCACACGGTTTCAGATAAAGATTTTAAAGCCATAGAAGACAAAGCGCTTGAAATCGCGAGAGGGAAGCACGAATTCAAGATGCGTTCGGTATCAAAAAAAGAGGCGTTAGCACATTATCAAGGACAAAATAACGAGTTCAAGGTCGAACTGATTGAAGGCCTAACCGATGGAGATATCACTTTCTGTGATCACAGCACATTCACAGATTTATGTCGAGGAGGACACTTGCCAAATACCGGACATGTAAAAGCCTTTAAAATACTAAGTATCGCCGGTGCCTACTGGCGTGGTGACGAAAATAAGCCGCAGTTAACGCGTGTTTACGGTATCTCATTTCCAAAACAGAAAGAGCTTACCGAGTACCTAGAGCGCATTGAAGAAGCGAAACAACGCGATCACCGAAAATTAGGAAAAGAACTCGAGCTCTTTACCTTCTCTGCAAAGGTCGGGCAAGGATTACCACTGTGGCTTCCAAAAGGGGCTGCACTAAGAGAACGGCTCGAAAACTTCTTAAAAGCAGCTCAAAAGAAGGCAGGTTATGAAATGGTGGTCTCACCCCATATCGGTCAAAAAGAATTGTACGTCACCTCAGGTCATTACGCGAAATACGGCGAAGACAGCTTTCAGCCCATTAAAACGCCTAAAGAAGACGAAGAGTTTTTGCTCAAACCTATGAACTGTCCGCATCACTGCGAAATCTTCAACGCAACCCGATTCAGTTACAAGGATTTGCCTAAGCGATTCGCAGAATTCGGAACGGTTTACCGATACGAACAGAGTGGTGAACTTCACGGTCTAACTCGAGTTCGAGGATTCACACAAGACGATGCGCACATCTTTTGTACTCAAGAACAACTGCTTTCTGAGTTTGAGAATGTGATCGATTTAACACTTTATGTTTTGGGGTCATTAGGATTCGAAGATTTTACCGCACAGGTAAGTGTTCGTGACCTTGAAAAGCCAGAAAAATACATCGGAGAAAAAGAAAATTGGGATAAGGCCGAAGCGGCAATCATAAAAGCGGCTGAAAATAAAGGCCTAAACTATATCATTGAATCTGGCGAGGCCGCATTTTATGGACCAAAGCTTGACTTTATGATCAAAGATGCCCTTGGAAGAAAATGGCAATTAGGTACCATTCAGGTAGATTACAACCTTCCGGTGCGTTTTGATCTCAGCTATAAGGGAAGTGATAATGAGTATCACAGACCTGTTATGATCCACCGTGCACCCTTTGGAAGTATGGAGCGCTTCATCGCACTGCTATTAGAACACACAGGAGGTAACTTCCCGGTTTGGCTCATTCCCGTTCAAGTAGAAGTACTTCCAGTAAGTGAGCGCTTTGAAAATTATGCCCGAAAAGTTTTAAAATCGCTAGAAAATCACGAAATTCGCGCCCTCATTGATGCTCGAAATGAGACGGTTGGAAAAAAGATTCGAGAAGCAGAAATGAAAAAGGTGCCGTTTATGATCGTAATCGGCGAACAAGAAGAGGCCGAAGGGCTTATTTCTGTTCGTAAGCACGGAGGCGAAAGCCTAGGTGCGATGAGCGTTGAAAAATTCGCAGAAATGATTAACGCACAGATTGCTGAAAGCGTGAAGCCTTTTAGAGAAGTGTAACCAAAACTTGAGTAACCATAGCAATACGTAGAAAAAGAACCAAGCCGCAGCCAAGGCGCAGCATGGAAAATCCCCACAAGATCAATGGGGATATAACAGCAAATGAAATCCGTTTAGTCGGTGATAACGTTGAAGTTGGAGTGTACCCGCTAAATAAAGCGTTAGAAATCGCTAGAGAACAAGAACTCGATCTTGTTGAAATTTCACCTAAGGCTGTTCCTCCGGTTTGTAAGGTTATCGATTACAAGAAGTTTCTTTACGAACAAAAGAAACGCGAGAAAGTAATCAAAGCGAAGGCTACGAAAGTTGTCATCAAGGAGATTCGATTCGGACCTCAAACCGATGACCACGATTTTGAATTTAAAAAGCGTCATGCTGAAAAATTCTTGAAAGAAGGTGCAAAATTAAAGGCCTTCGTTTTTTTCAAAGGGCGTTCAATTGTATACAAAGATCAAGGAGAGATCTTGTTGCTTAGATTGGCACAAGAACTTGAAGAGTTCGGAAAAGTAGAGCAAATGCCACAGCTCGAGGGAAAACGAATGACTATGTTCATTGCCCCTAAAGTGGCAAAAAAGTAGATTGCGGAATTAAACAATAGATCATGCCAAAGATGAAAACTAAATCCAGTGCTAAAAAGCGTTTCACGCTTACTGGTTCTGGAAAAATTAAACGCAAGCACGCGTTTAAAAGCCACATTCTAACGAAGAAGTCAAAGAAACGTAAGTTAAAACTTACGCACTCTGGACTCGTTCACGATGCAGATGTGAACAGCATCAAAGAACAACTTCGTTTGAAGTAAAACACCCGTAATTCGGTATTTTTTAACCCTGGAGTTTGGCCTTTAAAAGAATCACCTTGTGATCGCCAACTACAAAAACAAAAACAAGTATGCCAAGATCAGTTAATTCAGTTGCTTCAAGAGCACGAAGAAAAAAAATCATGAAACTCGCCAAAGGATACTTTGGTAGAAGAAAGAATGTTTGGACAGTTGCTAAAAATGCTGTCGAAAAAGCACTTCTCTATTCGTATAGAGACCGTAGAAATAAAAAACGCAACTTTAGAGCCTTATGGATTACGCGTATCAACGCAGGAGCCCGTCAACACGGACTTTCTTATTCTCAATTCATGGGAGCTTTAAAAAAGAATCAAATTGACCTTAACCGCAAGGTACTCGCTGATTTAGCAATGAATGAGCCTGAGGCTTTCAAAGCAATCGTAGAGAAGGTTAAATAAAAGTTTTATTTTCCGCAACACATTTAGAATCCCAAGCCATCTGGTTTGGGATTCTTTATTTTAGCGCTATGGGTATAGATTACACTAAAATAAGAATGGTCGTCAGCGATATGGACGGCACACTACTAAACGCCTCTCACCAGGTAAGCCCTCGATTTTTTGAACTTTTCGAAGGCCTGAAGAAGAGAAACATTCGTTTTGTAGCAGCGAGTGGCCGACAGTATCCAAGTATGCGATCAAAACTCACACGCATAGCGGATGAAATGAGTTTTATTGCAGAAAACGGGGCGTTGATCATTGAAAAAGAAAAGACCCTTCACACTCAAGAACTCGGTACCCCTTTTATAAAAAACATTGTTTCTCAATTAAAAGATCTGCAAGAGGTAGAGTCTATTCTATGCAGTGAGCGAACTGCGTATTCACTCAGTAAAAATTTGCATTTTCACGGCCTTTTGAAAGAGTATTATGAAGAGCATCGTATCGTAAATGCGTTAGATGAAATCACCGATCCAATTTTAAAAATTGCGCTCTATCATAAAGAGGGCGGCGAAAAAAATATTTATCCGCATTTTAGATCCTTTGAAGAAGACCTTAAAGTGAAAGTCTCTGGGGATTTTTGGGTAGATATCTCTGATATGAATGCCAATAAAGGGTATGCCCTTGAGAAATTACTATCCTACTACAAGCTTACACCCGATGAGCTACTGGTATTCGGAGATTACAACAACGATCTTGAGATGCTCGCCTTAACCCCGAACAGTGTAGCGATGGAAAATGCACATCCTACCGTGTTGCAAGCGGCCAATTACAAAACAAGTTCCCACAACGATCATGGGGTTGAACGTATTCTAGAAGAACTGTTAGCTGTTGCTTAAAAAGGCATATCGTCATCACCGTCAAACCCAGAAGTGTTGAAAGGGTTATCCGGCCTTGGCAGTGGCTTTTCTTCGTTCATTTTTGATTCGAACTCAAAACTGCCGAACGAGTTGTCGAGGTTTTCGAACTTACCAAGGGATCCAATAAATTTCAGCCTGATATTGTCCAATCCACCATTACGATGCTTGGCGATAATCAATTCAGCCTGTCCCTCTGTAGGTGACTGCTGCTCGTCGTCCCACTCCTCAATCTTGTAGTATTCTGGACGGTAAATAAATGATACAATATCCGCATCTTGCTCTATCGCTCCTGACTCCCTAAGATCCGAAAGCAAAGGGCGTTTAGACCCACCCCTAGTCTCTACGGCTCTCGAGAGCTGAGACAATGCAATTACAGGAACGTTAAGCTCCTTCGCCAGCGCCTTAAGGTTTCTCGAAATGGTCGAGATCTCTTGCTCACGGTTTCCGGCCTTCTGGGTAGAACCAATCGTCATTAATTGCAGGTAGTCGATAATGACCAATTTGATATCGTGTTGAGAAGCCAAACGTCTTGCCTTGGCTCTAAGATCAAAAATTGAAAGCGAAGGAGTGTCGTCTATATAAAGCGGTGCCTTTTCTAAAGTTTTTACTTTAACATTGAGCTGCTCCCACTCATGCTTTTCTAGTTTTCCGGTTCTCAACTTCTCAGAAGAAAGACCTGTTTCAGAAGAAATGAGACGGGTAATCAATTGAACCGAAGACATCTCTAGTGAAAAGAAAGCGACGGGCAATCCTTTGTTCACCGCAATATTTCGTGCCATAGAGAGCGTCAAAGCTGTCTTACCCATACCCGGACGGGCGGCGATGATAATTAAATCACTGGGCTGCCACCCAGAAGTCACTTCATCGAGCTTTTCAAACCCAGAGGGCACCCCACTGAGGCCGTCTTTATTTGAAATTTCTTCGATCTTTTTCTTCGCCTGAATAACCAGGTCTTGAGCTGATTCTGCTGAACGTTTTAGATTTCCTTGAGTGATATCATAAAGACGCGCTTCGGCTTGATCTAGCAAATCAAAAACATCTTGACTATCTTCATAAGCCTCTTCGATAAGCTGTGTAGAAATTTTTATCAGGCTTCGCTGCACATACTTCTGAAGAATGATTCGGGCATGATATTCAATGTGTGCCGACGAACCTACTCCCCTAGTTAGCTCTATGAGATAGAAATCACCTCCGATAGACTCGTGATGCTTTTTCTGTTTCAATAAATTCGAGACTGTGAGCAGGTCAATGGGTTTGGTCTCTTGAAACAGTTCGTGAATCGCCGAAAATATCTTTTGATGCGCCTCTACATAAAAGACATCCTCATGAAGCATATCAATCACCTCATCAACACCTTTCTTATCAATGAGCATTGCTCCCAACACCACGCGCTCGAGCTCAACCGCCTGAGGAGGAATTTTTCCTCGCTCAAGTGAAATCACATCAGCATTCTTTTGCCTTGAATTCGTAACGCGATTGGGTTCAGTCATAGCCGCTATTCTTGATATACTCCCATATTTGAATACTTGTCCATCCGTTCCTTGATTAAGGTTTTCACCGGAAGCTCGGCCAATTCTTCGTAGGTCTTTTCAATTTTTTTCTTGACGATCTGGAACATTTGTTCTCTATCGCTATGCGCACCACCCATGGGTTCTTTAATGATCTCATCAATGAGGGTCATCTTTTTCATGTCTTTGGCGGTAAGTTTAAGTGCATCAGCAGCTTTCTCTTTATACTCCCAACTGCGCCACAGTATAGAAGAACACGATTCTGGAGAAATCACGGAGTACCACGAGTTTTCAAGCATCATTACACGATCACCTACACCAATACCCAAGGCTCCACCCGAAGCGCCCTCACCGATAATAAACACAATTATAGGCACCTGTAAACGAGCCATCTCTAAAAGATTACGTGCGATCGCTTCACCTTGACCTCTTTCTTCTGCCTCAATACCCGGATAGGCGCCCGGAGTATCGATAAAAGACAATACAGGAATACCAAACTTCTCTGCCATCTTCATAAGGCGTAAGGCTTTGCGATACCCTTCTGGGTTAGCCATTCCGAAGTTGCGGTACTGACGTGTTTTGGTATTGTATCCCTTTTGTTGGCCAATAATCATATACGACTGACCCCCAATTTTTCCCAGTCCACCAATCATCGCCTTGTCGTCTCCAACGGTACGATCTCCATGCAACTCTAAAAAGGTTCCATCGCAGAGTGCTCTAACGTAATCTAGGGTATACGGACGATTAGGATGACGCGATAATTGAACGCGCTGCCATGGTGTTAAATTCGTATATATCTCTTTACGGGCCTCCTTTAATTTCTTTTGAATCTGATTGCAAGTTTCAGTCACATCAACAGCGCTTTCTTCGCCAATGATTTGACACTTTTCAAGCTGATCTTCTAAGTCTTTTATCGGAAGTTCAAAGTCTAAATATTCCATAAATAAACCCTAGGTTAAGTATTGAGGAAAGACAAATATACATATTAACGTTTTGCCCGCTGCAATAGAAAATAGGCAATTGTTGCAAAGAAAATTACCGGGATTAAAGCAGCCATAAGTGGCGAAAATCCGGCCTGTTCGGCCAGTGTCGAGAACACGCGATCGAAGAAAATATAGATAAAAGCTATAGCAATACCGAAAGCGAGGTTTAGTCCAAGACCTCCTCTTCGTTTCACTGATGAAACGGCGACCGCGATGAGGGTAAGAATGTAGGCCGACAAGGGCAAGGCAAGGCGCTTATACTTTTCAAGAATATAAGCATTGACTGTGGCTGATCCTCTTCTCTTTTGATCGTTGATGAATCGATTCAATTCAAAGAAATTCTTGGTTTCTGCTATATAAGATACCGGCATCAAATCGTCGATGGTGAAATTGAGTGTTGTGTCGATACTTCGGATTTGCTCCACGTATTCTATTTCATCTTTGAATGTGCGTTTTTTATAGGTCGTCAACCTGTAGGTTGAATCTACCGTCATGTAGCGGATATTTGCCGCCGATAACTTGTACTCAAGACGCCCTATTGAATCGAAGTGTTCTAGTGTGAAATTGTAACCGATTAATCGGTTGGGGTCGAAGAAACTCACATAAACGAATTCATCTTCAGAGATCTGGTTGTAGATATTCCTAATCTGCCTATCCTCTTTGGTGGATTTAAAGTATTTATCCTCAAAAGCATGAAATCCTTCACTAGCGCTGGGGACAATAAAATTTCCCATTAGAAAAATCAATACTGCTACACAGGTAGCACCTATGAGGTAAGGGCGAAGAAAGCGCTGATACGACACCCCAGAACTAAGGATCGCCACCACCTCTGATCGCGCACTCAGTCGTGAGGTAAAAAAGATAATGGCCAAAAACAATAAAATGGGCATGAGCATATTACCCAAAACAAGCGTAAAGTTTAGATAATAAGACCAAATCTCTCCGCTTGTAGCTTTGCTTTCTAAGATCTTATTGATCTTTTCTGCAAGTGAGGCCATGATACCGATAGGAACAAACAGAAAGAGGATACCGAAAAAGGTAATCAGGTACCGCTTTAAAATGTACTTATCAATGAGTGTTAGCTTCATTACAACCGCTTATTCATCTGAATTACCATTTCTTCTTTCCAATCGTAAAAGTCTCCGGCAACAATATGTTTTCGTGCCTCCCCCACAAGCCATAGATAAAAAGCAAGATTGTGCAGGGTAGCAATTTGTTTCCCTAAAAATTCATTGCACACGAAGAGGTGTCTAAGATAGGCCTTTGAGTACTGGGTATCTACATAAGATAAGGCCTGCTCATCTATGGGCGAAAAGTCATCCTCCCACTTTTTGTTTTTAATATTAATTGTTCCTTGTGACGTAAATAACATTCCGTTTCGTGCATTACGCGTGGGCATTACGCAATCGAACATATCAATCCCTAGGGCAATATTCTCTAGCAGATTGATCGGCGTTCCAACACCCATGAGATAACGAGGCTTATCTACAGGTAAGATCTGGCACACCACATCTGTCATGGCATACATTTCTTCGGCCGGCTCCCCAACCGACAATCCGCCTATTGCATTACCCACTGCACCTATGGAGGCGATGTACTCTGCAGATTTAATCCTTAGATCTGGGTAAACCGAGCCTTGAACAATCGGAAAAAAGGCTTGCTCGTAACCGTACCTAAAAGGAAGCTTGTCTAATGCATTCACACAACGATCTAACCAACGGTGTGTTAATTCCATCGAAGAGAGCGCATAGTCTTTTGGACATGGGTAAGGAGTACACTCGTCAAATGCCATGATGATATCTGCGCCAATGGTACGCTGAATCTCCATAACGTTCTCAGGAGTAAAAAAATGTGAAGAACCGTCTATATGTGACTTGAAACGTACCCCTTCTTCAGTGATCTTTCTATTATCGGCCAAAGAATAGACCTGATACCCCCCACTGTCTGTTAGAATGGGACGATCCCACCCAATAAACTGATGCAACCCTCCTGCAGTTTCAAGTATTGAAGTGCCCGGTCTCATATAGAGGTGGTAGGTATTCCCAAGAATGATTTGCGCCTTAGTGTCTTCTTTCAATTCATGCTGATGAACTCCTTTAACCGTACCGAGCGTTCCAACCGGCATGAAGATGGGCGTTTCAATCTCACCGTGAGCGGTAGTGATGCGGCCAGCCCTGGCCTTTTGATCCTGAGATTCGAGCTTAAAATTCAATTGCGATCAGTTAAAAGGTAAAGATAATGGTTACTTTTGAGGGCAAATGTATTTCGAATGAATCTAACCTACCTCAACGATCTAACCGTTCAAGTCAGACGCGACATTTTGCGCATGGTGCACCAGGTAAATTCAGGACATCCAGGCGGTTCACTTGGTTGTACCGAATTTATGGTCGCCTTGTATCAAGAGCTAATGGAGTATAGCACTGACTTTAGCATGGACGGACATAACGAAGATCTTTTCTTTTTGTCAAACGGTCATATTTCTCCAGTCTTATACAGTGTACTCGCACGAAGCGGTTACTTCGATGTAGCGGAACTTGCCACATTCAGAAAAATAAATTCAAGACTTCAAGGGCATCCCACTACTCATGAACATCTACCGGGAGTGCGCATCGCTTCTGGATCCCTTGGTCAAGGTCTATCTGTAGCGATAGGTGCTGCCCTGAGTAAAAAACTAAATAACGATACTAAAATCGTATACAGTCTTCACGGAGACGGTGAGATGCAAGAAGGGCAAAATTGGGAGGCTATTATGTATGCCGGATCGAAGAAAGTAGATAATCTTATCGCCACTGTTGACCTCAACGGACAACAAATTGACGGAAGCACCACCGACGTGATGGATCTCGGTGATCTTGGCCAAAAATTTGAGGCCTTCGGTTGGGATGTGCTTCACATCAAAGAAGGGAACAATTTAGAAGCCATCGTTGATGGAATGAAACAAGCGAAAGCCAAAACAGGACATCAAAAACCTATTGCAGTGATGCTTCATACGGTAATGGGTAACGGTGTTGATTTTATGATGCACACTCATGCATGGCACGGAAAAGCGCCAAACGACGATCAGCTGGCAACTGCACTCGCACAAAATCCAGAAACCCTCGGGGATTACTAACAGAATAACCTACACATGAAATATACAGATCAAGGACAAAAAGATACACGCAGTGGTTTTGGAGATGGGATGACCGAATTAGGACGTACCAATCCTAAGGTGGTCGCACTATGCGCCGATCTTATAGGATCCTTAAAATTAGAGACCTTTATCGAAGAACATCCTGAACGCTTCTTTCAGGTGGGTATTGCTGAAGCGAACATGATCGGAATTGCTGCAGGTTTAACTATTGGCGGAAAAATTCCATTCACGACCACCTTCGCAAATTTTTCAACCGGAAGGGTATATGATCAAATCAGACAGTCAGTAGCCTATTCTGGAAAGAATGTCAAGATTTGCGCTTCACATGCTGGTATTACATTAGGCGAAGACGGTGCCACCCACCAAATCTTAGAAGATATTGGTCTGATGAAAATGCTTCCGGGCATGACGGTCATTAATCCTTGCGATTACAATCAAACCAAGGCGGCAACATTAGCTGTTGCTGAGCACGATGGCCCTGTTTATTTACGCTTCGGAAGGCCTAAGGTCGCTAACTTCACTCCAATCGATCAAACCTTTACCATCGGAAAGGCGCTACACTTAGTAGAGGGAACCGATGTAACGATCGCGGCAACTGGTCATCTCGTTTGGGAAGCCCTAATCGCTGCAGAAGCACTGAAAGAAAAAGGAATTTCTGCAGAAGTGATCAATATTCACACCATAAAACCATTAGACGAAGAGGCCATCGTTCGTTCTGTAGAAAAGACGGGATGCCTCGTAAGCGCCGAGGAGCACAACTATTTAGGTGGACTAGGAGAAAGCATCGCTAGAACCTTAGCTATACATAAGCCCACCCCGCAAGAGTTTATTGCGACCAAAGACACTTTCGGTGAGAGTGGAACTCCAGATCAACTCATGGAGAAATACCAACTCAATGCCCCAGCAATCGTCAAGGCGGCAGAAAAGGTGATCAAACGAAAAGCATAATCCTATGAAAGCTATCAAACTACTTCTCAGCACCCTTGTTATTTTCCTTGGGATCCATACGATGCAGGCTCAATCAAGTTGGGGATTGAGGGGAGGCTTGAATTACAATTCAAATGGCGAATTTTTAAGTGAGGCGAGCGAAGTTTACAAGAATCCTAAATCAAACGCAGGATATCACGTTGGACTTTTTAAAAAAATCGACTTGCTGGGCTTTTTCTTAAGACCTGAACTGGTGTATACCTCAACATCCTCTTCATACAATGGAGATGATTTGAGTATGTCAAAAATTGACCTACCCCTAAATCTTGGCTCCGGCTTTATCGGACCTACCTATATTTTTGCTGGTCCGAGCCTTCAATATGTGCTGTCGAGCGAGTTTGCTGGAGTTTCAACTGCCTCATCGTTGAAAGACATAACTGTTGGGGCAAATATTGGCTTAGGCGTCTCGTTGAATAAAATCAATATTGATTTGCGTTACGAACGAGGATTAACCGAGAAAGAAATGCGTTTTTTAACTCAAAAGGTTTACAAAGAGGCGCGTATTGACACGCGTCAAGATCAGTTGATCTTAAGTCTATTAATTGAGTTGAAATAAAGGCTTATTCGCAGCGGTCGCAATCACCGTCCTGATCTTCATCATAGCATTGATCCGCGTTAAGCGGGTCTAAACCCAGTGAAATTTCACAGGCTGTAGGTGTACCGTCACCGTCATCATCATTGTCAAAATAATTAGGCAAAACGGCTAAATTATTTGCCGTTTCATAAGCGGCGTCTGTATTGTCATCAAACAAGAATCCATTTTTATTGAGATCTTCTAGGTAAGAAGGAATTCCATCCCCGTCATGATCGGTAATCTTACGCGAGAGCACAGTAATTTCAAAAAACATAGCCCCATAAGCCGGAATAGTAGCCTGTGCATTTTGATATGTCCCTAATCCCGAACCAAAGAAGAAGAATCCCCTACCCGCATCGGAGGCAGAAAATGTTCCATCAGCATTTTCAGCAATTTGGGTGGCTGTTTTCAAAAGCGCTGCGCCCTCAGCGAACCCACGAAACCCTTGTTGAGGGGCCTGAATTCGAGATAAATCAAACCATAGGCCTCCCTGTCTCACCTGATCAAAAAGTGCCAAATCTAACGTTCTACCAGAATATTGCACATAAACAGAATCTGCAGTAGTAACTGTATTTCCTGCACCCTCTTGAACCATCAGGTAGTATAAATTATGAGCAATACCGCTTTCAATTTCAGCTGCTGTATACTCTAAAGTATCTAAATTGAACTCAGAAGGTCGCACATACACCTGCTTTACACCCAAACGCGGGTCGTCCCATAGGCTCGGAGTCTTGTCAGGAGCCTCTTCAATTGGTAAAATTGAGCTTTCATTATCGTAGAAATGAGACTGTAAGAATGCAATGATTTCTGCCTCATTCTGCTCATTGATTGTTCCCAAAGCCTCAACAGGCACTGTAGTGAACTCGTCATCGTTATTGTTGTTACTACATGAAACGATAAAAAGGGCTGCGAAAAGAAGCGTAAATCCGGTTTTCATAAAGTCATTTGGAGGTGTGCAACGCGGCGCAAGATACAATTTTCCCCTATTTTTGTTTAGGCTATTGTATCAATTTTAACAGCATGCGAATCGACAAATTTCTTTGGGCTCTTCGGTATTTTAAAACCCGAACGATGGCGTCTGAGGCTGTTAAAAAAGAAAAAGCTAAAGTGAACAATCAGACGGTAAAGCCTTCAAAAGAGGTGTTTGCAGGAGACCACATCACCATCCGTATCAACCAAGTAGATTACCAATTAGAAGTCTTGGGAGTTCCGGATTCGCGAGTTTCTGCAAAGCTGGTAGACCAATACCGAAAAGACACTACTCCTGCCGAAGCCTTATTACATAAGAATACTGTTGAGGCCGCTCAAAAACATTACAGAAAAAAAGGACTAGGTCGGCCCACCAAAAAAGAAAGGCGTTCTATAGAATCTTTTAAAGAAGAAAGTGAATGAAAGACACCATATTAACTCACGAGCAAATTGTTCACATTTTGAGACGTATAGCTTATCAAATTCTTGAATCAAATGCGTCAGAAAAGGAGTTGACGATTGCCGGAATCGAAGGGAGCGGATACCTCTTCGCCCAAAAGATCGCAGATGAACTTCAGGCTGTTAGCTCCTTATCTATTGAGGTAATAAAGGTTAGTCTTAACAAGAAAGCTCCTAAATCAAGCGAGGTCACCTTAGACAGCACTGCAGACCTCTCGGATAAATCTGTTGTACTCGTTGATGATGTGTTGAATTCAGGTGCGACGCTGATGTTTGGATGTGTGCCATTTCTAGAACAAGGTGTGCGCAAGTTGAAGACAGCCGTTCTTGTTAACCGGAACCATAAACGCTACCCTGTAAAAGCGGATTTTAAAGGGATTTCTCTTTCGACCTCCATACAAACCCATGTAGAAGTCTCCTTAAAAAAGGATAAATACAGCGCTCATTTAGAGTAGATCGCGAATTTCACCGACCACCTCTTCTACAGACTTCTGGTCAACGTTCACAATAAGATCTGCACGCTCGTAAAAGGGCATTCGTTCAAATAAATGCTTTCCTATAAATTCTGGGAGAGCTTCGGTCTTGATTCCTTTGATTAATGGACGTTCAGAACTATCAGAAAGAACCCTTTTAGTTAAAGAAGAGATAGAAGCCTTAAGATAAATAGAGCGCACATTTTCTTGAGATGAAATCAGGCTCATGTTGTCGCCGTAACAAGGAGTACCTCCTCCAAGCGCAAGTACACCTTCTACATTTTTACTAATCTCATCTTCAAGTACTTGACGTTCTATTTTTCTGAAAAACAATTCTCCTTTTTGTTTGAAAATCTCAGGAACGCTTAACCCTACATGTGCCTCGATCTGCTTGTCAAGATCCTTTGCGTCAATCCCCAATTCTTTAGCCAAAGCCTTGGCTATCGTAGACTTTCCGGAACCCATATATCCCAAGAGGACTATTTTCATTTAATTGAGTGTTGGATTATCAA
>CAJXTX010000025.1 GCA_913060705.1 uncultured Bacteroidota bacterium | reverse complement strand
ATAGAAAAAACCCATGCTCAGGCATGGGTTTTGTGTTTTTGGGCTGTGGCAAGTTCACCGCATCAAAACTTCAAATGCCTAATGGTCTCTCCTTTGTCTTTGATCTGATTCAAAGAGCTAATGCCTAACTGAACGTGATTGGCGTCATAACGAGCTTTATTTTCGGCATCTGCTGCCATAGATTTTACCCCTTCGGGCACCATGGGTTGATCTGTTACCAATAAGAGCGCTCCTGTTGGAATCTTATTGTGAAACCCAACAGTAAAGAGGGTGGCGGTCTCCATATCAATGGCGTACGCACGGACCTTTTTTAAATGGTTTTTGAATTTCTTATCGTGTTCCCAAACGCGGCGGTTGGTGGTGAAAACAGTCCCCGTCCAGTAGCTGTTTCCGCTATCTTTTATGGTTGAAGAAATGGCGCGCTGCAGTGCAAATGAAGGCAGAGCAGGCACTTCTTTAGGCAAATAATCATCAGAGGTACCGTCACCACGTATTGCTCCGATGGGTAGAATAAAGTCTCCGATCTGGTTTCGTTTCTTGAGTCCTCCGCATTTTCCTAAAAAGAGCACCGCCTCGGGTTCAACTGCCATGAGAAGGTCCATGATGAGCGCAGCGTTAGGACTTCCGATACCAAAATCAATTATGGTTATTCCGTTATGAGTTGCCGATGGCATTACCGCATCCTTTCCCTCAACCGGAGCTCCCGTTAGCTCGGCAAACTTTGAAACGTATTTGTAAAAGTTGGTGAGTAAAATGAACTTGCCGAACTCCGATGCTGGTTTTCCGGTATAGCGATGTAACCAGTCGCTGACGATTTCTTCTTTAGATTCCATACAGCAAAATTATGTAAGTTCGAAATAGGTTTTACTGAGCAGCACGTGTAAGACCCTTTAATCCATCTATTTGAACACGCCATCTCTTAAATCAAAGCGCCTCGGAATCTTCATTGCGGCCGCCTTCATTGGGCCTGGGACGGTGACCACCTGCGCCATGGCTGGGGTAGATTTTGGTATTGAAATTCTGTGGGCCCTGACGCTTTCAATTTTTATCACCTATTACTTTCAAGAGATTGCGGCGCGAATGGGTTGGGTGTTGAAGGCGGATTTAGATCAGATTATAAAAACCCATATCAGGCATCGATTTTGGCGCGTATCCATTCTCGGGCTGATCCTCGCTGCCATTCTTTTTGGCAATTCGGTATATCAAGGAGGCAATTTGAGCGGAACACTTTTGGGGCTTCAGTCTTTGACTTCAATAGAGCATTCAAAGTTCTTGATGCTAGTGGTCATTGCTGTTATCGTCATCGCTTTTCTCTGGAACGAGCGCTTTGAGGCCATCAAGCGATTCTTAATGGTGATGGTATTGGTGATGGGACTTGCATTTAGTTTGACGGCAGTAAGCCTAGGACCTGATGCGATAACAGTGCTCAAGGCCGCTTTACTCCCGAGTCTAAATGCAGACAACACGCTTATGGTGATTGCCCTTGTCGGCACGACGGTAGTGCCCTACAATTTGTTCCTTCACACCGCCTTAGTGAATCGTTCGCATCGTGAAATTAGCTCAATAAGGGCTTTGAGATCAGACACGGGTATAAGTATTGTACTTGGTGGACTTATCTCGATGGCCATACTGATTACAGCGGCCTCGGTGCAGTCCGGATCTATCCAATCGGTTCTCGATCTTATTGCGCTGTTAGAGCCGACTTTCGGAAGCGCCAGTCGCTTTATCATTGGCTTTGGACTTTTCGCGGCCGGATTAACCTCTTCGATAACCGCTCCTTTAGCGGTCGGACTAGTGGCGAAATCTATTGTGCGGTCAACACCATACGATCATCCTAACAGTTCGAGGATCGCCAGTATTGCAGTCTTTGTCATCGGATTCTCTATTGCACTCATTGGTTCGGCACCCGTTGAGGTGATAAAGTTTGCCCAGATTGCGAACGGCTTATTGCTCCCAATCATCGCGCTGACATTGCTCGTGTTATCTTCTAGAGCTTCAGTTATGGGGGCCTACGTGAATACGAGCGCTCAGAAGCTCATAGGAATAGTTTTAGTGCTCTTCACCCTTTTGTTAGGGGGTATGGCCTTATTTAAGTCGCTCTCATGAAAGACAGATTAAGAGCTTTACATATCAACCTTGACGCAGGAGAAGGAGTAGTCAATGAGGAGCCCCTCTATCGCTATGTTCACGCCCTCAATATTGCCTGTGGTGGGCATGCCGGTGACGCAGAGACCATTGCAAAGACCCTAAAGGCAGGTGCAGCTTTGGGTTTAGACCTAGGGGCGCATCCGTCGTACCCTGATCGCGAACACTTCGGAAGGCGAACCCTTGAGATGAGTAACGAGGCGCTTAGACAATCACTAGTCAAACAATTAGAGCTTTTCGATGATCAATGCCAACGCCTCAAAATCAAATGGAAGCATATCAAAGCCCACGGCGCACTCTACAATGATTTGGCTCAAAATGCATCCTTGGCTGATTTGTATGTAGAGGCTATTGCACCTTTCAGCTCGGGACGTACTCTATATGTTCAAGAACATTCGGTGCTTGCCCAAAAGGCGAAGGAGAAAGGATTAAAGTGCTTTCACGAGTACTTTATCGATCGCAGGTATGCAGATCGCATCCGTTTATTGAGCCGCTCAGATAAAAGAGCCATTATTAACACTCCTGAAGACAGTTTGACCCAACTTCGATTGATGCAAAACGGAATTCTTGAAGACGTAATGCAGGGCCGCCATGCCATCGAACCTCATACCTTTTGCATTCATTCTGACCATGAAAATACCGAGGAGATATTAAAGCGCATTCATGAAGCATAAGTTCAATATCTATGCGATGGGTCAAGACACAGTGACCGCAGAATTTGATGGTGTAAAGCCCATTCAGTTGAAGCGTATTGCTTCACATCTGAAGCGGTTTTTTGATAGAGATATTGATGTATTGGCTTTGAATCAATCCCTCACCCTTTTTGAAAAAAACTGTACCGCTCGATTAGATGAACTCCACACATTTCTCTCAACACTAGAGGTAGAAGAGGTGCTGACGCCTAAGTGTTGGGAGCTCCCCGTAAAGTATGAGGGCATCGACCTTGATATCCTTGCCGAAAAACTTAAGATGACGACCGAAGAATTGATAGCGCTTCACCAGTCACGCACCTATACTATAGAAGGATTCGGATTTCTGCCAGGCTTCTTTTATATCGGATCACTTCCAAAGGCGCTTCAAATTCCGCGTAAAAGCACTCCTGCTCTGAGGGTTCCAAAGCGATCTGTCGCTATTGCGGGTACTCAAACGGGTATTTATCCCATTGAATCAAGTGGTGGTTGGTATGTGCTAGGAGAATTGGCATTTGATCTATTTGACCCTGACGAAGAACCTCCGGTAGCGATCGACATAGGTGACGAGGTGCGTTTCAAAGCCATTGATTCGGCCGAGTTTGAGCAGATGCGAGCACAAAATTTAAAAGGAATCCAACTTCAAGAACGCTTGTTATGCTCGAGATAGTTCGGTCGGGTTTATGGGATACTATTCAAGATCGTGGCCGGTATGGGTATCGCGGTATCGGCGTGGCGCTTTCAGGGGCCATGGATCAAGAAGCATTTGCCCTGGCCAACAAACTGCTTGAAAATGCGCCAGACGCTGCGGCCTTAGAAGTATGTCAAAATGGAGGGGTGTATCTCTTCAACGCACCCACTTATTTTGTCCTTTGCGGACCGGCGACCGAAGCCCTATTGGACGACCATTCAATAGCAATCAATACCCTTTACCAGGCAAAAAAAGGAAGTGTTTTATCGGTTAGAAGGGTAGTAAATGGGGTCTATGCCTATGTGGCGGTCAAAGGTGGATTTGATACCGATCAAAAATTAAAAAGCCGGTCTATGCATCCGGCACTTTACGGAGTTCAGAAATTGAAACAAGGAGACCAGCTTCCCTATCGGGCCTATGAAAATCTTGAAATTGAGACAGATCAGCCCTCTATATCTGAGGTTCAACAAGAACCTATTCTTGAGGCCATTCCTGGGCCAGAGTTTCATCACCTGCATCCTTCGATCGATTTTTCTGCCTTGAAATTTAGGCTTTCAGACCACAACCGTATGGGGTATCGTTTGTTGCCTTCGGTGCATCTCAAGCGATCGACTGAGAGCATCCGCTCAGCGGCAGTGTTTCCCGGAATCGTTCAACTGACCCCGTCAGGAGAGTGCATTGTCTTGCACCGAGATGCTCAGGTGAGTGGGGGCTATCCGCGTATTCTCATAGTGACCGATGAGAGTTTGAACCGCTTGGCTCAGACGAAAAAAGGTGCCTCATTAGGAATGAAATGGGCGAGAGGTGCTGATTTGTAGAGAGTCTTCTAATTGCCCGGCGCTTGGATAATTCATTGATTTGATGTATATTATACTTTCCAAAATAGTTTTAAGCATAGACAAAGTGCATATTGAAGGTTTTACCCTTCCTTAAGTGAAGTACTTTGTTTATGCTTTTTTGATTCAAAAAACAGCTAGTGTTATGACACAATCGAGAAGACAATGGTTGCGTTCTTCTATTGGGATGAGTGGGTTGTTATTAACCCCCTCTTCGCTTTTGACCCTAGAAGAGAAAGAACGTTTCAATCCTCGACCCTTGGATGAAATCGTGAGGTTGAGTTCAAATGAAAATCCCTACGGTCCATCGAAGAAGGTTCAAGAAGCGGTTATCCAAGCGTTTGATCATGCATGCCGTTATCCATACGACTACAGCGATGCGCTTGCTGAAAAACTGGCATTAAAACACGGTGTTGCTCCTGAAAGCATCATTATTACGGGCGGATCCACCGAAGGACTGAAGTTGACTGGACTCACTTTTGCCCATGATGGGGGAGAAATTATATCGGCGGCTCCGACCTTTTTGGCGATGATGGATTATGCCAAGCAATGGGGAGCAACGATCCAATGGGTTCCGGTTAATGCATCCAAAGGTTATGATTTAGAGGAGGTCGAGAAGCGGGTCAATGCCTCAACCAAGTTGGTTTTCTTGTGCAACCCAAACAATCCAACAGGAACCTTAATTGAAAAGCAAAAGCTTGTAGATTTTTGTGAAACGGTAAGTCAGAAGGCGATTGTTTTCAGCGATGAGGCCTATTATGATTTTATCGAGGATGCCGATTACCCATCAATGGATCAATTGGTTCGAGAGGGTAAAGATGTGATTGTTTCCAAAACCTTCTCAAAGGTATACGGGCTAGCGGGTACGCGGATAGGGTATTTAATTGCCAAGCCCTCAATCGCTGCCATGATACGCAAGAATCTAGTTGCCATGAGTAATGTTTTAGCCATCGCTGCGGCTGAAGAGGCGCTGAAAGACGATGAGTTTTACGCATTCTCGCTTAAAAAAACCAAAGAGGCCAAGAACAAGATTTATGAAGTGCTAGACTACCTCGATCTTGATTATGTGCCATCGCATACCAACTTCGTCTTCTTTCATAGCCAAAGAGATATTCGTGAATTGGGCGAACAGATGCTGGCAGAAGGAGTGCGCATAGGTAGACCTTTTCCGCCTTTTTACGATTGGTGCAGAATCAGTACCGGAACCGATGAAGAAATTGACCGATTTGTACAGGGGATGCTAAAGCTTTATCGAGGATAGGTTTTAGCCGATCAATCGCTTCAAATCCAATATTTTGTACTTTTACCGCATGAAAAGTACGGTAGCACGCCTTTTTTCATTTACCATGAGCCTTCTGGTGCTCGCCTCTACCTTGTCGTGGACGGTCGAAAAGCACCTGTGCATGGGGCATGTGGTTAGCGTTGCACTTTTTGCTGAGGCAGAAGGTTGCGGTATGGCCATGGATGCCGACAATCACTGTTGTGATAACGAGCGTTTCACGGTACAGGGTCAAGACGATCTCAAGCAATCTGTATTTGAATACGCTGTTTCTTCTTTGGTATATGCTGTACCCGCTATGGTGTCGATTGTGACGCCATTGCCCGTCGTTGAGGTGAAAGAAAGCGTAGCGGTGCACTTGTATCATCCGCCGCCTTTACCCAAAGACATCCACATCTTACACCAAGTTTTTTTGATTTGATTTAATAGTGTCACTATCAAAGGATCTAAGGATTCTTTGTTGAAACTCTTGTGTACACGGCTTATTAAATCAACTCACTATGCTCAATAAAAGCATTAAATTTTTTCTCGATCACAAAATCTTTGCCTACCTCTTGTTGGCGGTACTATTGCTGTGGGGACTACAGGCGATTCCGCTCAAGACGAATTCAAGTTGGGTAGGGAGTAACCCCGTCGCCATTGATGCTATTCCGGATATTGGAGAGAATCAGCAAATCGTCTTTACCAAGTGGACAGGGCGCTCTCCTAAGGATATTGAGGATCAAATCACCTATCCGCTCACCACATCACTATTAGGGATTCCTGGAGTTAAAACCATTCGAAGTTCATCGATGTTCGGATTCTCGAGTATCTATGTCATTTTCGAAGAAGACATTGACTTCTACTGGAGCCGCAGTAGAATTCTTGAAAAGCTCAATTCACTTTCAGATAATATGCTGCCGCAAGGAGTGAGTCCTACACTCGGACCGGATGCCACTGCATTAGGTCAGATTTTTTGGTACACCCTCGAAGGAAGAGATGAACAGGGTAGGCCTACTGGAGGATGGGATCTCAATGAGTTGCGTTCTATCCAAGATTATTACGTAAAGTATGGGCTTTCATCAGCTCAAGGTGTATCAGAAGTGGCCTCAATCGGAGGCTTTGTTCAAGAATATCAGATTGACGTTGATCCTGAAGCATTAAAAGTCTACAGTGTAGGTTTATCAGATGTGGTGCGCGCCTTGCAACAAAGCAATCGCGACGTGGGTGCTCAGACTCTTGAGATAAACAATGTAGAGTATTTGGTAAGGGGTTTGGGTTATGTCACCTCACTCGAAGATCTTGAAGATGCTGTAGTACGCAGTGATGCGTATACATCAATACGCGTTAAAGACATCGCCAGGGTGTCACTTGGTCCCTCAGAACGAAGAGGAATTTTAGACAAAGAAGGCGCCGAAGCCGTTGGTGGGGTTGTGATTGCGCGTTATGGAGCCAATCCGCTTGAAGTAATCAAAGACGTGAAGACTAAGATTGAAGAGTTGAGTCTTGGGCTACCCACTAAGGTGCTAGAAGACGGTACCGTTTCTAGGCTCACAGTGGTTCCGTTTTATGACAGAACAGGTCTGATTTATGAGACGTTAGACACGCTGAGCTTGGCACTGATTCTAGAGGTTCTTATTACGATTCTTATCGTGGTGGTCATGGTATACAACTTAAGGGCTTCATTATTGATCTCAGGATTACTTCCGATAGCAATTCTAATGGTGTTTATCGCCATGAAACTCTTTGGAGTCGATGCCAATATCGTAGCCCTGTCAGGAATTGCTATTGCCATTGGGACTATGGTTGACCTTGGTGTGATCTTGTCTGAAAATATTCTTAGGCATTTAGAACAACGCAAAGCAGACCAAACAACTGACGAAGTGGTGTATGTCGCGACCACTGAGGTTTCGGGAGCCATTGTTACTGCGGTGCTCACCACGATCATCAGCTTTATTCCGGTCTTTACGATGACAGGGGCAGAAGGTAAACTTTTTAGTCCTTTGGCATTCACCAAGACCTTTGCGCTACTGTCGGCGGTTGTGGTCACTCTATTTTTGATTCCCACCTTCGCCGTTGCCATATTCCGAAAACGAGAGCATTCAACCACTTTTTCTTTGGGTAGTGCCATTGCCTTGTTTGCGATAGGTTTAGCCGGTTTGCTTTACGGATTCGTGTTAGGATTAGTCCTTATGGCTTTCGGACTTGCTAGGTGGATGCATTTAAGAGGCCTGATCAGCGAGACGTTTCACAAGCGCTCAACATTTGGCATTACGATCTTTACCATTTTAACGCTGCTTGCTGTGTATTGGAGGCCGCTCGGTTTTGATCGCAGTATCGTGTTGAATTTTGTGTTTGTAGGACTTTTATGCGCGCTGGTATTGGGAGGTTTCGAATGGTTCAGACGCAATTATGTTCGTCTGCTCTCATGGGCCTTGCGCAACAAAATGGCATTTCTTGCTGTTCCGTCAGTCATCTTGATTGCAGGCGTGGCCATTATGCGTAACACCCCAGAAGAATTTATGCCTTCTCTAGATGAAGGCTCGTTCTTATTAATGCCAACGTCAATGCCTCATGCTGGGATTTCTGAAAATAAGCGGACCTTGCAATTACTCGACCGCGCCGTTATGTCGATTCCTGAAATAGAAACTGTAGTGGGTAAGTCTGGGCGCATCGAATCGGCACTTGATCCGGCTCCACTATCGATGTTTGAAAATATCATTAATTATTATCCAGAGTATGTTCTTGATACTTCGGGGAGTCCAGGTAAATTCAAGGTCGATGCCTCTGGATTCTTTGTACTTCAAAACGGTTTGCTCGCCTTGAATCCGAACAATGCTCCTGAAGGAGGTTCAACTAGTACTGAGGTGGTCGATGCATTAGAAATTGATCGTTCGTTATTGATCCCCGATGCCAATGGCGAGTACTTTAGAAATTGGCGTCCCTTTATTCAGTCGAGCGATGCTATTTGGGATGAGGTTGTAAAGGTTACTGCCCTCCCAGGAGTGACTTCGGCTCCAAAACTGCAACCGATCGAGACCCGCCTAGTGATGCTACAATCAGGAATGCGCGCCCCGATAGGTATTAAGGTGAAGGGTCAGAACCTAGAGCAAATTGAGTCGTTCGGATTGAAGCTAGAAACCGCGCTTAAACAGGTTGAAGGGGTAAAAGAAAGTTCTGTATTTGCCGACCGTATCGTAGGCAAGCCTTATGTGATGATCAATATCGATCGCGAACAGCTCATGCGCTATGGGTTGCGGATAGAAGACGTGCAGCGGACTATTGAGGTTGCCATTGGCGGAATCCCAGTTTCTCAAACAGTAGAGGGAAGAGCACGTTATACTATACGCGTACGTTATCCGCGAGAGGTTCGCAATTCAATTTCAGATCTCGAAAATGTTTATATCGATCTTGACGCTACAACTCGAATACGTTTAGGACAAGTAGCGCGCATTGAATTTGAACGAGGCCCACAAGCCATAAAAAGTGAAGACACCTTTTTAGTTGGCTATGTGCTATTCGATAAAGAAGACGGATTTTCAGAGGTTGAAGTAGTCGAAAACGCACAGCGTTACCTCGAGGAGCAGATTCAACAAAATGCAATAAAGGTTCCAGCGGGTGTTACCTATGCCTTTACCGGGACCTACGAGAACCAAATCAGAGCAGAAAGAACCCTGACTATTGTGGTGCCATTAGTATTGGCGCTCATTTTCTTGATTCTATACCTTCAATTCAAATCTGTGAGTACCTCCCTTATGGTGTTCACCGGGATCGCAGTAGCCTTTGCAGGAGGCTTCATTATGATAGGGCTATACAGTCAACCTTGGTTTTTAAATAGTGAACTTTTCGGGGTCAATATGAGGGAGCTGTTTCAGATAAGCCCAGTGAACTTAAGTGTTGCAGTATGGGTGGGCTTTATTGCGCTATTCGGTATTGCAACAGATGATGGGGTCTTAATGGCTACCTATTTGACACAGACTTTCCAGAAGACTGAGCCCAAGAATGTAGATGAGGTTCGTCAGATGGTTATTGCCGCCGGTGAGCGCCGCATTAGACCTTGTTTAATGACGACAGCGACCACTATACTGGCATTGCTTCCGGTATTAACAAGTACCGGTAAAGGAAGCGATATTATGATTCCAATGGCGATTCCTAGCTTCGGCGGTATGCTTATCGCTCTGATTACTTTATTCGTTGTTCCGGTGCTCTTTAGCATTAAGAAAGAACAGCAGCTAAAACTAAATGTAGAATGAGGCCGTTAACCATCTTTCTCTCAACACTGAGCTTAGTGATTTCACTGAAGTACACACAAGCACAAACGCTTGAGAACTATTTAAAAATAGCAGAAGAGAACAACCCTGAAATTCAGGCGTTTGAACTGAATTACCGATTGGCTCAAGAAAAGATAGAGGCATCGACCAGCCTTTCTAATCTCGATCTAGGCTTTGGGTATTTTGTCAGTGAACCCGAAACCAGAACAGGAGCGCAGAAATCTCGTTTTGCCATCACACAGATGTTGCCATGGTTCGGAACGCTTTCTGCCCGAAAGCGCTATGCGGCTTCATTAGCAGAAAGCGAGTTTGTTTCGTTTAGCATTGCCAAGAGAAAGCTGGCCCTTTCGGTTGCTCAATCGTATTATCTGCTTTATGGATTAAAGGCTAAAACGCATGTAATAGACAAGCAAATGAGATGGATAGAGGTCAATAAAGAACTCTTGTTAAAGGCGGTTGAGGCGGGTAGATCTTCTCTTTCTGAACTACTTCGTTTAGAGGTACAGTTAAACGATTTAAAACAACAGCGATTGACGATCGATCAGCAGTTGACGGCTGAGACTAAGGCTTTTTACAATCTGTTGAATACTCGCGAATCACCGGAGCTTGTAATTGTTCAGGAGCTACCGATCCCGTTCATAGACTTACCCGAATCACCTGACTTTTCTGTCCATCCAGAACTACTAAAATTTGATAGTTGGTATACCTCCATCACTGAGGCTGAGCAATTGAATCAAAAAGACAAAAGACCTAACCTTGCTTTAGGGATGGATTACATCACCGTACAAGAACGTCTAGATCAAACCTTTGACGACAACGGCAAGGATATTTTTATGCCAAGACTTTCGCTGTCGATTCCGGTTTTCAGTAAAAAATATACCTCGGCTTCCGTTCAGAACAACATCAAAAAAGAACAGATTGAGGCAAAAAAAGAACAACGCCTAAACGACTTAGAAAACCTATACGCCCGTGCCTTAGCGCAATTAAATGCCGCCAGGCTAGGGTTTGAATTGCAAGGAGAAAGTCTCGAGCGTCTTGGTGAAACAGAAACGCTCTACCAATCTAGATACATGGCCGGAAATATAGATTTCGAGTCACTTCTAGATCTGCAAGAACTCAAACTGAATATACAAATGCGCCGTATAGATGCAACGGTGCAATGTTACCAGCAATACGCTTTAATTAATTATCTCATTAATCCTTAATTCTATCTTATGAAATCAAATTCTATTCTTCAAAAATCGACTTTAGTCTTAGTTGTATTGTTTGTGGCTTCATGCGGCACTTCTTCTAAAAAGAGTAATGCTACCGATGATTCCACTGCTACTGAAATGCAAATGCAAAACGAGGATCACAGTGAGCATGCCATGCAAATGGACGCTATGGTAAAAGACGGTCCAGAGTACACTTCAAGGTATGTATGCCCCATGCATTGCGAAGGAAGCGGTAGTGATACTGAGGGTAAATGCCCAGTATGCGGTATGACTTATGTACTCAACGAGAACTATACAGAAGAAGGTAACCACTCAGAACACAACCATTAATCTAACTACATGGTCAATCGAAAGACATCGCTCCGTATTAGAAAAACCCATAGGTACCTGGGAGTTTTCTTGGGATTACAATTTTTAATGTGGACGATAAGCGGACTTTATTTTAGCTGGACAGATATAGACGAAATCCATGGTGACCACTTTAAAAAAGAGGTGCAGCCTTTGGCCTTTACTGATCTGACTGCGCTTAGCACTGCAGAAGAGAAAGTATATGCTTTAGAACTTAAGGAAATTGCCGGTGAACCCTATTATTGGGTGAATGAATCTAAACTTATTCATGCGAGAAGCGGCTCTTATAAAAATGGTATTTCTGAAGAGGAGGCATTGGCAATAGCGCAACGACACATGAAAAATGAGCTGATGGTTTCAGAAGTCAATCTGATTGAAGAGACCGATGCGCATCACGAATACCGAGGCAGAGATTTACCTGCTTATGCGATTTCATACGCTTCTGACGATGAGGTTACGGCTTACGTTTCAGTTAAAGACGGTTCATTTCAGACCGTCAGACACCGCGATTGGCGATGGTTTGATTTCTTGTGGATGACTCACACTATGGATTATGAAACAAGAGACGATTTTAATACTACAGTGCTAAGGGCGTTCTCGCTTCTGGGACTCATAACGGTTTGCAGTGGCTTCTTGTTGTGGGGCGTATCTTCTCCGACTGTTCGAAAACTTTTTAATTAAGTCAAAATGGACAAGAAATTTCTTCTAGTGGTGGCAGGGGCTCTAGCGATAGGGCTGCTCACGGGCTATTTCGTAAATGGTGCTTTTACTACTTCTTCTGAAACTGCAGATAACCATCAGCATGAAGAAGGTACGTATTACACCTGTTCGATGCATCCCCAGATCAATCAACCTGAACCTGGGAGTTGCCCTATTTGCGGTATGGCTCTCATTCCAGTTCAATCAAACGATGGGCAAGGACTGGCCTTAAATGAAGTGATCCTGAGCGAAAACGCAATGGCCTTATCACAGATTGAAACGCTAGTAGTTGGCGGTCGAGACGAGCAAAAAAGCTCTATTCTGCTATCTGGAACACTCTCAATTAATGAGGAGCTACTTACGGTACAAACTTCTGAATTTGACGGCCGAATAGAAGTGTTAAATGTCGCTTCAGAGGGTCAGTATGTCACCAAAGGTCAAGTTTTGGCGCGTGTGTATTCACCAGCCGTTCTTGAAATACAACAAGAGCTGCTTACCGCATCAAAGCTTAAAGAACAACAGCCAGGTTGGTATAAAGCGGTGCGCAACAAACTCAGATTGTTCAAATTTTCAGACCAGTGGATTGATGCTTTGGAGTCTGATGGAAAAACTCAAGATGTTTTCGACTTGGTAGCTGAAAGTTCTGGGACAATTACAAAGCTTTTTATCGATGAGGGTGCCTTCGTTTCTCGCGGAGAGGCCTTAGCCGAAATAGCAGATCTATCACGACTATGGGTGCGTCTAGAGGGATACGAAGATCAACTTAATAGGTTTCAAAAAGGACAAAAGATATCCCTGTCAGTAGCTTCATTTCCTTCGCGTACGTTTGATGCTACAGTGACCTTTATCGATCCGGTTTTAAATAGCCAAAGTCGAATTACAGAGGTGCGAGCAGAGCTTAGCAATGATGAGGGGATGCTAAAACCAGGAATGTTTGTCAAAGGTGCCGTGACCGTGGCTTCAACACAGAATGCGGAATCCTTAACAGTGCCTTCATCTGCAGTGCTATGGACTGGTGAGCGTTCAGTGGTGTATGTTCAACCAAATAAAGAAGTACCAAACTTTGTTTTAAAATCTGTTGTGCTCGGAGAGAAGCATGACGGTTATTATGAAGTGATTGCGGGTCTTCAGCCCCAAGATCGAGTGGTGGTAAACGGGGCCTTTGTAATTGATGCCTCAGCGCAACTAAAGGGACAGGCTTCGATGATGAACAATATTAATGAAGATACATCAATGTCTCTACATTTAGAGGATCACAATGACGGTTCTCAGAAGCAATTCACGGCAGCGGATAATGCGATAATGGCTGCCTTACTACCTAATTACCTTCGAATTAAGAATGCCTTAGTAAATTCTGATGCCGTTGAAAGTGCTAAAAGGGCGAAAGAGAGCTTACAACTATTAAAGCGTGAAACCAAAGACGCGCTAGCCCAGGGAATGATCTCACATCTGGAGCGGATGTTGAAGGCATTATCAGAACAATCAAACTTAGAAGATCAACGCCATGAGTTTATTGCGCTTTCAACTCACTTTATTGATTGGGCCTCTCAAGGATTAACAGCCGATGAGACGCTATATGTGCAGTTCTGCCCCATGGCAAATGATAATCAAGGTGCTCAGTGGCTCAGTACAGAGGAAGAAATTAGAAACCCTTATTACGGTGACGCCATGCTCAGCTGCGGAAGTATTGTTGAGGTGTTATCTTTATCAAAAAGATAAAAATGAAACGTCTCTCATACTTTTTATTTTCTTTCTTTAGCCTAGCATTACTGTCGAGTCATGACCTGTACCTAAAGCTTGACAGTTATTTTCTTGAGCCCAATACCACTTCTGCCTTACAACTATTCAATGGTACTTTTGATCGCAGTGAAAATGTGATAGATCGCGATCGCATGCTAGACGTAAGTATTGCATATGCAGGGCAGCGTATTCAGGCCGCACAGCAAGATTGGTTTGAGAAGGATAGTATCACCTACTTAACTATTACTACCGAGGGTGAAGGAACCTACGTTGCTGGGGTTTCTACAAAGCCTCGAGTTTTGAGCATGAGCGCAGAAGATTTTAATGATTATCTCGAACACGATGGGGTTTTAGACGTGTTAGAGTCGCGTCAAGAGAACGATCAACTGAATGATGCTGCGACTGAAGAGTATTCTAAGCACGTCAAATCGATTTTTCAGGTCGGAAAAACGCGCAGTTCAGATTATGGAGTACAGTTTGGGTATCCCATTGAATTTGTGGCCCTGAATAACCCGTATGACTTGCATCCGGGTGAGGAGTTTCGTACGCAGTTGCTTTTTCAAGACGCACCTTTGGCAAACCAATTGGTGTATCTAGGTTATCAGCCTCCTGCTTTGACCCATACTCATGATGGATCTACCCATACCCATGAGCAAGATCAAGACCACGAACACAGTGATTTGATACCTTACCGAACCGATGAAAATGGCGAGCTAAATGTAGCCTTAGACAAGCCTGGAGTATGGTATTTGAGAACGATCCATTTAGTAGACTCTAATGAAGAAGGGCTTACTCACCAATCGAACTGGGCCACTTTGACTTTTGCAGTCGCCGACTACCATCAGCATGAAGATAGCTCGTTGGTTTATCTCTATATTTTAGGCAGTTTACTCTTTATTGGTATACTGTATTTCGTGTTTAGTACTAAAAAAGCATGATTGCTGGTTTCACGCTGATACACGATGTTACTCTGGCGGATCGACGTATTCTTGAGGGTGGAAATTTTTTCGATTACATCTGGGTAGGGGCTAAACACATGCTTACGGGTTATGACCATCTGCTGTTTTTACTCGGGGTAGTTTTCTTCCTTACATCTATAAAAGACATTGTGCGTTTTATTACTGCGTTTACAATTGGTCATAGTATAACTCTCATTGGGGCCACCTCTATTCAATTTGGCGTAAACGAATTCATCATTGATGCAATTATAGGACTTAGTGTTTTTTACAAAGGATTTGAAAACCTTGATCTATTTAAGAAATGGTTAGGGATCGCTGCACCGAATTTGCTCTACATGGTGTTCTTGTTCGGTTTGATTCACGGATTAGGCCTTTCGGCGCGTTTGCAGGGAATGACCCAGGTGTCTGAGCTAAGTTTTCTCAAGACCATAGGGTTTAATCTGGGGGTAGAGCTCGGACAGATTCTAGCTTTGATACCCATGGTTTGGTTAATTAATTTCTGGAGAAAACGTTCAAATTTCGGCGCACTTTTTAAAGCAGTAAATACATATTTACTAGTGGCCGGAATAGTGCTTTTAGTTATTCAGCTGAAGCATTTCTTTGAGCATTAGAACTGCTTTTAGTATCTTTAAACTTATGCATCTAAGTCGTTACATGCGAATTGTATTACTGGCATTTTCAGGCCTTTTCTTGGCCACAAAATTGCTGGGACTGCACGTGCTTACGCATGAGAGCGATCAGACTTCTTCTGATCAGTGTGAAATCTGCCATGTAGTTTCAGCAGATTTGCAGCACTCGGCTCAAGCTGAAGAGCCAGCGTCAGATTTTCAGCCACTCCCAAACTTTAGTCTTCAAAAAGAAGTTCTTATAACCTATGCCTTCGCGCATAGTGATGATGCCTTAGAATATAATCTCTTCTCGCGGCCTCCCCCTATGATTTAATTACCCTTTGACGCAGCCTTGTTTCTAGTGTGATGAGGCTGTATTGTAGTATGTGTAATTAAATCGTGTATGAGAGCGCTTATACTGTCACTATTTATTGGACTTAGTTGGTCTGTCTCTGCTCAGCAATCGGTTACGATCCGAGGTTGGGTGATTGATCAGAACACTCAAGAACCCTTAGAAGGGGTCAACATTGTTGGCGTCAATAGATCTTTCATTTCTGATGCCAAGGGTGCCTTTGTGATTGAGGTCCCTCTGCAAAGCGCCTATCGTTTTCGTGTGACTCATCTGGGGTACGCTGATCAAGAGGTGGTCGTAGATGCTACAGATCTTGACAATGCCTTGATGATCGCTCTAGTTCCTAAAGCGACCAGTCTAGAGGAGGTAGAACTCTACGGAAAGACCCCTCAACAGCGGGCTCAAGAACTTTCGTCTATTTCTGTAGGGGTTTCAAAAACGTTCCTCGACAATAACCGAGAGAACAGCTTGATGCAAACGCTAAAGAAGATTCCAGGCGTAAGCACTATCACCATTGGATCAGGACAATCTAAACCTGTAATTAGGGGGCTTGGTTTTAACCGTGTTTCTGTGGTTCAAAACGGAATCAAACACGAGGCGCAGCAGTGGGGTAATGACCACGGGCTTGAAATCGATCAGTACGCCGTCGAAGATTTGCAGATCATCAAGGGTCCGGCTTCTTTGTTGTACGGTTCTGATGCGATCGGCGGTATAGTCGACATCCGGCCACCTAAAATTCCGTCCGCTCAATCGTTTGATGCTGAGTTGAACCTGGCCTCTGAAACCAATAATGATCTCAGAAGTGTTTCTGCTGGATTTCGAGGAAGAGGCGATAAGTGGTATTATAGAGGACGCCTAACCTATAGAGATTATGGTGACTTTAAGGTGCCAACGGATCAGATCAACTACGAAAGTTATGTATTCGAACTCGTTGATAACCAGCTTAGAAATACCGCGGGGTATGAAGCTAATGCAAGCTTTAGTCTAGGCTATGTAAGTGACCGCGTCAAGTCTGAAACGCTTATGAGCAATGTCAACGGCAAAAACGGATTTTTTGCCAACGCTCACGGTCTTGAGGTACGCACTTCGGCTATCGATTACGATCGCTCTAATCGCGATATTGATTTGCCCTTTCACAACGTGAATCATTTTAAATTCATACACAATACTACCTGGTACGGCAATGCGCACACCCTTCAGCTCGATTTAGGGTATCAGAACAATCAACGAGAAGAGCATTCTGAAGCGGTTGCACACGGATATATGCCCGTACCTCCAAACACTAAAGAACGTGTGTTTACCAAAAACACATTTACCTTCAATGTACAAGACACCTTTAAGCCGAATTCGAATCATGATATTTCAGTTGGTATAAACACTGAGCTTCAAGACAATCAGATCGGTGGATGGGGATTTTTGATCCCACAATTTTTGAGATGGACGATTGGTGGATTTGCCTTTGATCATTTTACAGTAACCGAAGATTTTCATCTTCAAGGAGGGGTGAGATATGACTGGGGGCTTATTCAAACCAAAGAGCATTTTGATTGGTATCAATCGCGTATTGATAATCCAGACCAAACCACTTCTTACGTTTATGCGCAGCGTTCAAGAAATCGAAATCTTGATTTCGGAAACATCAGCGCTTCAGTGGGATTTAGTTATCTCAAGGATTTCACCACCATCAAGATGAATGCAGGCAAGAGTTTTAGAATGCCTTTGGCCAATGAGCTTGCTTCAGACGGTGTGAATTACCATATGTATCGTTTTGAGCGCGGTGCCATTGATCTTGATTCAGAAATTTCATACCAGCTCGATCTAGAGGTTGACCACTCAAAGGGAACTTTTGTAGCCGGGGTGAGTCCATTTTTCAATTACTTCGAAAATTTCATCTACCTCAACCCTACCACCGAGTATTACGAAACCCTGCAAGTCTATCAGTATATGCAGACGCAGGCCATGCGTTTTGGTGGAGAGCTGTGGATCGGAGAGAATCTGACTTCTGATCTGAGAATTGATGCGACCCTTGAGTACGTTTATACCGAGCAGACGAGTGGACCTAAAAAGGGATTTACGCTTCCGTTTAATCCGCCTCTTTCTGGATTGATTTCTGCTAGCCAAAAGTTACCCAACCTTGGCGGTTTTAAAAATATTCAGCTTATGGCCGACCTTAGGTTAACTGCTGCTCAAAATCGAATTGTTCCTCCTGAAGAAAAAACACCGGGTTATCAGTTGTTTAATTTCTCAGTGAACACCCAATTCAAATGGAATGCAAATGCTTCCGATGCCCGATTGCGTTTGAAGGTAAATAATGTGTTGAATACACCATTTTTTGATCACACGAGCTTTTACAGGCTCATTGATGTACCTGAACCTGGTAGAAACATCGCCTTGTCTTTGAATCTGCCTATTTAATGACTTTAAAAAATGAATTCAATTCTTAATTACACTGCTATGAAAACTATACTTAAATCTCTATTCTTTTTTGCCCTCGCTGTATTTGCCCTTCAATCTTGCTCTGATGAAGACGATGACGTAATGGTGTCGGCACCGGTCATTTCTAATTTTGAAATCGGGGGTGCACATGACGAGGCTGCTCACGATGAGGGTGTTGAGGGCGACGATCATGAAGGCGAAGCAATCGCCCATAAAGGAGAAAGCATGCACGTCGGAGCGGATATCCTAGCTCAGGTGCGAATCACCTCAATTTCTTTAGAAATTCATTCCGACGAAGTACAAGCAGGTGCTGGTGAGGTCGAGTGGGATTTTGATCAGGTTTATACCGATGCAAAGTACCTCGTACTAAATCCTGAATTTCACGAAGACATTCAAATCCCAGCGAACATTCCTTCTGGAGAGTATCACGTAACCTTAACCGTAGTAGATGAGCGCGGAAACAGCACGAGTGCTGAGGGTCATATCGATATTATGGACGAAGAAGAGCCAATAAGCTAATGTGTAACCAAACTAATACCCCACAACTGATCGCAGATTGTGGGGTATCTTTGTAGTATGATGAAGAAAATAAAAGGTATTGCGTTACTTGCTCTCGCTTTATTTGTTTTCGGATGTACCGAAACCTCTGAACTTGACGAAGAGAAACCGACCATAACGGTCAATTACGCACAAGGATTTCCGCAGGCTTGCGCCCAATTAGAACGCGGAAAGACGTATACATTTCGAGCCAAAGCCAGCGATAATCTTGGATTGGCTTCTTACAGTTTAGGTATTCACCACAACTTTGATCAGCATACGCATGACGATCAGCCCGAAGCCTGTGATATGGATGCAGTGAAATCGCCAGAAAATCCATTGACCTTGATGAACACCTTCACCATTGATGCGACTCCCACAGAAGAAGAGTTGACGATCAGTATTAGTATTCCAAGTGATGTAGACCCCGGAGACTATCACTGTGCCTTTTCGGTTACAGATGTCACAGGGTGGCAAGGACGTACTTCAGTTGACATAAAAATCATAGAATAGCACCTAATCAACCCTCCTAAACTGAGTTTTTATTGCTAATTTTTGAGACAATTTGTCTCAGTATGAAGAAAC
>CAJXTX010000024.1 GCA_913060705.1 uncultured Bacteroidota bacterium | reverse complement strand
TCATCACTAGATGAATCTGTTTCACTGTCGATTGAAGCTGCTAAGGCTTGGGCCAAAGCTATTTCGTCTTCTATAGGATGTTTCTGACAGGATATACTAAAAAGCCCTAAAGCAAATAAGATGAATAGGTTTGATAATTTCATGGATTTGATAGTTTGCATTTTTCAGTAAAACACTCATTTGCGGATTTACCCTACCAAAAAATTGAAATAAAATTCAAAGTAGGGTATTCTTGAACCTTCTGGTTATAGGAATAAACCGCTCGGCATGCGCTCTATCCTATTTACCCTTTTTACATTCTTAGTGTCAATTACTCATGCACAATCCACAGACCCCGTGCATTGGAGTCCAGAAATTGAAAACCTATCCGAAACTGAATCTCAAATACACTTGAGGGGGATTATCGATAGCCCTTGGATCCTTTACGCCCCAGAAAATGATGAATTTGGCCCCATTTCTCTAGAAATTGAGCTAGAAGAAAATCCTTCGATAGCATGGGACGGCACCTTTTCTACCTCAGAAATTCATGAGAAATACGATGAGATATTTGAACTGAAAACCTACTATTTCAAAGACAGTGTTCATTTGACTATACCCGTTTCATTTTCAGAAACAAAAATCGAGACCAGCCGAATAACTCTTTACTATCAAGTCTGCGAAGAGGTATGCATGAATAAAGAAGTGACATTTACATTTGATCACAATGGTATTCAACAAGGCGACCCCTCGTCCAAACTTTTGAAAAATGAAGAGAATCCGCTTTGGGTGCCTTTAAAAAATAGAGACGCCCTGGTCGATGACACTCCTACTCGATCACTCTGGATCATTTTTATATTAGGAATGGGAGCTGGATTTCTGGCACTTCTTACACCCTGCGTATTTCCTATGATTCCCTTAACGGTATCCTTCTTTTTTAATCGTGAAGATTCTAAAAGAAAGGCCACTCTTCTAGCATTGGCATACGGATTTTCGATTGTTTTAATCTACGCACTGCTCAGCCTTCCCTTCTTTCTCATTGAGGGTTTGAACCCAAACACACTTAATTCACTGGCGACCAACGTTACGCTGAATCTATTCTTTTTTGTCGTGTTTGTAATATTCTCTCTTTCCTTTTTCGGATGGTTTGAAATTAGTTTACCCCATTCCATAGTATCCAGGGCTGACAATCAGTCGAATCGTTCGGGAATCGTTGGAGTATTCTTCATGGCGGTTACTCTTGCCTTAGTTTCATTTTCATGCACGGGCCCCATTCTAGGTAGTCTTTTGGCGAGCTCCCTTTCTTCTGCTGATGGGGCTCTTAATTTAAGTTTTGGGATGTTGGGATTCGGATTTGCACTGGCCTTGCCTTTTACCTTATTGGCCCTCTTTCCGAAACTCACTACCAAAATGCCAAAGTCAGGAGGATGGATGATGGATGTAAAAGTAATTCTAGGGGGTATTGAACTGGCATTAGCCTTGAAGTTCTTGTCAAATGCAGATCTGGTTTCACAATGGGGACTGCTTAAGAGAGAACTTTTTATTGCCTTATGGCTCCTAATTGCACTTACCCTAACCTTTTATTTCATTAAAAAGCTGGTAAGATCATCCACCAAAAGCAAAGGTTATATTGTGGTAACCACAGTTTTGGCTGCGGCTTCTCTTTACCTAGGATTGGGATTAATAAACAAGTCTCCTCTTCCATTGTTAAGTGGTTTTGCTCCTCCATCATTCTACAGTTACTCCGAGCAAGGCAACTTCAATAAAGACATTACTGCCTATCATGATTTTGAAGAGGCAAAAGCAGTTTCCCTCCAAACTGGGAAACCGATATTAGTCGACTTTACAGGGTGGGCCTGCGTCAACTGCAGAAAGATGGAAGAAAATGTATGGACTGATCCAGAGGTTCATGAGATGCTGTCAGATAGATTCATAGTAACATCGCTTTATGTTGACGACCGATCTGAACTTGAAGCTGATGAAATAGAACAAATTAGCCCAAAAGAGACAAAAAAAATACGCACCATAGGACAAAAGTGGTCAGCCTTTCAAATCACCAATTTTAACACCTCTTCTCAACCCTATTATGTAATACTATCCCCTGATTTAGAAGTCCTTGAACGCCCAATACAAACCGCCACTACGACAGAATACAAGCAATGGCTAAGGTCTGGACTTAAAAAAATGAAAAAGTCAGGTAGGGTATCCCCGTAATAACATGTTTTATACTAAAACCAAAGAGATGAAGAATACATTTTTTATGCTCATTGCATTTGTACTAAGTGCTTTAAACGTCGCGTGCACTTTAGACCCAATCAGCAACATCGAAGATCAATATGCAGCAATCGGCGCTCCAGCAGACAACCTCTCTAATTCTAAAAGTGAAGGTTATGACGACGATGATGACGACTACGATGACGATGACGACTACGAGGATGATGACAACTACGATGACGATGACAACTACGATGACGATGATGAAGGAGATGAAGGCTATGATGACGATCAAGAAAGCGGAGAGACCAATAGCCAATCTATAAGCGATGCAGCGATGAGTGCTATTAATGCTTATGTAGCATCTAATCATCCCAATACCACAATTGAAGAAATTGAGCAAGAAGGTACTTCTATAGAAGTAGAGCTATCTAACGGGATTGAACTGTACTTTGACCTTAACGGAAATTATTTAGGAACCGATGATTAAGCAACTCTTACTAACGCTATTCTTAGGAATAGGCTTAACCCTTCAGGCTCAGTCAACCTTCGACTCATTCGATGAGATTGTGGCAACCTCGAACGAAACAAACAAACCGATATTATTAATCTTTCAAGGATCTGACTGGTGTGCCCCTTGTATTAAATTCGAAAGAAATGTGTGGTCAACACCAACATTTCAACAGTTTGCAGAAGAGAACCTTTTAATCTTAAAGGCTGACTTTCCAAGAAGAAAATCCAATCAATTATCCGCTGAGCAGACCCTGCAAAACAAAGAGCTTGCTGAGCGCTACAATCCAAACGGATATTTTCCATTTGTACTGCTACTGAATCCTGATTTAACCGTTCGAAAAAGCTTTAGTTACATGGATCTAGATCCAGCACAAATGATTGATTTCTTAAGCGAGTGAAGCGATCTATTTTCATAACGTTCATTTGCTTGACCTTATTCCATTGGGGCCAAAGCCAAATCATTCGTAATAAAACTACGTTATTGATGGGGTCTAGGTTTGATATAACTGTTGTAGCAGATGACGAAAAAATCGCCGATCAATTCATTCAAAAAGCCGAAAGCGAAATTGTTAGAATTGAAAATCTTATCTCTAGTTGGAAACCCGATTCACAGATTTCAGAGGTAAATCGCATGGCCGGAAAGGGTCCGGTAAAAGTCGATCCTGAAGTCATTCAACTCATTGAACGTGCCCTGACCATCTCTAAAATTACCGATGGGGCATTCGATATTTCATATGCTTCTATGGATCAAATATGGAAGTTTGACGGTAGTATGGATGAGCGTATGCCATCACAAGAAGCGATTCGTGCCTCTGTTTCTAAAATTGGATATCAACACATTGTTCTTGACAAACAAGCAGAAACTGTTTTTTTAGAAAAACCAGGGATGAAAATTGGCTTTGGGGCCATCGGAAAAGGCTATGCGGCCGATCGTGTGAAAGCCTTATTGATCAAAATGGGAGTGGCTTCTGGAATTATAAATGCTTCTGGTGACCTAACCACATGGGGCAGAAAACCGGACCAAAGTGAATGGATGGTCGGAATCACCAATCCTCTAAACAAAACTAAATTCTTTTCGTGGCTTCCATTAACCGATAAGGCCATCGCCACCTCAGGAAACTACGAGAAAAAGGTAATTATCGATGGTGTTGAATTTTCTCACATTATAGATCCTCGAACAGGATACCCTGTAAGGGGCATTTCGAGTGTCAGTATTCTATCTGAAAGTGCCGAGCTCAGTGACGCTTTGGCTACTTCTGTATTTGTTCTAGGCATCGAAAAGGGACTCTTTTTGATTGACCAACTTGAACGAGTAGAGTGTCTCATCGTAGATAGTGAAAATCAAATGCATTTTTCAAAACAACTTAAATCTCAATCTGAATGAACTACGCTCGAATCCTCCTTTTACTAGGTGTCGTTTTACTTGCTCAAAGTTGTACGGTACTTAAAGAATACGAAAAAGTCTATATAAACGACGAAGAAATGGCTTTAGTGGGTAAATCATTAGAGCGGTTTGAGATGAACTTTCAAGTATATCGTGAAGCAGCTGCCGGAGCCAACGGAGGCAAAACTGGTGGCGGATGCGGGTGCAATTAATCGTAGTGATGAGAAAGATTTTTTTTATCGTAAGTGTTAGTTTGATTACGTGGACTTTCGGACAGACTTCGACACCCTACAAGAAAAAGGTGTTGGAGTCTACCGAGATCCAAACGCTCTTCAGCTATTATGCTCAAGAAGGAATTCACGGTGCGGTAGGAGGCGGACTAGGAACAGAAGCCCTCGTCAATTCTACTCCGACACTGGTCGTTACCGTTCCGTTGAACGACGATACTGTACTAAATGTTGAATCAGGTATATCCACATACACCTCAGCCTCATCGAGTAACATCAACCCATTTATGGGATTCCCTGTTAGCTCAGACCAATCGAGTAATTATGGGTACAGCAAAACGCGTCCTTCAAGCACCCTAATACCTTCAGGTGCCTCAAACTCAGTAGTGACAAACAATGCAGTCGAAACAGTAACCTTGGGTACGCCTTGGTTTGCTTCCTCAGGGGCATCAAGAAAAGACGCCTTGAAATACGTGAGTGCAAGCATTACCGACTATTCTGACGACCGAAATACGCTATGGAATGCTAATGCCTATGCCTCAACAGAATACGATTACCGCTCGTACGGGCTTGGAGGAGCATGGACCCGTTTATTCAATGAGAAGAATACAGAAATCAGTCTAAAGGCAAAAGTATATTTAGATCGTTGGTATCCTATTTATCCCACTGAATTGCATGAATACAAGAAGTATGGGTCCAATTTTTTGTCTAGCGGATATTTCCAAGGCGTACCGCTTATTAGCCAAGGAGGATCCGTTAGCGACTCTTATTTACCTAGCAAATTCCAAGCTTGGACGAACAATAATAGGTCGTCTGCAACCTTATCTGCATCCTTCTCTCAAATTCTATCTAGTCGCGTACAATTCTCATTAGATGCCGATCTAGTAGTGCAACAAGGACTACTTTCTACCCCTTACCACAGAATCTACTTCAAAGACACCCCTAATTACTATATCGGAAATGCCTCATTTATACCAAACTATACCGATCCGAGTAATTTTGGCGTCTTTCGACTTGCTGACGATATAGAAAGGATGCCTGAAACACGTTTAAAAATACCTGTGGGAGCACGCCTCAACATGTATCTTAACGATCGTCTTACCCTTCGAACATTCTACCGTTATTATTATGACGATTGGGGTATTCAAGCACATACCGCCTCAGTAGAATTACCTATTAAACTCTCAATGAAATGGACGGTTTATCCGAGCTATCGATATTATCAACAAACCCAAGCCACCTACTTTAAGCCCTTCGGAGAACACCTGTCGACTGAACAGTTCTATACTTCGGACTACGACTTATCGGCCTTCGATAGCCAACAGCTAGGATTTGGAATTTCGTATAAAGATCTATTCACTAATGTTCGTGCTCTAGGGTTTGGACTAAAAAATATCGATTTCAGATTTCAGCATTATTACCGATCGGACGGTTTAGAATCAATCATCTATGGGCTAGGAGTAAAATTTGTTCAATAGACTGCCACTTTTAGTTTTTTCATTCATTTCAAGAAGAAGCCGCTTTTGTACAGAAGCGGCTTTTTTATTTTCATTATTTCTACAGTTTAGATTTGATAGCCTTATGCCGCGCGAAATATGAAAATAACTATCTTCAAAGACCAATTTTGCACTATGAGAACTAAACTGATTGCATTTGTACTTCTTGTCCCGTTTATAGCTTTTTCACAAAAAGAGAAAAAGGGATTACCCCTTAAAGCAGAGCGATTTTTCGAGCTTTCTACCACCTCTGGAACCTGGATGTCTGTAGATGTTCATCCATCCGGAGAAAAGATAATCTTTGATCTATTAGGTGACCTCTATGAACTTTCTATTCAAGGGGGCGATGCGACACGTGTCACTGAAGGGCTCGCCTTTGATTCTCATCCAAAATATTCACCTGACGGAAATTCAATTTTATTCATCTCAGATCGAAGCGGTGGTAATAATGCTTGGATCATTGATCGGGTAAAGAAGGACACCCTTCAGGTAACTAAAGGAGACACCTTTAATATGCAGTCAGCAGATTGGTCTCCTGATGGAAACTACATTGCCGTAGTAAAGGGTACTAGAAATTTTAAATTGCACCTCTATCACAAAGAGGGTGGCTCTGGGACCCAACTCATCGACAAACCTGATAATCTAAAAATTTCAGAACCCACTTTTAGTCCAGATGGCAATCATATCTGGTACTCTCAACGCCAAAACGCATGGCAATACAACGCCAGTCTTCCTCAATATCAATTAGGCACCTATGACTTGAAAGATGGAAAGACAGCAACCATGACAAGTCGCTATGGATCCGCCTTTAGCCCCACGCTCTCTCCAGATGGTCGCTGGTTGGTTTACGGATCACGACACAACGATGAAACAGGGCTTATCCTTAGAGACCTCAACTCGGGAGATGAGCGATGGCTCGCTTATCCGGTTCAACGCGATGAACAAGAATCGATTGCACCTTTGGGGGTTTTACCAGCTATGTCTTTCACTCCCGATAGCAAATCTATCATCGCTTCTTTCGGAGGAAAATTAAATAGAATCTATCTCGATGAGCCCCGTATTGACGAAATTCCATTCACCGTCAATGAAAAGGTGGCTCTCGGACCGCAACTAAAGTTCGATTACCCCATCGAAGATCTTCCGACCTTCTCAGTAACGCAAATTCGAGATGCAGTGATTTCACCCGATCAATCTCACCTGGCCTTCACTGCCTTGAATCGCGTATACCTCATGAATTTCGAAAATAACAGTGTGCGAAGATTGACCTCCTTTGATTTCACAGAGGCAATGCCTACCTGGAGTCCCGATGGCAAGCAAATTGCATTCGTAACATGGAGTGAAGACGAAGGCGGGCATCTATACACCATAGCAATTAAACCGAGATCTAAGCCTCAACGCATTAGCAGCCAGGCAGCGATTTATCAAGATCCCGCATGGAGCCCCTCAAATCGAATTGTAGTGTTCAAAGGACAAAAACAGCAATTCGAAGACTCAGATGGGCCCTACACCTTTAGGTCAAAAGCCCATTTGGTATGGTTTGAGCCAAAAGCGACGGCACGAGAAAACTTCATTGTAAAAGCAGATGGTTATTCATCGGCACATTTTGCTCAAAATGACGGTCGCATCTATCTCAATAAAGATGGCGCTCTTGTATCCATTAGATTCGACGGTACAGACGAGAAAAAATACGTCGCTGTTGACGGCATAACAGTATACGGATCAGTGTATACAGATAACCACCTGCTTTCGGATGAACCCGAAGCACCAGAAAAAAAACCCTCAAAAGCAAGTACGCTACTTAGAGCCCCAAAAGGTGACTATGCGCTAGCCAAAATCAATAATGACATATACATTGTAACCGTGCCGAAAGTCGGACCAGATGGTGTAAAAATCAATGTGAAGGATCCTAAGAATGCAGCGTTCCCTTCTAGAAAGCTAACGACCATGGGTGGCGAATTTCCGTCCTGGTCTTCTGATGGAAATACGGTTTTTTGGACCTTAGGCAATACACTCTTCACCTACAATATCGCAGAAGCCGAAGCCAGGGATCGTGAAATTGAGGCGTACACCCTCGCCCAAAAGGAGAAATCAGAAGAGACGACAGACAAAACTGACGAAGAAAAGAAAGATGAAGGCCCAAAAGCATATACTGCTACTGAGTCTACAGTTTCTGTAGAGGTAAAACGTGCCATACCCCACAAAACGGTGATTTATACTGGAGCTACTTTAATTCCGATGGTAGATTCAGAGACCGTCATTGAAAACGCCACGGTAGTGGTTAAAGGGAATCGTATCGCTGAGGTCTTGAGCGCTGGTGAAACGATTACCACCCCTGAAGACGCTATTGTAATTGATTTGAATGGCAAATACCTTCTACCCGGATTTGTAGATACACATGCCCACCTAAGACCAAGTTGGGGGCTTCACAAAAACCATGTTTGGGCCTACGCCGCAAATCTGGCTTATGGGGTAACCACAACGAGAGATCCGCAAACAGGAACTACTGATGTACTTACTTATGCCGACATGGTTGAAGCAGGAATGATCGCCGGTCCTCGAATCTATTCTACTGGTCCTGGGGTAGGCTATTGGGGATATAACATAAAAAGCCTCGATCACGCGAGAGAAGTATTGAAACAGTATTCGAAATACTACAACACCAAAACCATAAAAATGTATCTGACGGGGAATAGAAAACACCGTCAATGGATTATTGAAGCGGCAAAAGAACAACAACTCATGCCCACCACTGAGGGAGGTCTTGACTTCAAGCTCAATGTAACCCAAATCTTAGACGGTTATCCTGGACACGAGCACAGTTTTCCGATTTATCCGTTGTACAAAGACTTCATTGACTTTGTTGCCTTCTCTAATACTGCCTATACGCCAACGCTTTTAGTGGCCTATGGGGGGCCTTGGGCAGAAAATTACTATTACGCTACTGAGCCGGTAAACGGCGATCCTAAACTGAATCGTTTCACTCCTAAATCTGAGCTAGACTCAAAATCACGTCGTCGAAATGCAGGATGGTTCATGCGTGAAGAGCATGTATTCGATGATCATGCCGTGTTTGTGAAAGACCTCGTTGAAGCCGGAGGTTTATCGGGTGTCGGATCTCACGGACAACTTCAAGGGCTCGGTTATCACTGGGAACTTTGGAGTATGCAAAGTGGCGGAATTTCGAATTTCAACGCCTTGCGCATAGCAACCATTCTTGGTGCTGAAGCCATCGGACTTTCAAAGGATATTGGAAGTATCGAAGCCGGAAAACTCGCCGATATGGTCATCTTAGAGAAAAATCCGCTTGAAGACATCCGCCATACCAATACGGTAAAAATGGTCGTTAAGAATGGTTTTGTCTACGACGGAGAATCTTTGGATCAGTTGTACCCTACCTTTAAAAAGCAAGAGTATCCATGGACGCAGAAGGCCCCATCGGATGATCTCCCAGGGTTGAAATAGGTTGCAATAATAAACTTCTGTGCTAATAAAGTGCGAAGTTGAATCCAAAGTTCAAGACGTGTTTGAACTGTACCGCGTTGCCTAGACTTCCATCGTCTTTGGCAATGAGAATGTCTTTATCATAGATCAATTGCGTTCCTAAACTGGCATTGAAGTACTTGTTCACCTTCATCACGACAAGGTTCTCCCAGTTCGTATCAATGGTGCCAAAAGTGCCGTAATTCGTGAACAGGTTAAGACTGCTTTTCAAATTCATGTTTTCCATGATATCGAGATCCACGGCTACCAATAGGTTCACCCCAAGCTCTGAACGGGTATTCTTACCCTTCTCTACACCAAATGCGCCTGCCTCAGACAATTCACTGTCTGTAACGATGGTAAATTTTCCAGAAGTAGGTGCGAAAGAAACGCTTAAATAATCACCGGGCTCGTAGTCGAAACCCAAATTGAGTGAAAGGTATCCGGGGGATAGAAGGCCAGAGATCTTTTCTTTTAAGAATTCATCAGGGTTCTCTGGATCCGTCTTGTACACCAATCCATTCAATAATTGAGTCCTAAACACCGCAATCGCTGCAGACCTAAATTTCTCACTGAACTTCTTAGTAAACTTCGATTGCAGGATAATATTATCGTCTGTTTTTCTGAAGTTCTTGTCTCCTACTCGCGCTCCCCCGAGGGCGAAATCAAGCTGGCTCGTCCAGGTACCAAAATTCTCTTTTCGAACGATTTTAGCGTTAAAAACAGTTCCCAAGGCTACCGAACTTTCACCTCCTGCGGTCCAATTTGAGAGCCCCACATTCGCGAAGTTTACTCCCCAGCTAGCTGTTTTATTTACCTGCAAGCTATCAAGCGTTTGCGCTTGAATCGAAGAAACTAAAAGCGTACATAGAGCACCTAAAAGCGCATATTTCATAATCCTGTGTGTCGTTTACCCGTCACCGAAAGAACTTCGGCAGGCCAAAGAAACAACGGAATTACGCTTTATACAAACTTGTAATCTACCCCAGAAACTTGTGACAATAGCGTTAATGGTGCATCTAAGACTTTAGAATCATGACGAAGCACAGGGTCTACAGGTGAAAATTCTTTCAAATAGTCTTTCACCACCCCGTGTAAGGTATATTCAGTATTCTTAGTCTCTGAAACTCCTGTCATACGACACAACACATCGTCCGGATCGCCTTCACGCTCACAAGCACAGATACTATACTCACGCTCTAGATCTAAAGGTTCATCTGCAATAACCACCTTTTGAATACGCTCTCCAAATTCTGCAAAAGCCTTGAATTCTACTTTCATTCCCTTAAAGCGAACTACCCATCCGCCGAAACGTTTTGAAGCGTCTTCAGCAAAGACATTTTGCAATTCTTTCTCTAACCAGGCTAGTAATTGTTTTCCCTTCACCTTTCCGGTTCGGACGGTAGCTTCAACCGGGAGCATATCGTACAGATAGCCCTCAGTTATAGGCACCAATCCTGATTCATCAGGCACACGTGGCGGACAAAAGCGGAATCCATTTGATAAGACTACATCCACATTAATCCTCCATTTCAAAGCATCTACGATCATAGTGTCTATGGTATTCTCCACTACAAAATAACGGTACAAGGGTTGTTTAGAATACCCAATAACCGTCTCAATGGCTTCTTTGTGCGGCGCCTCTAATGCTTCTACAATTTGTACCATTTCAGGATCGGCCTCGAAGCGATTTGGATCAACCTCAACCAATTCGTAGTGGTGCTCGCCCATTTTTCCATCCTTCACTTCGATCTCTAGCTTTCCGATAAAAGAGCCGAAGGCCCCTGGCTCAACAATTTTCGTGTATTTGGCCTGAATAGGTTTTCTCACTCGTTCATGCGTGTCTGCACCAAAGATGTAATCGACTCCCTCGCAATCAGGATGATTCCCTAGGGCGATCTGCTGAGAAAGTCCCATGTGTGACAAAATGATAACCAAGTCGCATTTCTCTTGATTACGCAACACATCGACATAATGCTTTAAATTTTCTTTGGCTTCTGTGTAAACGATTCCCTTAGAATAGAGCGGGGATTGACGCTTCGGAACAAGGTGATCGGTATATCCTAGAAATCCTATTTTGACCCCCAATTTGTTGTATATCTGATAGGGCTGAAAGATGAGCTCCCCTCTCTTGCCATCGCCCAGATCGTGATACATATTGGTACATACTTTAGGCGCATTAAGCCCTCCTAAGAGGTGCTGCATCCGATCTTTATAATAAACAACCTCCCAGTTTCCAGGGTGGTACAGATCGTAGTTCATCGCGTTCAATATGGGGATAAAGGCATCTCCTTCTGTTCGAACCGAAAGCATCGATCCTTGAAACATATCACCGGTATCCATCACAATGGTGTTTTCTGGATTTTCGGCTTTGAGTTGCTTCAGCGCGGTAGACAAATGAACGTATCCACCCGTTTTTCTGAAGACAATCTCTTCATTCTCCCAGAATAGCTCATCATGCTGATGCAATTGACAGTGAACGTCGGTCGTTTGTAAAAAAGTAATCTTACCGTTTTTGGAATCTGTGATCTGTCCCTTTTTAGCATTATCTGAAGTCTCAGAGGCACAAGAGGTTAATGCAGATACAGGCAAGGCTCCCGCAAGTCCGGTTGCCAATGATTTTTTCAGAAAGGATCTTCTATCTCCCATAATTAGATTTTTTCTCCCCTCAAGATAATGCTTTTGTCTTACTATATTGAAGAGTCATTTTCAAACAACATGTTATGAAACAATTCCTTAGCGTACTTTTCGGTTCATTGATTTCGTTCGTTTCAGCACAATCTCCACTAGGAGCATGGCAAGCAGATACTCAGGATGCTACTCTTGAAGAGGTCACCGTAATTTCAATCGTTTCAGAGGGTTATCAAGCTATCAGCTGGTATAACACCGCTACTGGGGCATTTATAAGAACTTTAGGTGGCGCTTGGAGTCTTGATGGTTCTGAGTGGAGTTTGAACGTAGAATTCGACTCTGAACAACCCGAACAGGTAGGCGAGACGCTGCATTTTACGATCGCTCAAAATACAAAGGGGTATAGCGTTTCGGGCATGAACTTAGAATTCAGACAAATAGACACCAATACCCCTGGGGCGCTTGCCGGAGCATGGCTCATGTCTGCACGCAAACAAGGAGAAACGCTTAAACCTCGATCCACAGATCAGCCTAGAAAGACCATGAAAATTTTATCGGGCACCCGCTTTCAATGGATCGCTTACAACACAGAAACCAAACAGTTTATGGGTACAGGCGGAGGTCATTACACCACTGAAAACGGCACCTATACTGAGCATATTGAATTCTTTTCTAGAGACAACAGTCGCGTGGGGGCTGCCTTAGCCTTCAAGTTCGAACGTATCGATAACGACTGGCACCATTCAGGGCTTAGCAGTCGTGGTGACCCGATTTACGAAGTCTGGAGTCTTCGAAAGTAACCCCCTATTTCTAACTAATTACATCCAACTTGAGCGATAACTCGTTATCTTAACTCTTCTTATTAACCACCATCATGAAACCAAAATCGACCCTGTTATATTCATTCTTCCTTTTTGTTTTAGGAGGTACATTGTCTCTAAAAGCGCAACAACGTGATCTCAGCTACGAGCAGCAAATCAAAAACTTTACTACCGATGAGCGGTTTTATCCCGAGTCTGTTGCGAGAATAATAGATCATCCGACTATACCCTCTCCGCTAAAGCATTTCGGAACCATTATTGGAGCTCCTGGGGTGATGCACTCTACTTCAGAAATCTATGGCTACTATAAGACGCTTGCTGCAGCCTCAAATCGGATCAAGATCAACCAAGTAGGTACGAGTGAAGAAGGGCGCCCTATCCATCTCGTCATGATCTCAAGCGAAGAGACCGTGGCACATTCTGATCTCTACAAACGCATCATGAGCGAATTGTCAGACCCAAGAGTGACCGACGCACAACGTGCAGAGCAACTGATTGCAGAAGGTAAAAGTGTCTATTACCTGAATGGAGGAATGCACTCTACAGAAATGGGGTCTCCTGAGATGCTCATGGAGCTTGCCTACCGTTTAATCACTGACGACTCAGAAGAAATTCAAAAAATAAGATCTAATGTGGTGGTATTGATCAACCCGGTCTCGGAGCCCGACGGACGTGACAAACAGGTGGACTGGTATCACCGCTACTCCAAATTTCGCGAGCAATGGGACGATGGCTTTCCGAGATCAACTCCGTACTGGGGGCGCTATGTCTTTCACGACAACAACAGAGACGGTCTTCAAATTACCCAAGAAATCACCAAAAACATTTTTAAAATCTACTACGATTGGCATCCGAATGTGATGCTCGATCTTCATGAGTCGGTGCCCTTACTTTACATCTCAACAGGTACAGGGCCTTACAACGAAAACGTAGATCCAATTACCATCGGAGAGTGGCAAACCATCGCCAACTACGAGATGACCAGTCTGGCTTCTCAAGGTCTTCCGGGAGTGTTCAATTGGGCATTTTACGACGGATGGTGGCCAGGGTATGGTGTCTGGGTAGCCAATACCCACAACTCGGTTGGACGTTTTTACGAGACATTCGGAAATGCCGGAGCGAACACTTATCTGCGTGACCTTACCAAAAGTAAATACGCGGGAGATCCGGTAACTTCAAGAGAGTGGTACCGCCCTGATCCGGCTTCAGGAATGGTCAACTGGTCGGCACGAAACAACACGAACTATATGCAGGCAGGAGTTCTTGCCTCGTTGAGTTATGCCGCAGAAAATCGTGAAAACCTGCTTAAAAACTTCTACCAGAAAAGTGTCAATAACACGCGTTTTGCCGCTAAAAACAAAACCAAGCAATTCACTATTCCAAGAGAGCAGCGTGATCCTGCGATGGCAGCCTATCTCGTAAATCAATTAAGAGCACAAGGCATAGAAGTCCATCAGGTAACCGGTGGAGATCAAGAAGGAGATTACATTATAAAGCTTGATCAACCCTACAGCAAACTCGCCTACGATTTACTCACGCCTCAGCAGTATCCTAAAGAGGCTAAGTTTCCGCCCTATGATGCTATTGCCTGGACACTAAGCATGTTGTACGGTGTAGCTGTAGAAGAAAACGAATTGGAGTTTGAAGCTCAGGATCAGCTTACTTTACTCACCTCAGACGTAACATATGAAGGAATTATTGAAGGAAGCGGAAGTGACTATGTGCTTGACTATAAGGGACATTCAACAGCCCTAACGGCCCTTTACGGATTAAAAGAGCTATCTCGTGGAGCAAAGGCGTACGTTTCTGACCAACCACTAGCAGTGGCCTCAGATACACTGTCGGCAGGAGCCATCGTATTCAAAGGCCTAAATGCTTCTCAGGCGAATGAACTTGCCAAGCGTTATTCATTAGATCTGAAGGCTACAAGTACTATAGAGACTTCACTTCGGGCGTTGACGCTGCCTAGGGTAGCCGTATTCCATAGCTGGACCGATACCCAGGCTGAAGGATGGGTACGCTTTACGCTAGAACAAAAAGGAATCCCTTACACGAGCATAGACAAAGACGATTTGAAGGCCGGAAGGCTTAAAAATGCCTTTGACGTGATCGTTATACCGCACCAGCGAGGAGATGCGAAACGCTTTATTCATGGCGTGGATGCCTCTTTCGGCCCAATGCCCTTTACCAAGACCTCACAATTTCAGGCCCACGGTACTCCTGATTCTACTGACGACATGACTGGGGGGCCAGGCTTTGAAGGGGTACACGAATTAGAAGCTTTTGTAAAGGCAGGAGGAGTCCTTATACCACTAGACAATAGCTCTTCTATTGTGGCTGAACTAGGGATTGGCTCTCAACTTAGCAGTCATAAACCTTCAAAACTCTTTCATCCAGGCTCTATTGTAACCGCCAAATCACGTCAAAACAACAGCCCTATTCGTTACGGGTATCCGGAGCAATTTCATCTTTACAAAGGAAATACACCCTTATTGCGCACGGCATTAAGAGACCGAAATTATATGGTGGTTCAATACGGAGACGACATTTTGAGCGATGAAAAACCGTACGAAGGAGAGATCATGGGATACTCTGAAGATCAACAACCTAAAGCTGCTGAAAAAGACGAGCATAAATCAAGAAAATACGTCCGCTCGGGTATGGTACGTAATGAAAACGAGATCGTAGGTCACGGAGCCATCTTTAATGTACCTCACGGTAAAGGTCGTGTGGTTTCATTCACCTTCAACCCTTTAAATCGCTACCTCAACCATCACGATAGCGGACTCTTTTGGAACACTTTAATGCATTGGAATCACCTCGATTAATATGAAAGCCCTCGAATACATGAAACATCTCAGCCTCTTATTTGCCCTAATCTTTGTGACAGCACAGGTTGTAGCACAAGACTATTTTCTAAAGCGCTACCAGCCTTATGAAGACCAAATTTCTAGCCCAGAAGAATTCTTGGGGTATGGAATCGGAGAGCAGCACACACGTCACGACCTCATTGTGTCTTACTTGTCAACCCTTGCCTCACAAAGTGAACGCGCCAAACTGATTGAATACGGGCGCACGCACGAAGGACGCAAACTCGTTATGCTCGTAATTTCCTCTCCTGAAAATCTCAATCGATTAGACGAGATTCAGAAAGAGCACTTGAAATCAATAGATCCACTTTCATCCGCTCAAACAGACCTCGAGCTTCCATTAATTGTGAACCTCGCTTACAATGTGCACGGAAACGAACCTTCGAGCTCAGAAGCCGCCCTCCTATCTGCCTACACCCTAACTGCGTCTGAGAATGACGAGATTGTGCATTACCTCGATCATGCCGTCGTATTCATAGACCCAACGATCAACCCTGACGGTAGAGACCGTCACACCTATTGGGCCAACATGTACAAAGGAACCCCTTTGGTGGCAGATCCTCAAGATGCCGAACACAACGAATACTGGCCCGGCGGACGTACCAATCACTACTGGTTTGACCTTAATCGCGATTGGATTTTGGCCGTTAACCCAGAGAGTCAGGGTAAACTCAATTGGTACCACCAATGGTATCCAAATGTGGTGACCGACTTTCATGAAATGGGCTCACAGAGCACCTATTTCTTCGAACCGATGAAGCCTAATGGATCCAAAGATCCGATTATGCCCAAAGAGAATTACGAAGACCTTAACGAGCTCTTCGGGGGCTATTTTTCAAAGGCTTTAGATTCAATCGGATCCTTTTATTTTTCACGAGAAGTTTTTGACGGAACCTATCCGGGCTACGGCTCATCCTATCCAGATCTTCAGGGTGGATTAGGACTCCTATTCGAACAAGCAAGCTCACGAGGACTCAAACAAACCACGGCTTTCGGTGAGATCACCTTTCCGTTTACCATTCGAAACCAATACGTTTCAAGCATGACCACCTTAAAGGCTGCGGTAGAGAACAAGGCCTTTATGCGTGAGTATCAACGTGCATTTTTCGAAAGCGCTATCAGTCGTTCGGCAAAAGATCCGGTGAAGGCCTATACCTTCAACGAACCAGACCGCAATAAAGCGAAGGCCTTCTTGAAACTCATGGAGCGCCACAAAGTCGACGTATTCACCTCTTCAAATGGAACGTATGTAATCCCTACCAAACAGCCTCAATACCGCATCGTACAAACCGCTTTTGAAACCTATGAGGCGTACCGAGACAGTGTCTATTACGATGCTTCTGCTTGGTCTTTGGCCAATTTTTATCAGCTGAAGTATAGCGGAGTCAACAGACTTCCTTCAAACCTTAAAGCCGTCAAAGCTGAGGAGCTAAAGGCCGATACATCAGTTAGCGATGGTGCTTACGCTTATGTTGTAGATGCTGTAGATTATAACCTGCCTGCCTTTACCTATGCGCTTCAAAAAGAGGGCCTCGTCCCCACAGCAGCCTTTAAACCTTTCTCGGTACAAACCGATAAAGGAGTGAAACAATTCAATTACGGATCGCTCATCGTACCTGTTTCATTACAGAAAAAAAGCCCGTCGGCCGTTCAAGAAATTCTAGAAAGAGAAGCGCAAAAGTTCAATCTAACCGTGTACGCCGCAGCCACCGGATGGAGCAGCTCAGGCGTTGACTTAGGCAGTCGATTTATGATGCCATTGAAGACGCCAAAAGCGGCCATGATTATCGGTAACGGGACACGCTCTTATGAGGCAGGAGAAGTATGGCATTTGCTCGACACTCGAATTGGGATGCCTATCACAAAAATCCCCGTACGCAATCTTTCGCGTGCCTCTTTAGACCCATACAACGTTCTGGTGTTGGTTTCAGGTAGTTATCCTGAGAGCTTTCAATCGCGCTTAAAAGAATGGGTTGCCAAAGGAAACACGTTAATAACCATTGGTAGAGCCTCTACTTGGGCCATTTCAAAAACGCTAGTTGAAGAGGCTCTAGTTGAAAAACCAGAGGTTACAGAAACAGAGCGTCTGCCCTATGTAGAATCTAGCGAACACATCGGCCGTGAGTCACTTGGAGGCGTTTTCGTGAATGCTTCACTTGACCTTACACATCCGCTTGGGTTTGGATATACTCAAGAGGTAGTACCCTTCTATAAAAACAACACCAATTGGATTGCGCCCAGTAAGAACCCCTATGCAACGGTAGCACGCTACACTGAGGACGCACACGTAGACGGATACATTTCTGAAGCGAACAAGCGTGACTTTTTAGGTAAGTCTGCAGCTGTGCTTGTAAGTCGCATCGGATCAGGTCGCGTGATTTTATTCGCAGACGATCCGAACTTTAGAGGAACCACCTATGGAATGAATCGCATGTTCTTGAATGCGCTCTTCTTAGGGCAACACATTGAGGTACCGAGAGACTAATCGTTTTTCGATTTAAGGATTTTAGAAACCGCATAAAGTAATCCTGCACTTATAGCCAGACCTGTGAGTGCAGGAACTACTATAGAAGTTCCCGCTTCTTGGGCATTGATGATGCTCCAGGTAATTTTAGCAAATGCGACCACCGCCATTACGACCCCGCCCATGAGTAAACTTCGACGCCAAAACGCAAGGCCTAATGCCCAAAACGCTATGGGTACAGTCAGCATTAATAGTGTCTTACCTAGTCCCCATTCACTTTGCAAATAATCTTGCTCAAAGGCCAAGAACTCAAGTGCTTGTGCACTGACCTGATCCGGAACAGGAAACCAAAACATACTGGTAAACAAAGCCAAGACACTCGCCATCATCCCTGAAAATCGACGCTGATAGGCAAAGTAAGCATACGGTAATAAAAAGAGCGGTCTTAGATACCAGCTCCATTGATTTTGATGACGTTCAAAAGCCCAGTCAAAAAAAGATCTAGAGCACACCATGGCAGCAATAAAAGCCAAGGTCAAGAGCAAAAACAAGAAACCTAAAGCCTCTTTCTTAAGCGTACTGATCATGACGAAAAGGTAGGCATAAATCTATTTCAAAGACCTCGAAGACCGAGAACATTCGTAGTTTTAAAGGTTTTAAAGATGATATGAAAAAGACAGCATTAATTACAGGAGCCAGCAGCGGCATCGGAAGAGCTACCGCACTAGCGTTAGATAAAGAAGGTTTTCAACTGGTACTTTGCGGACGCAGAGAAGAACGGTTAAATGAGCTTCAGCTCGAGTTGTCTAACCCAAGTACCTTGCTTGTATTTGATGTATGCGACTACCCGTCGGTCAAAGAAAAAATAGCCTCGCTTTCGGATGCTTTTCGCACCATCGATGTATTGATAAATAACGCCGGAAACGCCCACGGATTAGACCCTGCACAAACGGCAAGTATCGAGGATTGGGACGCCATGATTGATGGAAACGTAAAAGGGCTCTTTTATGTCACCAAAGAAGTGCTGCCTCTCATGCCCCAGAAAAGCGGTGCGCTTATTATCAATATGGGTTCAACAGCAGCGAAAATGGGCTATGCAAATGGGGCTGCCTACTGCGCGAGCAAGGCAGCAGTGGATAAATTTACTGAAGGACTACGACTTGACTTATTAGCCGACCAAATACGCGTGGCTGCTATACATCCTGGCCTTGTTCATACGGAGTTCTCAGAAGTGCGGTTTAAAGGAGACACAGAGAGAGCCGCTAAGGTATACGAAGGGGCGAATCCACTTTATGCCGAAGA
>CAJXTX010000023.1 GCA_913060705.1 uncultured Bacteroidota bacterium | reverse complement strand
TTTGTACCCTTATGATTTCTCTTTTTATCAGCGGAGCTGAAATCTTTTTTATCGTTTTTATCGTGATCCTCGTATTCGGGTCTGATAAGTTGCCTGAAATAATGAGAGGTTTGGGTAAAGGAATGCGTCAGCTCAGAGATGCTACGGATGATATCAAAAGAGAAATCCAGAAATCTGCAGACAAAAGCGGTATCGATACGAGTATTGCAAGTGATCTCAAAAAGAGTGCCGATGAGGTGAAGAAATCGGTAGAGGAGGTTACAGGAACTATTAAGCGCCAGTAGGTTTGGTGTAGCGTGCCATACTCAGGCCATCTCTTACCGGAAGAATCACCTGTTCAAATCTCGGATCATCTGTTAGGAGTTGATTGTATCGAACAAGCTCTAGAGTAGCTTTATCATTTTTACTGATAGATTCGACGACTTTACCTGACCATAATATATTGTCTGAAAGCAGTAGACATCCGTCGTTCAACTTTGGAATCACCACCTCAAGATACTTGGTGTAATCGGCCTTTTTTGCATCGATGAAAACAAGATCGTAGTGCTCTTCTAACCCAGGGATGATGGTGAGTGCATCTCCAACGATGGCTCTGATTTTCGACTGATACGGACTCTGGCTCCAAAAGCGTTGCTGTAAGCCGCTCAATTCTTCATTGACCTCAATGGTGGTAAGCATGCCCTCACTGCCTAGCCCTTCGGCTAAACAAAGCGCCGAATAGCCTGTATAGGTGCCAATTTCAAGAATGGATTTAGGAGCGCAAAGTTTAGAGATAAGCGCTAACAATCTCCCTTGATAATGTCCACTCAGCATTCTCGGTTGAATGACCTTGAGGTGTGTTTCTCTTCGTAGTGCCTCGAGGTAATCTGCTTCGGTATCGAGTTGTTGGTTGAGGTACTCTTCTAGAGCATCAGAAAAAAAATGCATGCGTTAGCTTCTGGTTATTCTACAATGATGTCTGACAAATAGAGGTAGTTCTCTTGTCCGGATCTGCTGTGTTTCTGGGCCATCAATAATCCATTTAACGTAATGTAATCTTCGCATATTGAAACGATGGATGGTTCTTCAGCTGCTCCTCTCCTAAAGACCCATTCCCTTACTACATGATCTTTATCTACATAAAAATCATAGGCATCTCCTGGAGTATATCCTCCTTCATTGCCGTAGGTGATGGTGAGTTTGTCTAGTAGTTTACCCTGGCCTAGCGATTCAACCTCTTTCTCAAGGCTCACGGTATAACTGCCTTTATCCCATGCCAATTGAAGTGGAGCAAAAAGCCAGTACTTGTCGTTGATGAATCCTTTGTTGATTTCGTTGCTTACCGAGTCTAAGCGCTTCCAATTGTAGGATACGCTATCGCCATTCATGATACGCGTTACCGTATCGTTTTGGGTATTCCAGATCCAGCGTCTTTCAAAGTTTCCTTCTGCACGCGCAACCCCCCATGTAAAGGCGATTTTTGAAACTTCTTGAAAAGCCTCTAGCCCATGAGCTTGGGCCACAAGTTGCGCTCTGAGCTCAGCCTCTGAAAGGGGCTCGGCGTTTTGACTGCAAGACCACACAAGCGTCAATAAGACAGATAAAAGCAGGAAATTCTTTCTCATTTTTCTTTTAAAAATACGCATTAGTAGGCTAGAATGCCCATTCAGTGTATTTTTGTGATTCATTGAAACAGTGTTCAAATGAGTCAGCCAAAAGTAAAAGAGTTAATCGACAATACGCTTCTAGAGGAGCGCAAGGTTTTTCTGTGGGGAATGGTAAATGACGATAGCGCAAAACATGTTGTTGAACGCTTGTTGTACCTAGATTCTTTAAACCACGAAGAGATTCAATTGATCATCAATAGTCCAGGAGGTTATGTAACCTCTGGCTTTTCTATATACGATACCATGATGCAGATCAAGAGTCCGGTAGCTACGGTATGTTCAGGGCTAGCGGCTTCTATGGGTAGTATATTGCTCTCTGCAGGGGCGAAAGGTCGTCGTATGATTCAGCCGCATGCACGAGTGATGATTCATCAGCCTAGCGGGGGTGCTCAAGGACAAGCTTCTTCTATAGAGATTCAGGCAAGAGAAATCATAAAGACCAAAGAAATTGGCGCACGTATTTTAGCTGAGAATTGCGGACAACCACTTGAAAAAGTGATGAACGATTTCGATCGCGATTATTGGATGGATGCTGACGAATCGCTCGCTTACGGAATTGTAGACGAGTTACTTTCCTAGCGTTCCGTCTAGATCAGCTAAGAGCTGTTCTGCCCTTTCAGTATAGGCCTCTAATTCACTTGATGATTTCTTGTCAAGAATTCGGTACATCATTGACATTCGCTGATTTCCTTTCAGTACATCACGTTTTTTTAGCAGAAAGTTCCAGTAGAGGGCATTGAATGGACAGGCCTTTTCTCCGGTCTTTTCTTTGGGGCTGAAATGACATGACTTACAGTAATCGCTCATCTTATCGATATAATTGGCGCTACTGATGTAGGGTTTTGTAGCTATGATGCCCCCATCTGCATATTGTGACATTCCCCGTGTATTGGTGATTTCTACCCATTCAATAGCATCCGTATAAACCCCTAGATACCATCGGTCTAGGGCATCTGGGTCGATTTCGGCTAACAATCCAAAGTTTCCGGTGACCATGAGCCGCTGAATGTGATGCGCATAGGCATCTTCCATGGTTTGTTCAACGGCATGGGCCACACAACGCATCTTGGTTTTTCCTGTCCAATAAAAGTCTGGTAAGGGTCTATTGTGATTAAAATAATTGAGGCTTTTGTAATGAGGCATTTCTTTCCAATAGACGCCTCTCATAAATTCACGCCACCCCAAAATTTGACGAATAAACCCTTCTAATTGAGGAAGCGTAACACGGGAGGTGTCGTTCTCATAGGTAGTAATGACCTTATCAATGACTTTGCGAGGACTAATGATTTTAGCATTCATCGCAAAAGATAGCCTTGAATGAAACAAGAAGCGGTGTTGGCTGTACAAGGCGTCTTGATAGGTCCCAAAATGGGGTAAGAGTTCTTGACAGAAATAATCGAGTAATTGCACAGCCTCCTTGTAGTCTCTGGGCCAATTAAAATCAGTGTGCTCAATAGATCCAAAGTGAGGAATACCACTTTCATCGATTTCACTGCACAATAGACGAACGTCGTGATGAAACGCTAGGGGATCTTTTATGGCCACTTTGTGGTCGTATGACTTTCTGTTTTCTTTATCAAAATTCCATTGGCCTCCGATGGGTTTATCGCCCTGCATTAAGACGCGATGTTTCTTTCTCATGGCGCGGTAAAAGCGCTCCATCAAAAGCGACTTTTCACCAAAGAATTCTTGAAGTTCGTATCTGTGCGTGTAAAAATGCTCTGTATCATAATGTGAAGTCCCTATACCACGTTCATTTAGAGCCTCGGTAAGGTTAAGAAGTTCTTGATCTAAGCGGTAATCATCAGGAAGCTGGTATTCAAACCGATCAATTTGGAGTTCAACGGCTAATGCGTGAATACGCTCTTGCAAACTTCGTTCCGGATGTTCACTAATAGATTGATAAATGACCTTGTGTCCTTTAGTTTTAAGGGTATGAGCCATGGCCCGCATCGCGTTGAAAAAAGCGACGATCTTTTGAATGTGTTGCTCAGGTGATGCCGCCTCTTGAGACATCTCTGCAAAGAGGTAATAGGTGTTTTCGTCTACCGTATCAAACCAAGAATGGTGCGTGTTGAGTTGATCTCCTAAAATGAGCCTTAAGCGTATCATTGATTCCATAGCTTTTGAAATTCTTGATGTGGATCATACCGCTCGGCCTGAAGTTTTGTATTGAATTCACGATCTCTGGGGTCGTTGCCTACTCCGCTGATGTAGTTCCAGTTTCCCCAATTGCTTTGAACGTCATTATCGATTAATTGGGTTTGAAAGTAATAGGCCCCAATTCTCCAATCTTGCCTTAGGGTTTTAGACCAGTAGCTTGCCGCATTTTGTCTTCCGCGGTTACTTGTGAATCCGGTATGTTTTAATTCGAGCATGATGGCGTTTACGAAGGGGTCTTTCGTCTTGCCATTGATCCATGCCTCAAATGCTAATTTATCGTTATTCCATTGATACGAACGCTGTTTAATGCCTCCAAGTTTAAAAAGGTTATCGCCGTGTTTTAGACCTAAAAACTTAAAGTATTCTCTCCATAGTAACTCAAAGAGCACCCAATAGGTGTCTTCGTTCTTCTCAATGGTCGATTCGAATTTCGAAAGCGCTGCATAAATAGAGCGAGCACTAATGCATCCCAGGGCTAGATATCCTGAAAATTTGGTGCTGTACGCTTCACCTACTAAACCGTTTCTGGTTTTCTTATACCGAGAAACCAGTCTTCTTTCAAAGAAATAGTCCTCAATACGTTTCCACGCGTTTTCTTCTCCTCCTTTAAACGGATGCGCACTTCTCGTATCAGTCTCTACCGTTGTGTAGCCAAAATGTTTGAGTGAAGGTACTTGAGATTCGGTTTCATTAAAAAGAACATTATGCTTTTGTTTGGATATGCCTTTAAGAGGCGATTCGACACGCAGTCTTTTCTCGACTTTTTTTCTAAAAACCGTAAACACTTCGGGTAGGTCCTCAATTTCAAAAGGTACTGCCTCAGGATCAAGTAAGAATTGCACCGGTCGTTCTATCCAATTTAAATGACCCTTGGGTATTTCTTTGAGCACCCTTTCTTTTAGATTTCTTTCATAAGAGGCGATCCAAAAAGGGCTGTAAATGGTGTCAATATGCTGGGATTCAATTAGGTTTAGAAGTGATTCTGCTTTGAACGGGAGTACCATTAGATTGATCCCTAGTTCTTTTAGACGGTCTTCAAGTTCGTTTAAGGCCTCTAATTCAAACTTACGAGCAAAAGGTCCTTTTGCCTGAAAAGGTTCATGATGTAGGGGAATCGGTTTTTCGTCTATAAGATAGGCGCAGAGTACTCCTTTATGCATGGATGCGCGTTCAAGGAGTTCATTGTCTTCAATTCTAAGACATTCATTCAATAAGACGAGTGCATTGGAATCTTTCATTTTCTTTTGTGTTCTTGTGCGCACCTTTTACTGCAATACTTGACCTGTTCCCAATCGCGCTCCCATTTTTTACGCCAACTGAATGGGCGCTGACAATGGACACATATTTTTTCGGGCAAATGCGGTTTGCGGTGTGTCACTTTGGATCGATCTTGGTGGGAGATTGATCTGGTTTTGCATAGGCATAACGGCCCTCAAGGGTGGTCGAATAGTAGGCGTCTAATCCGCCTATACCCACGGTTTTGATGTGTTCGTGGTTTATAAAATAACCATGCCCGAGGGCTTTCTCTTCTATCCAGATGGCTTTAATGGATGCGGTTACTAAAACGCATTGATTTTCAAGCAGGTGCTCTTGGCTATAGCTGCAGAGAATGTGAATAGGACTTTCTTTAACGAAAGGAATATGAGTTTCTTTTCTGAAAAGAGGTTCAAATCCAACCGCTTCGAATTCGGATGTGCCTTCAGGGTATTTAGCGCTTGTTTGATGGGCTCTTGCAGCCATCGCGCTTGTGATTGCATTAACCGAAAAGTCTTTGAGGTCTTTGATGTTGGCGTAGGTATGTCTTTCAACCGTTAGAGGTCGAAATACCACTCCTAAAAGGGCAGGATCACTCCCTAGATGCATCACTGAGTTAAATACACTTAGGTTTGTTCCAGAACTACCACGGGTGCCAATAAGATTCGCAGATCGAATGCCAGAAATGGAATTGATCAGGGTGGCTCTTTCTCTGCTGGGTAAGGTCTTAAGGGATTGGGTATCGAAAAACTTCAAAATGTTTAAAGAATTTTATTAATCCTTAAACAAATGTACACTAAAGCTTTTCTAAACGGAAATAAAGTAAACTAGAAAGGGAAGGTTTAACCTAACTTCTTGAAAATGGCTTCCATCTTACTTGACTCCTCTTCAGCTAGAGAGGGATCAACAAGAATTCTTCCGCTATGCTCGTCGGTAATCACACGCTTTCTAGACGCGATTTCTACTTGAACCTGTGGTGGAAGGGTGAAAAACGATCCTCCTGAAGCACCGCGCTCTACCGAAACAACTGCTAGTTTATTCGCTACAGATGAACGAATACGCGTATAGGCTTGTGAAAGACGCTCATCTAGATTCGATTTGTACTCCTCTGAAAGTTTTACAAGTGCTTCTTCTTCTTTAGCTGTCTCTTCAAGTATTGTGTCGAGCTCTGATTTTTTATGATTGAGATGCGTCTCACGCTCACTGAGTTTTTCTTGTGTTTGTTCGATCACCTCATTTTTTTGTTCAATTTTTACCTTGAACTCTTTTATGTGTTTTTCAGCCAACTGAATCTCTAGCTCTTGAAATTCAACTTCTTTGCTCAACGAATTGAATTCGCGGCTATTGCGAACGTTTTTTTGTTGCTCAGCGTATTTTTTGATTAACGCCTTTGACTCTTCAATAGCATTTTTGCGTGCCGCAATCTCGCCGTTTAAGGTCTCAATATCTTCTTGGTGTTTGGCTAATCTCGTTTTTAAACCTTCTACTTCATCAGCAAGGTCTTCTACTTCCATCGGTAGTTCACCTCTAAGGTTTTGAATGGTATCTATGCGTGAATCAATTAATTGAAGGTCGTAGAGTGCTCTTAGTTTTTCTTCAACACTCATTTCTTTTGATTTAGCCATAGGTATAGTACTTGACCGGATTGGTTTTTATTTCTGATAAAGTGACGGCAAAATTAGGAAATTTTTCCCTAAGCTTCTGAGCGATTGCGTTTTTTGTAAAGCGCTCAGATTCATAATGTCCGACATCTGCGAGTAAAAAGTTCAAATCCCCTTGAAAGAAGTCGTGGTATTTAAAATCTGAACTTATATAAGCATCTGCACCTAAGGCTTTTGCGTCTTGAATTGCAAATGCTCCGCTTCCGCCTAGGACAGCCACTCTATGAATTCTTTTTTCAGGTAGTGCTGAATGTCTTACCACCGGAGTTTTAAAGGTTTTAGCGATTGAGCTTAAGAAATCGGATGCGGTAAGCGCTTCGGGTAAGTGGCCTATTCGTCCAAATCCCGTTTGATTTTCTTTAGGAATCACTATCTGAACTTCAGTAAGCCTTAGTGCCTCGGCCATAAGATCACTAACCCCACCCAACACTTTGTCAAATCGCGTATGCAAGGCATAAATCGAAATCCTGTGTTCGATGGCCTTTAGGATGCTTCGGGACACATAGTTTTCAGGGGTAATAGTCTTGATTCCTTTGAATAGAATGGGATGAAAACACACTATCATAGAAGCATTCAAAGCAATCGCTTCATCGATAACGGCCTCTAAAGCATCGTGACACACCAAAATGTGTTCTACGCTGCGTGAAGGGTCACCAACGAGTAAACCAGTATTGTCGAACTCCTCAGAAAGTGCTGAGGGAGCAATTTGTTCTAACGCTTCACAGATGTCGCCTACGGTTACCATACTCATGAGTCAAGGAATCTACGAATTTATCATAATTTCGCTGCTATGCCGTCCTTTAAGCTCATATTGTGGCCTCTTTCTTTGAAATATCAGGTAGTGGTCTATGTACGTAATAAACTTTACGATTGGGGATGGTTAAAGAGTGTCACGCCAAAAGTGAAGACTGTGGTGGTAGGGAACCTTTCGGTCGGTGGATCAGGTAAAACTCCAATGATTGAGTTCTTGTTACGCCACTGGAAGTCTTCTGATCAACTGGCAGTACTTTCTAGAGGATATGGGCGTAAAACCAAAGGGTTTAGAATACTTTCAGAACGAGATAACGCCCAAACCGCCGGAGACGAACCTTTTCAACTGTATTCGTTGTTTAAGGAGCGCGCGATTTTTGCGGTTTGCGCCAACAGAGTACAAGCCATAGAACGTCTTAGATCTGTCTATCCTTTAGATACCATTTTATTAGATGATGCCTTTCAACATCGAAAGATTAGCGCTACGAAAAATATCTTGCTTACTCCGTATGTACCGATCTTTTATGAAGATCATTATCTTCCGCTGGGTACATTAAGGGATCATAAAAATCAAGTAAAACGAGCTCATCTCGTGGTAGTCACCAAGTGCCCTAAGACATTCACTTCATCAGAGGCAACTCTTATCGAGCAAAAGATTCAAAGACGTCACAACGTGCCCGTATTTTTCACCTGTAATGCGTATAACGAAACATTCCTTGACGAACTGTCAGCCTCAAAAGATTTACGTATCGCGTTGATTACGGGCTTAGCTAATGGAGATCGACTTTACAACGATTTGATAGAGCGTGGAGTAGCTCTAACGTTCTTTAAAAAGCCCGATCACTACAACTACAAGAAGAAAGACTTAGAGGTGCTTCGGTCGTTTGACTTGGTCCTCACTACCACCAAGGACTATTCAAAACTTAGGCCCATGTGGAGTGACCACTTACCGCCGTGTAAGGTCGTTGAGGTTGAACACCAGTTTTTGTTTGATAGAAAAGAAGCTTTTTTAGGGCTGCTTGAGGAATAGCTTGAATCACTAGTCGATATGTTTGTGGGCTTTGTACGATGAGCGTACAAGGGGTCCACTTTCAACATGTCTAAATCCGAGTGAAAGGCCATATTCTTCATACACTTTGAATTGATCAGGTGTAATAAAAGAAGAAACTGCGAGATGTTTTTTAGAAGGTTGAAGGTATTGCCCTATGGTTACAACATCAACATCTACGGCTCTCAAGTCTCTTAGAGTTTCTAAGACTTCTTCTTCGGTTTCGCCCAAACCGAGCATAATGCCTGATTTTGTTCTTCGCGCACCAGCTTGTTTCAAATAGGCAAGTACTTCGAGACTACGCTCGTATTTGGCCTGAATACGGACAGCTCTAGTAAGGCGTTTTACCGTTTCTATATTGTGTGAGATCACTTCTGGAGCTGCCTCAACGATACGGTCTAAGTGTTCAGTGATTCCTTGAAAATCTGGAATCAGGGTTTCCATAGTAGTAGTCGGGTTCATGCGTCGCACCGCACGAATCGTTTCAGCCCATAAGATAGATCCCATATCCTTTAGGTCGTCTCTGTCCACAGAGGTCAATACGGCATGCTTGATACCCATAACCTTGATGGATCGTGCTACTTTTTCTGGTTCGGCATAATCGACTTGCTCTGGTCGACCGGTTTGTACTCCACAAAATCCACATGAACGGGTGCATATATTCCCTAGTATCATGAAGGTGGCTGTTCCTTCACCCCAACATTCTCCCATATTTGGGCAACTTCCAGAGGTACAAATGGTGTTGAGGTTGTAGGTGTCAACAAGAGAACGCAGCTGCTTGTATTTCTTACCCGTGGGTAAGGTTACCCTAATCCATTTAGGCTTGCTTACACGTTTTTCTTCAGTCTGCTGCGTTACGATACTCTCCATGTTGCAATTTTGTTCAAAATTAAGGCATATTCTTCAAAAGTTCTCCCAGACTTCTACGGGCCCTTAGTAGAGAAACTTTGATGTTGCTCTCGCTTTCTTGCAGCAGATTGCTTATCTCTCGAATCGAGTGCGATTCAAAATAAAAGAGCTCAATGAGCTGTTGATGACGACTATTCAACCTTTCGATTTGCTGTAATAGTTCGCGTTGCGTTTGTTCTTGAATGATTTGATCTTCATGGTTTGGACTTTCGTCAAGCACCATATCCGACACCTCATTTAGACGCTCTTCAGTTCTTGCGCGATTGCGCGAACGAATGAGATCTATGTGAAGGTTTTTTGATATAGAAAGGAGCCAGGTGTTGAACTGAAAGGAGTCGTTATACGAGTCAAGCTTTTCAAAGGCTTTTGAAAACGTTTGAATAGCAATATCCTCAGCATCGAGCTCATTAGAGGTGCGTTTCAGTAAGAAGTAGTACACCTCGGTCCAGTGGGTGGTGAGTAAGGAGTTAAAGGCGGCCTGATCGCCTTTAAGCGCCTGTTGAATAAGCGTAGTGGTAGCAGCAGTGTTCAACGACTCTGATTAACAACCTCTTTTTTACACATCTCGTCTGCGCTTTTTCCGCAGTAACTGCAGCTTTCTCCTTCTTTATTGAGAAAGGGACTTTGACTAGCACAGGTTCCTGAGAATTTTCCGTCTTTTTTTGCCCAAAGTTTAATGGCGATACCGGCGAAAGAAAGTAGTAGCAAAAATGCAGTAAGAGCAACAAGTTTCATAGCACAAAGGTAAGAAGTCTAAGGGTAAAATGTCACCTCTTCTTCTAAAGTGATTCCGAAGACATTGAATACACTTTTTTTAATGTGTTGTGCTAGATCTTTAAGGTCATTTCCACTTGCAGCTCCTAAGTTGACGAGTACAAGTGCTTGTTTATCGTGCACGGCTGCTTCTCCTTGGCGATATCCCTTTAGACCTAATTGATCGATAAGCCATCCGGCGGCAATCTTAAAGGTACCGTCTGGTTGGGGATAAAGGGGTGCCTCCGGAAATTTAGTTAATAGAGACTGAGTGAAGTCAGCGGTAATGATGGGGTTTTTAAAAAAGCTTCCGGCATTGCCAAGGATCGCGGGATCAGGAAGTTTAGAGCGCCTAATGTTACAGACCGCTTCAGCAACGTCTATGGGCCTTAAACTGTCGCCGTTTTTATTCGAAAACCAATTTTTTAGCGGAGCATAGCTCAGGTTGAGCGTATGATTGTTTCGACTCAGTTTAAAGGTAACCTCGACAATGACGTATTGATTTTTACAAGCGCTTTTGAAGATCGAATTTCGGTATTCGAAAGCGCAGTCTTCAGTAGAGAATATCTTTTCTTCTCGAGTATTGCGATCGAAAGCTCTACACGAAAAAAAACTGTCTTTTAATTCTACGCCATAAGCCCCAATATTTTGAATGGGGGCGGCGCCAACAGATCCAGGAATAAGGGCGAGGTTTTCAAGCCCACCAAATCCTTGTTCAAGCGTCCACATCACAAAGTCATGCCATGGTTCGCCTGCAGCTGCGGTCACCAATACCTCATTTTCTGAATACGGATTGAAATGACGTCCTTTTAGTCTGATAAGGCCCACGCGATAGGGCAAATGATCTGTGAAAAGTACATTGCTGCCTTGCCCTAAAACGAGGTCATCGCCTAAAGTGTCTTCTTCCAAAAAGGCGATTAATTCTGATTCAGTGTGTATCGAATGTATAGCTCTAGCTTGGGCAGACACACCAAATGTGTTATAGGACTTTAAATCAGAATTCAAGACAGCCATGGATTAACCAGAGTATGCTTTTAGACCTTCTTCAAGTATAGTAAGGGCCTTTTGTAAAGATCCTTTATCGAGTACGTAAGCTATGCGTACTTCATCCTTTCCCATTCCGGGTGTACTATAGAATCCACCAGCTGGAGCCACCATGACGGTTTCGTTTTCTAAGGCAAAGTGTTCTAACAGCCATTGGGCAAAAGCCTCAGCATCATTGACAGGAAGTTTTGCAATGCAATAGAACGCTCCTTTAGGATTTGTGGTTTGCACCCCTGGAATGCGGCTCAATCCTTCAACCAAAAAATCGCGACGTTCACCGTATTCTTTTAGAACCGCATCAAAATAGGTCTTATCGGTATCCATTGCGGCCTCACTGGCTATTAGCGCGTAGGTAGGAGGGGAGAGTCGGGCCTGGGCAAACTTCAAAATAGCGGCCCTTAAAGCCTTGTTTCTGGTGACCACGAATCCGATGCGTGCCCCACACATGCTGTAACGTTTTGAAACGGAGTCTACCACAATCGTGTGTTCTTTTAGCTGGTCAAAGCCTAGCATTGAATAGTGTGTAGCACCGTCGTAAACGAATTCACGGTACACTTCATCAGCAATGATGTACAAATCGTGTTTCAGCGCAAGATGAGCCAATTGATCGAGCTCTTCTTTCTTATAGACATAGCCTGTGGGATTAGAAGGATTACAGATCAAAATACCACGTGTCTTTTCAGTAATAAGTCGTTCAAAATCCGAGATGCTCGGTAGGGCGAAATCGTTGTCAAAGTCACAGGTGATCGGAACAATAGTCACATTATTGGCCTGCGCAAAACCATTGTAATTGGCATAAAAAGGCTCTGGAACAATAAGTTCTTCTCCGGGATCTAAAACAGATCCGAGGGCAAACGATAACGCTTCTGATCCACCTGTGGTGACTACGATGTCTTCAGCAGTAACGTTTAAATCTAAGGCGTTGTAATACCCAGCGATTTTAGTTCTAAAGGCATCGGAGCCTTCGGTTCGGTTGTAGGCAAGTACGCTGATGTCGGCCTCTTTAACAGCCTTAAGTGCTTGGTTTGGGGTTTTGATATCGGGTTGACCGATATTGAGGTGATGAACGTGAATACCTCTCTTCTTAGCGCCTTCTGCGTAAGGAACTAATTTTCTTATGGGAGAAGAAGGCATAAGCTGGGCCTTCTTGGAGATACTGGGCATACCTTTTTAATCCAAAGGTAAAGGATTTAGTCTTCTACTCTTCCTGCTATGGTAAAAACGGTGATTCCATTAGAAGTGTTCGATACCAGACTAATAGTTTTTCTGAACGGTCCGTTCAATTTGCTAACATCAATGGTAAAACCAATGCTGTCAATCGCCCCTGAAGCTAAACTTTCAGGGAAGTAGGTGGCGTCATAGCCAAAACTCGTGCGCACCTCAGAGATGAGTAAAGAAGATTCACTTTTATTGGTGATCTTAAAGTACAAGGGTTGCTTGGTCGAGGCTGTGATTGTCCCAAATTCTATAGTCGAAGTACCGTCTAAAAGAACGGGCTCCTGACTAAAGGCCACCTGTGCGATAAAAAGTCCAAAAATCGAAAATATGAGCTTTTTCATACGAATGTATTTTCTGCTAACATTCTGAAAGCTAAATATCTATATACAGAAAGCAAATAACTTTTAGTTATGATATGATGTTTCCTATTTTTGTCGCTACACTTTAACGCTTTAATTCCCTATTTCTAGTGGATTCAACCTACACCCCCCAATCGATTGAGTCAAAATGGTACGCTTACTGGCTTGAACACAAATTCTTTGAGTCTAAAGTAGATTCTAGGGAGCCTTATACCATTGTGATACCACCTCCGAACGTTACAGGGGTGTTGCATATGGGGCATATGCTCAACAATACCATTCAAGATGTGCTGATTAGACGTGCGCGTTTGCAGCAAAAAAATGCGTGTTGGGTTCCCGGAACAGATCACGCCTCAATAGCGACAGAAGCTAAGGTGGTCAATCGCTTAAAGGAACGCGGAATTACAAAGGAGTCTCTGACTCGAGAAGAGTTTTTAAAACACGCGTGGGAGTGGACTGAGGAGTACGGAGGTGTCATTCTTGAGCAATTGAAACGTTTAGGTGCGTCTTGTGATTGGTCGCGTACCACTTTTACGATGGACCGTCACATGTACGATTCAGTAATTGAGGTGTTTGTAGACTTATATGAAAAAGGTCACATCTATCGTGGATACCGTATGGTGAATTGGGATCCAGAGGCTAAAACCACCTTATCAGACGAAGAAGTTATTTACCAAGAACGTGAAGGAAAACTGTATTTCGTCAAGTATCCTTTTGTCGACGGCTCTGGTGCTATAACGGTGGCTACCACAAGGCCTGAAACCATTTTTGGAGATGTGGCTATTTGTGTAAACCCCGAAGACGAACGCTACACGAATTGGGTAGGAAAGAAGGTTTATGTGCCCATGTGTAATAGGGAAATACCTATAATTTCCGATACTTATGTCGATTCTGAATTTGGAACGGGATGTTTAAAAATAACTCCTGCTCATGATCAGAATGATAAAAATATTGGCGACACCTACGGATTAGAGGTAATTGATGTCTTAAATAATGATGGGACCTTAAATGCCCATGCACTCAGTTTTGAAGGACAGGATCGCTTTGAAGCGCGGCCTCTGATCTCAGACGAACTGGAACGTCTTGGGCTTCTCGAAAAGGTTGAAAACCACATGAATAAGGTGGGTACTTCAGAGCGAACAGGCGCGGTCATTGAGCCTCGTCTTCTTGATCAGTGGTTCTTAAAAATGGAAGAACTGGTCAAGCCCGCCATTGATGCTGTTTTAAATACAGGAGAGATCAAACTTCACCCCTCAAAATTTGATAATACCTATAGACATTGGTTAGAGAATATCCGAGACTGGAACATCTCACGACAATTATGGTGGGGACAACAAATTCCTGCGTACTATTACGAGGGAGGGTATGTGGTGGCTAGAACTATTGATGAAGCCATAGATAAGGCCAATCTAAAGGCCGCTGAGTCCGGAATTGATAAGCGCTATACAGCGGCTGATTTCAAGCAAGATGAAGACGTTCTAGATACCTGGTTTTCTTCTTGGTTATGGCCGATCAGTGTATTCAACGGGATTTTAGAGCCCGACAATGAAGAAGTAAATTATTATTACCCAACATCTGATCTCGTCACCGGACCCGATATCTTGTTTTTCTGGGTTGCACGGATGATCATCTCGGGTTATGAATATCGAAATACCTTCCCCTTTAAAAACGTATACCTCACTGGATTGGTTCGCGATAAGCAGGGACGAAAAATGTCAAAATCTCTGGGGAATTCGCCAGATGCCCTAGGACTGATTGACACTTACGGTGCCGATGCGGTCAGAGTAGGATTATTGTTAAGTTCAGCTGCAGGAAATGACCTGCTCTTCGATGAGGCGCTTTGCCAACAAGGAAGGAATTTTGCCAATAAAATCTGGAATGCATTTCGTCTCATTACGAGTTGGGAGGTAGCAGAGCTGCCTCAGCCTGAAGCCAATAAGTTAGGGATTGCATGGTTCGAGTCGCAGTTTAGTCAAACGCTTGAATTTATTGAAGATCAATATGATAAGTATCGCATATCAGACGCCTTAATGGCATTGTATAAATTGATATGGGACGATTATTGCTCTTGGTTGCTCGAATTGATCAAACCTGCCTATCAGCAGCCTATTGATCACAAGACAAAGGAGCAAGCGTTTGATCTGATGGAACGCCTTCTTAAGGTGTTGCATCCGTTCATGCCTTTTTTAACCGAAGAGTTATGGCATGAGTTGAAAGAACGTGATCAAAGCGATTCGATCTGTGTAGCACATTGGCCAAATGCAGGGGTTGTCGACACTTCGTTAATGAAACGCTTTGAACATACGCAAGAGGTGATTTCGGCGCTGAGAACCCTGCGTAAAGACAAAAATCTTAAGCCTAAAGAAGTACTTGAAGTATATACCCTTCAATCAGAGACTATTGAATTATTTCCGGAGGTTCTTTCTAAATTAGGATTTACCGAAGCACTTACACAGGTAGGATCTGCCCCTGAAAATGCGATTAGTTTCAGGGTGGGAACGGTAGAATATTACGTGCCACTAGGAAATCAAATTGATATTGAAGAAGAGCGCGAAAAATTACAGAAAGAATTGGAGTACCAGAAAGGGTTCCTCGCTAAAGTAAATCAGAAACTTAAAAACGAGCGTTTCGTTTCAAATGCTCCAGAAGCTGTTGTAGCGATTGAGCGCAAGAAAGCAGACGATGCTCAAGAGAAAATTCAAGCGATAGAATCAGCCTTAGAGAAGCTAGGATAATTCTGCTAAGACCGTTCTTCCTCCTTGAACCTTTTGGCCAACTTCTACTTTAACCGAAGCGTCTAAGGGAAGGTAGATGTCAATACGTGACCCGAACTTGATGAATCCGGCATCTTCTCCTTGTACTGCACTGTCTCCTTTTTTTGCATAATTCACAATACGGCGCGCTAAGGCTCCTGCAATTTGTCTATACAGTATGTGCTGATTGTTCTTATGACGAATGGCTACTGTAGTGCGTTCGTTTAGCGTACTTGATTTAGGATGCCAGGCCACTAAATACTTTCCCGGGTGGTATTGAGAGTAAACCACCTCCCCATCACAAGGATAACGGGTGACATGCACATTTAATGGAGACATAAAAACCGATAGAAGCATGCGTTCGTCTCCTAAAAATTCGTCCTCTGGCACCTTGACAATTTGAACCACTTTTCCGTCGGCAGGCGAGGCGATAGCCTTCTCGTTGTGTGTGGCGCTTCTACTGGGGTTTCTAAAAAATTGCAAAACTAATGCCAAGATTATCAGTCCTATGCTTGCAGGAATGTATTTGAACCAACTCGATTCAATAGCTCCTCCAATCCAGACTAATCCTGCAAATAGAAGCACTGCGATAAAGATGCTTGGGTATCCTTCTTTGTGAAACATTAGAGCGAATTAAAGATGTAATACATGCAGAAAAAGATAAATAAACGGCATTGCGAATATAAGACTGTCTATCCGATCCATGATACCTCCATGACCTGGAATGAGACGTCCACTGTCTTTGAAGTTGTACAAACGCTTCAATTTTGAAATGAGCAAATCTCCAAAGTCTGCCGTAATGCTGATCACTGCACCTAAAATAACGGATTGAATCGCAGTCAGGCCTAGATCTAGGTTGCGGTTTAGTAAGAATGAAGCGATGAGACTAAAAAGTAGTCCTCCGATATAGCCTTCTAAACTTTTCTTCGGTGAGATTGAGGTGATTTTAGTTTTTCCGATTAAAGAGCCTACTGCATAGGCTAGGGTGTCATTGGTCCACAAGATAACGAGCATGGCAAAACAGAGCCATTGACTAGTAGCGTAAACCTCATAAAAACTGCTAATTCCAAGTGCCATGTACACCAGTGAATACATCCACATAAAGCGAGGAATTTTAAAAGACGACTTGAAGCATAACAAGGCAATGAGTGCGAGTACCGCCCCCAAAAAACCCGTTAAAAGGGGAGGCAAAATAAGGGTGCCAGCGGCTAATGTAACGACTGCAGTCACTATAGCCCAAGGTATTGACTTGGATTGCATGCGAGCCAGTTCATAGGCCGATAGTACGGTTAAGGCTCCAATAAACAATTGAAAGAGGATAGAGTAGGGCGAAAGCACCGTCCCTATAAAGAGAAGAACATACAGCGCTCCACTGGCAGATCGAAGAATGATAGTATTCATAGACTAATAGTCTTCCAATAACAGCAAATATAGGTTCTTCGTTTTTGAGCCGTAATGCATGAAGTCGTCTTGATTTTCTTCTGTGATATGATTGTTTTTAAACGAGGTGATTTTAGTGGGTAGCGGTTGACCTGAATAGCGTTGCTTTATAGATTTCAAGGCGCTTGAAATCGACCTTACGATCTGAGAGGTTCTCGCCAGAATAATTAAGTGCTCAGGGAGTTCTTCTTGTTTGATACTCCTCAATTGACGCGAACAAACCAGCACAGAGCCTTGGTTAGCGATGAGGTGTTCACATTCGGTAAAAAAGATCTTTGAAGATGAAGGGTTAGTGGTCAATACCAAGTTGTTTCCGTACGCTTTAGTGAGATCTTCACTGAAGCAAAGAACTTGGTCTGCTCTCCAGCTATTTTCTTCAAGGATAGCGTCTAGATTCGATTGAATCTCCTCTTCTGATACGCAATAGATGAACTTTCCTTTGTTCTTTTTGAACTCTTGAAGAAAGAGCATGTCTATAGCTACATCCTCTGTAGATGCTTGATCAGACTCTGGCACGCCTTGTGTACTATCTTTTGCGGTAGTTCCAAAAAGGCGTTTAAAAAAGTTCATTCGAGCCTGTCTCTCTGTTATACGGTTTCTTCGCTATTTTCTTCGCTGTTTTCGGTATTTTGAGGCGCTTCTGTTTCTTCAACTACCTCAAAAGGTCTCTTTCCAAAGATATGTTCTAAATCGTCTTTAAAGATAACCTCTTTCTCAAGCAATCGATTTGCTAAAGTCGTAAGCTTGTCTTTGTGCTCTTTCAAGATCTGTATGGCCCTCTGATATTGCTCCTCGATAATTTTAGAGATTTCGTCATCGATTAATTTAGCCGTTACCTCACTGTAGGGTTTAGTGAATCCGTAATCATTTTGCCCTGATGAATCGTAGAAGGTTACATTACCCAATTTCTCATTCAGTCCGTAAATGGTCACCATAGCACGTGCCTGCTTGGTAACCTTTTCTAGATCACTTAGTGCTCCTGTTGAAATGGTATCAAAAATGACTTTTTCTGCTGCCCGTCCTCCCATGGTAGCACACATCTCATCCATTAATTGCTCGGGTCTCACAATTTGACGTTCTTCAGGAAGGTACCAGGCAGCACCTAATGACTGTCCCCGCGGAACAATTGATACTTTTACTAAGGGTGCTGCGTAACGGAGCATCCAGCTCACAGTTGCATGTCCTGCTTCGTGAAAAGCAATGGTTTTCTTTTCTTCGGCAGTGATGATTTTATTTTTCTTTTCAAGTCCTCCAACGATGCGGTCTACCGCATCTAAGAAATCTTGCTTGGTCACCGCCTTATGCTCATTTCTTGCTGCGATAAGGGCAGCCTCGTTACAGACGTTTGCAATGTCTGCTCCAGAGAATCCGGGTGTTTGACGTGCAAGAAAATCTACATCTAGCGTTTCTGCCGTTTTAATAGGACGTAGGTGAACTTCAAAGATTTCTTTACGCTCATTGAGATCCGGAAGATCTACATAGATTTGGCGGTCAAACCTTCCGGCACGCATAAGTGCCTTGTCAAGAACATCAGCTCTGTTCGTAGCTGCCAGTACGATGACGTTGGTATTGGTTCCGAAACCGTCCATTTCAGTGAGCAACTGATTTAAAGTATTCTCACGTTCGTCGTTTGAGCCCGTGATATTATTCTTTCCTCTGGCTCTACCAATGGCATCGATTTCGTCGATAAATATGATAGCCGGAGACTTGTCTTTTGCCTGCTTAAAAAGATCTCTAACTCTTGAAGCTCCCACTCCCACAAACATTTCAACAAAGTCTGATCCTGATAGCGAGAAAAAAGGAACGCGCGCTTCTCCGGCGACAGCTTTCGCTAGAAGTGTTTTACCCGTACCCGGAGGGCCAACGAGTAAAGCTCCTTTTGGAATTTTACCTCCTAAAGCGGTGTACTTATCTGGATTCTTTAAGAACTCAACAATTTCTTGAACCTCTTCTTTGGCACCTTCAAGTCCGGCCACGTCTTTAAAAGAAGTGCGTGTATCTTTCTTTTCATCAAAGAGTTTTGCTTTCGATTTTCCGATGCTAAAGATTTGTCCTCCTGCTCCTCCACCTCCTGAGCCAGACATGCGCCGCATAAGAAATATCCATACTCCGATAATGAGGACAAAAGGCAATACAGAAATTAAAAGCTCGAGTAGATAGTTATTTTCTTTATCGTAATCTAAGACGGTATCCAGGGCATATTCTCTTTTGAGCTCGTTGATTTTGTTTTCAAAATTCTGTAGGTCACCAAAGTCTAACACGTATTGTGGTGCCAGGGTCGCAGATGGAAGTAGCGGACTGTCAGACACTTTTCGGTGCTCTTCTTTAGAGAGGGCTTCTTGGGTGAGAAAAACCTTTGCCTGTCTAGTATTGGTTATGATGACGACTTTGGCAACGTCGCCTTGCTTCATAAAATCTTCTAGCTGTGAGGTGGTGGTTTTCTCAGTGCTATTAAAAGCGAGGCCTCCAAAGAGGTTCACAGCGATAAAAACCAAAATGGCGGCATAAAAAATCCAGCCGTATTTTGAGGGTTTCTTGGTATTATTCTTACTCATAATTCAATTTT
>CAJXTX010000022.1 GCA_913060705.1 uncultured Bacteroidota bacterium | reverse complement strand
ATCCAGCCGTATTTTGAGGGTTTCTTGGTATTATTCTTACTCATAATTCAATTTTTTAGAGGGCTCAACTTTAAGAGAAGGATCTCTCAATGGCAGTGAGCTTTGCGTCTCCCCATAAACCCTCGATGTCATAACGCTCACGGATAGGGCGCTGAAAGACATGAACGACCACGTTTACGTAATCCATTAAAACCCATTCAGAGTTGTCTGTTCCTTCAACATGCCAAGGCTTTGTTTTAATGGCCTTACTCACCTTTTTTTGAACGGATGAAACAATGGCGTTCACATGGGTATTAGAGGTACCGTTGCAGATAATGAAGAAATCGCAAACTGTATTGTCAATATCACGAAGATCTAAGAGGTTGATCTCTACTCCTTTAACATCTTCTATGCCGTCAATAATGAGGGCGATGAGTTCGTCTGACGACTGTTTGTTTTCTTGCATTAAAACGGTTTAGATTCGCATGACAAAATTAGCGTATTTTGCACTGCTTCGTTACTGTTTCTTGTAAATACTCCCTTAAAGTTATTGTTAAATGACTATAATCAAACTAGATGCCACACCTTCGACGAATTCGTATTTGTCAGCATTGTGGCGTCAGGGTATTTTTGAGCCACCGGTTGCAGTATATACTTTAGATCAAACTGCAGGCCGTGGAAGGAGAGGAGAGGTTTGGCAAAGTGAAGCCGGTAAAAACCTAACAATCAGTTTTTTACTGCCTGATCCTACGAATGAATTTTCACAATCTTTTGCAGTTATTGTTCACGTATCACTGCTTGTTTACCAATGGTTAGAGCAACTTCAGGTTCCCGATTTGAAGATTAAATGGCCAAACGACATAATGGCAGGTTCAAAAAAGATTTGTGGAATCTTAGTAGAGCGTGCCTTATTAGGAGCCTCAGCGAGTCCGTTTGTTGTGGGTATAGGTATCAATCTCAATCAAGAGCATTTTAAGGCGCTCGAACATGCTACTTCTGTTAGGAACGAAACAGGAAAAAGTTTAGATATTGACGAGATGGCACGGAGTCTTTCGGCGCTTGTCGAGAAAAGGTTTTCTGAAATTCAAGACTTAAATGCCAAAGAGTATTCTAGGCTTATTCAACATTTTGAATCGCATTTATATCAGAAGGGAGAATGCTGTTGTGTAGCTGTTCAGGATAACTCCTTCCACAATGTCACTATTCTAGGAGTGAATGAAGACGGAAGATTGCGCGTAAGAGACCCTAATGGAGATGTATTGTTCTTAGATAGTGCAGAAACGCATTTTGATTATTCAGCGAAATGTTGAACGGTCTTCTGGGCTAAGGTCTCGATGAAGTTGGTCAATGGATTCTTGATCATCATGCTGATCATGGGGTTAAAAGATCCACTAAAACGAAGACTTAGGGTAGCTTCATCTTCTGTGCCCCCAATGAGCCCTTCGAGTTCAAAAGGAAATTGATCGTTGGTAGAGCCCAATACGATCTTATCTACGGGCTGGCGCTCAGTGAATTTTAATACAATTTCAGGCATTCCCTTCAGCGCAAACTTAAAGGCGTCATCGTCAATGACTTTAAAGACACTGATATTCTCAGGCATAATGGCTTCAAAGTTTTCGACCTTTGAAAGAAACTCGAACAAGTTGGTTTTAGAGGTTGAGATTGCGAGTTGATTCGTTGAAATTTCCATAGTGGTTTATTTAAAGGTTTAGGCATTGAGCCATTCCTTGGGATTTGACCTCCATTTTGCCAAAAGTTCTAATTGATCAGGCGTAATGAGTTCATGGGATTCGGCATAAGCAATGAGATGCTGATAGTCACTGAGCGTAATTACGCTGAGATCATTTGTTTCAAAAAGCGACTGTGCATTTTCGAAGTTGTAGGTGAATATGGCCGCCATTCCTTTGATCACTGCTCCTCCTTCTTCCAAAGCTTCAACCGCCTTAAAGCTGCTTCCGCCCGTTGAAATTAAATCCTCGACAACCACCACCTTTTGTCCTTTCTCAAGTCGTCCTTCAATTTGATTCATTCGTCCATGACCTTTTGGTTCTGGTCGAACGTAGATAAAGGGCAGTCCCATAGCCTCAGCAACCAAAATACCCATGCCAATGGCTCCTGTGGCCACCCCGGCAATCACCTCTGGAGTACCAAATTGTTGTTCGATTTTGCGCACAAACTCTTGACGCAGATAGTTTCTAACCGTCGGATAAGAAAGTGCTAAACGATTGTCACAATAGATGGGAGACTTTATTCCTGATGCCCATGTAAATGGGGTTTCAGGATTCAGTTGAATTGCCTTTATTTGTAAGAGAAGTTCTGCTGTTTTAAAGGCTGTTTCTTTGTCCAAAATCATAAGCGCGAATGTACGAAGTTTTCGTAAATGAGAATCGAATCGTTCTTCTTTCACACAGCTGTGAGCAGCACGAAAAAACCAAGCAAATCGATTCAAAAAAGGACTTGCGTGAACTTGTGAGTTCGCTGCTCGTAAAGCAAAAAAAGAATCCTGTTTACCTGAGGTTTTCTGAAGCTAAAGATCCGCTAACGGTATTCAAAAAATCGTTCAAAGAGGTGATTGCCGCCGGGGGTCTTGTGCGGAACAAAAAGCATGAGGTATTATTCATCCACCGAAACAATAAGTGGGACCTACCTAAGGGTAAAGTTGAAAAGAACGAGCGGCTTGAAGATGCAGCCGTAAGAGAGGTGTGCGAAGAGACTGGTCTACCTGACGTAATGCTTGGACCTCATAGAGCGATCACCTATCATATTTTTAGACGCCGAGGAGAGATGCGCTTGAAAACGACCTATTGGTATGACATGCGATCTGATTTTAAAGGCGAACTCAAACCTCAGTTAGAGGAAGGAATCACAGAAGTAGTGTGGTTAGGAGAACAAGAGCAGCGCGTCGCCTTGCGTCACTCCTACAAGAATATAATAGGACTCTTCAACGGTCATGATTAGCAATAAGCTCACTCACTGCTGTGGGCACCAAGGCACTGATGTCTCCTTGGTGTTTTAATACATCTCGCACAATAGATGAACTGATAAAGGCTTTGTCAGAGGCGGTTAACAAGAACACGGTCTCAATTTTAGAAAGCGTTCTGTTCGTATGTGCAATGGCCTTTTCGAATTCAAAGTCAGCAGGATTTCTAAGCCCTCTTAAGATGAACTGAGCCTCGATTGATTTACAGTAATCAACGGTTAGGCCCGAATAGGTGGTGATTTCAATACGCGGCTCATTTTTGAATGTTTGTTGTAAAAACTCGAGACGCTCTGCAAGACTAAATCGATACGACTTATCGCTGTTGTCCCCGATGGCTACCACCAGATGGTCGAACAATTGCAAGCCGCGTTGGATGATGTCGTAATGTCCTAGAGTTATAGGATCAAAAGAACCCGGAAAAATCGCCTTATTCATGACCGAAAGGTACAAATTAATGGCTGAGCGCTTCGTGGATCATTGCCTCAAAAAGTGCTGCAAGATTACTTCCATGAGCGGCTATCTGCTGAGGAATGAGACTTTTTTTAGTCAGTCCAGGGGTAGTGTTGATCTCTAATAGATGTGGGACACCATCTACCAAAATAAATTCTGAACGCGAGACGCCTTGAAGTCCCAAATAGTCATGAAGCTTAATGGCCATCTTATTGGCGGTGTCTATCATTGCTTGCGGAAGAGGGGCGGGTGTGATTTCTCTAGAAGCTCCTTTGTATTTTGCTTCATAATCGAAGAATACATTTTCAGTTTCGATGAGCGTTGCCGGTAATGCTTCGAGTTTACCATGGAGCCTCACCACTCCGATGGTAATCTCGGGACCTACTAGGGCTTCTTCTATCAGAACCTCTTTATCGACTTCGGCCACGCGTTTTATGGCTGCCGGTAGGGCTTTAGCTACCTCTATCTTTTCGATTCCAAAGCTGCTACCAGAGCGATTGGCTTTTACAAATACAGGCAATTTTAGTTGCTCGATGATCGTTGAGTAATCCTCTTGGTTGTTGTAATGAATCGCTTGGGATTTTGCTGTAGGAATACCAAGTTCTCGGGCGATGCACAATAAGTCGCGTTTATTGAAAGTTATGGCCGAACTGTAATGGTCGCTTGCAGTCTGCTTGATGCCCAATAGTTCAAAGTATGCCGCTAATAGACCATTTTCTCCAGGAGATCCGTGGATGGCGTTGAAGACCACGTCAAATCGGACCACTTTATCACTGAGCTGAAGGCTAAAATCGCGTTTATCGATGGGATAGCGTTTAGTGTCCAGAATGCATTCCCATGAGTTTTGAGCGATGTCGATCGGAAAGACCTCAAAGATTTTTGAGTCGAGATGTTCGCATACGTTTGCTCCACTTAAAAGAGAGATCTCTCGTTCTTCAGAGAAACCGCCCATGACTACGGCAACTTTTAAGCGCTTTTGTGGTCCATCCATTCGAATTGATCTTGTGGGCTGAAAAGTACTAAAAATCACCCCTTTTTCTATCTTTGGTCCTTGAAAGTTAAGCTATGAAGAGGTTCTTCTCTTTTTTTATTTCCAAGATTTTTTTCATCCAGTTGGTCATCGCGGCAGGTTTGATGTTTGTACTGATCACTTTAACCGGATGGGGTTTGGCCTTTTTTACGGAGCACAGCACCGAGGTTAAGGTTCCTAACTTAACGGGAAAGAGTGTTGATGAGGCTTCTGATGTTTTGAATAGGTTAGGGTTGAGGGTTGAAATTTACGATACCATCGCCTACAGCGATACTTTCGCTCCCTTTGCCATTCGAGAACAGAACCCAGCTGCAGGTAAAGCGGTTAAGCCTAATCGCAAGGTATATATTGTTCTGAATCGAGGTGAATACGATAAGATAGCCCTACCAGAAGTGATCCAATTTACCGAGCGCAATGCACGGATTAAACTAACTTCGGCAGGCTTAAAAGTAAGAGACTCATCTACCTATATCGATGCCATTGGCAAGAATATGGTATATGGGGTTCAACTTGGAGACTCTTTAGTTTCTGCAGGTACTTTAGTGGATCAAAAAGAGCTTTTAGTTTTAGTGCTTGGTAACGGAAAGGATAGTATTCAATGAGTGGACTAAGCGATGATTTAGGAGAGGATCAGTTTGACGCTGAGACGCTTCACGAGCACTATGTCTTTACAGCTTCCAAAGGGCAAGACCCCTTGCGGGTCGATTTATTTTTGATGAATTTCATTGAAAACGCGACCCGTTCTAAGATTCAGGCCGCTGCTAAAAACGGTAACATCTGGGTAAACGATGCCCCCGTTAAACAAAATTATAAAGTAAAGCCAGATGATGTGGTGCGTGTGCTGTTTGAGCATCCGCCCTATGAAAACCTCCTGGTAGCTGAAGATATACCTTTGGATATCGTTTATGAGGATGACGATGTGGTGGTGGTCAATAAGCCTGCTGGCATGGTCGTTCATCCGGGGCATGGTAATTACTCGGGAACCTTACTCAACGCGCTGCTGCATCACTTTAAAGATTTACCGCTAAACAGTGACGATCGTCCTGGCTTAGTGCATCGTATAGATAAAGACACCTCCGGTTTGTTGGTGATTGCCAAAACGGCAACCGCCTTGGTTCACCTTACGCGACAATTTGCCGAGAAGACTTCGCAGCGCGAATATGTAGCATTGGTATGGGGTGCGTTTGAAGAAGAGCGAGGGACGATTGAGGGCCATATTGGACGAAGTTTTAAGAACCGTCTACAGATGGATGTTTTTGAAGATGGAGCGCACGGAAAACCAGCGGTAACCCACTATGAGGTGATAGCTTCCTTTCGCTATGTTAGTTTAGTAAAGTGTGTGCTTGAAACCGGTCGTACCCATCAGATTAGAGCGCACATGAAACATGTGGGACATCCGCTTTTTAATGACGAACGCTACGGTGGAAATGCCATTCTGAAGGGCACCACCTTTACCAAATACAAGCAGTTTGTAGATAATTGTTTTAAGCTATTACCTAGGCAGGCACTGCATGCCAAGACGCTTGGTTTTGAACATCCGACTTCTGGAAAATTCTTAACTTTTGAGTCTGAAATTCCTAATGATATGAGCGCCTGTATCGAAAAATGGCAGGCCTACTCAACCCTTTAAAAATGCTATGAAAATTTTACTCTCACCTGCAAAGACACTAGATTTCGAATCTGAGCTTCCTAAAGTAACCTTTAGCGAACCGCAGTTTCTAGACTACACGGTTAAGGTTCAAAGAGAACTCAAGAAGCTGAAAGCTCCTGAGCTTCAGAAATTGATGCATATTTCTTCAGATTTGGCCGCTTTGAATGTTCAGAGAAATCAGTCCTTTTCGTTAACGGCAACTGCTGAAAATTCTCGGCCTGCATCTTATGCTTTCGATGGAGATGTTTATAAAGGTTTAGATGTATACAGTTTGGCGTTAACTAAAGTCCCAGATCTGCAGAACAGGGTAAGGATCCTTTCAGGATTATACGGCATGCTTCGACCGCTAGATGCGATACAGCCCTATCGTTTAGAGATGGGTACTTCGCTTTCTATCGGCAAGGCGTCATCACTCTATGAATTCTGGAGGCAACGTCTAACCGAAGCCTTTAGTCAAGAATTGGAAGCCGATGAGTTGGTGGTGAATTTAGCGAGTAAAGAATACAGCAAGGTTCTTGATTTTAAGGCGCTTCAACAGCCTGTAGTTCATCCCGAATTCAAGGATTTTAAAAACGGATCTTTCAAGATCATTTCATTTTATGCCAAGCGTATGCGCGGTGTTATGGCCCGATATCTAGTTGAGGAACAGTGCCCTGACATCGAAAGCATAAAGAACTTTGAGGCAGAAGGGTACCGCTTCGATGCGACTCAATCCAAGGATGCATTAAAGCCTGTATTTACGCGTTAGGCGAGAGGCTTTCTTTTAGCATTTTAATCAAAACATAGGCGAGATACACAAAAGGTGATCCGTGTAAAAACAGGTCAAAGTAATCCATGGGTTGCATTCCCACGGCTCCACCCATAACCCATCGCACTTTGCCAACAATGTGAGGTTCAGCTGAGAAGGGTAATAAGCCCGGGACTACACAGAAAAGAAGGGCATTCAAGAGTTGACTTTTGTACTTTTTAAACATGCGATGGTTTTAAAGAATGAATAAAGGACGCTATCTGTTCTACCCCGTGTTGTTTGAGGTGACGAATAAAGGCCGATCCGATAATTGCTCCCTTACTGAAAGCAGTGGCCTGCTGAAACGTTTCGGCATCTGCAATACCAAACCCAACCACAGTAGGCACCTTGAGGTGCATATCTGCTATGCGCTTAAAATAGGCTCTATTCTCATCACTAAAGCCGTTTACCTTTCCGGTAGTACTAGCCGAACTCACCATATAAATAAAGCTGCTGCTGGCAGCTTCAATGGCACGGATGCGCTCATCAGAGGTTTGGGGGGTGATTAAGAAAATCATCGACAATCCATAGCGCTCGAAGATGTCTTGGTACTCACGTTGATAGATTTCTAATGGGAGATCGGGTAATATGATGCCGTCGATTCCGATAGCTTGGCATTTTTGACAAAAGGCTTCTACTCCGTACTGCAGCACAGGGTTAAAGTAGCCCATTATAATTAGTGGAATGTGAATGTGCTCACGAATACCTTCTAGTTGCTTGAAAAGTACCTCGGTCGACATGCCGTTTTCAAGAGCTGTAGTTGAACTCTCTTGAATGGTGGGTCCGTCTGCTAAAGGATCGCTAAACGGCAATCCAATTTCAATCATATCAACACCTGACGCTTGAAGTTGTTTTAAGACTTCAACGGTATCGTTGAGCTGCGGATAGCCGGCAGTGGCATAAATCGACAGTAGGGCCTCTTTGTTTTTTAACGTTTTTTGAATCCGCATCATAGTTCGAAATAGTCAATATAGGTTTGTAAGTCTTTGTCTCCTCTTCCAGAAAGGTTGACCACCACAACATCCTCTTTTTTACACTTTAAGGTTTCGAATACGGCAAAGGCATGAGAAGTCTCGATAGCCGGAATGATGCCTTCTAGGGCGGCCAACTCGCGTCCGGCCTCCATAGCCTTCTCGTCTGTTATAGAGATGAATTGAGCTCTTTTTGAAGTAAATAAATGGGCGTGCATTGGGCCAACTCCTGGATAATCTAAACCGGCAGAAATAGAATAGGGCTCAGTGATTTGACCGTCTCCGGTTTGCATGAGCAGGGTCTTGCTTCCGTGAATAATACCCACCTTTCCTAAGGCTGAGGTGGCTGCGCTGTGTCCTGAATCAACTCCCTTACCAGCCGCTTCGACGGCTACGAGTTTGACCTCAGGACGATCGAGATAGTGGTAGTATATCCCTGCAGCATTGCTCCCCCCGCCGACACAAGCGATTACGTAATCAGGAAGCTCTCTTCCTTCTTTCTCCATGAGTTGACTTCCAATTTCTTCTGAGATTACAGACTGAAACCGTGCAACCATATCGGGGTAAGGATGCGGACCAACCACTGATCCGATAATATAGTGTGTGTCTACAGGATTATTGATCCAATCACGGATAGCCTCGTTTGTAGCGTCTTTTAAGGTCTTGCTCCCAGACTCAGCCGCTCTAACCGTGGCACCCAACAATTTCATGCGCGCGACGTTCGGCGCCTGTCTTTTGATGTCTAGAGCTCCCATATACACCACACATTCAATACCCATGAGGGCACATACTGTGGCGGTGGCTACACCGTGTTGTCCGGCACCGGTCTCGGCAATAATGCGCTTTTTTCCTAGCGCCTTTGCGAGTAAGATCTGCCCAATCGTATTATTCACCTTGTGTGCACCGGTGTGGCAAAGATCTTCTCGTTTCAGATAAATTTTTGTTTGGTATTTTTCTGAGAGCCGAGAGGCGTAAAACAGGGGGGTAGGGCGTCCGACATAATCCTTTAGTAAGGCCTTGAACTCCTTTTGAAATTCAGGTCTAGAAGTGATCTCTAAATAACTCTTTCGCAGTTCTTCGGTATTCGGATACAGCATTTCGGGTATAAATGCTCCTCCGAATTCTCCATAAAATCCTTGTTCATCTGCGTGATAACTCACTTGTTTCATAACGCCTTAATTTGTTTGATGAAGTTAGCTAGTTTTACAATGTCCTTTTCTCCCGGACGAATTTCGAATTTGCTGTTGAGGTCAAGTCCAACACATTTTTTGGCATAGGGGGTATGCATAAAAGCCTGTATCTCGTTTATAGAATCAGGACCTATGCCTCCTGAGAGTAAATAGCCTATTGATCCTTCATAGGCCTCAAGCAGGCTCCAATTAAAGGTAGTGCCGTTGCCTCCGGGTAGTTTTCCGCGTGCATCAAAGACGAAGTGATCAATAGCGTCTTCAAATGGCTTTGTGCTTTCAAAATCAAAACTTTCGTCTACCGCGAAAGCCTTCCATATCTCACCCTCAAAGGTGGATCTAATGCCCTTACAAAAGTCGGGAGATTCTGCTCCGTGCAGTTGAACGGCATCCAGTGCATACTTCTCGCACCGACGCTGTATTTCTTCAATTGATGGATTGACAAAAACGCCTACGCGTTTGGCATTGAGTTGTTGTTCTTTGAAAGGTTTAGCGGTCTCATCAGTGAGGTGACGACTTGAGCCTTCCCAAAAAATATGACCGATATAATCCACTCCGAGCCTATCCAATTCATGAGCTTGATCTCGAATGCCACAGACTTTTAGTTGAAGATCGGCACTCATGCGAAAAGGGTGTTTAATTGGTGAAGTGTAGCCGACGGATCAGTCTCTTTCATCAAGTATTCTCCTATTAAAAAGCCTTTGAATCCAAGTTTATATAGTTTTTGAATGTCCTCTATCGATTGCAATCCGCTTTCAGCTACTGGTATTTGATGATTGCGCATTAACGGCAACAACTCTTCTCCCAGGCTAAGGTCTACCTTAAAGGTTTTAAGATCACGATGATTCACCCCAAGCAGGTCTACTGCATCGGTACCTTTTTCTTCGAGCTCCATCTTACTATGTACTTCTAATAACACCTCAAGACCTAGCTGATGCGCCAAATTTGTCAATGTTTCAATCTGCTCACGCGAAAGCACTGCGGCAATGAGAAGAATAAGATCAGCTCCATAGGCTTTCGCTTCATACACTTGGTAGGGATCAAAAATGAAGTCCTTTCTCAAAAGCGGCCTTTCTGTATTGTTTCTTGCGATGAGTAAGTCGTCTAGACTTCCGCCAAAGAATACAGTATCCGTTAAGATAGACATCACCGCTGCGCCCCCTTCGTCGTAAAGTTTCACCACATCTTGTGCCTTTGATTGAGGTTGAATACTAGGTTTTGACGGTGATTTTCGTTTGTGTTCTGCTATAATTCCACCTTGAGTTAAGGCTTCTCGAGCAGATACCGTTGAGCGCTGAAAAAACTGAAAGTCTTTAAGTGCTTCAATAGGTATTGCTGCTTTTTTTGCGCTTACTTCAACCGACTTTTGGCGCATGATTTGGTCTAAAATATTCATGAGGCCGAAACGGTTTTGAGGGTATTGAAGGCTTGAAGCCCTTTTTTGTTGAACAATGAATCTTTTGCCTTTTCAAGCGCCGTTTCTATTGTTGAGGATTGGGCGACCGCTATGGCTAGGGCTGCATTTGCGAGTACCACTTGATGCTGCGCGTCAGTGCCCTTTCCTTGAAGTACATTCATGAAGATCTCGGCGGATGCACCCACGTCACTTCCTCCTTTAATGGTATCAGGGTGGAGTCGTTCGAATCCAAAATGCGGGGCATCAATAAGCCGTTCTCCCTGGGGAGTGATGAGTTTCGCTTTACCCGTAAGGGAGACTTCGTCGTATCCGTCTAAAGCATGTACGATGCCATACTGAACTTGTGTTTGCTGAAAGCGATAGGCGTATAGGCGGGCGAGTTCGAGATTAAACACTCCAACCATTTGCTTTTTAACCATGCCCGGATTCACTAGAGGACCTAACATATTAAAGAATGTCTTGACGCCTAAAGCACGTCTTATGGGAGCTACCGCTTTCATGGCCGGATGAAAAAGGGGTGCATGAAAAATACAGATTCCGGCTTTTTCTAGACATCTTTGGTGGACATCAGCATCACTCGTAAAGGTAATACCAAGGTGTTCCATAACGTTACTGCTTCCACAGCTAGAGCTCACTCCGTAATTACCGTGCTTTGCCACAGGGACTCCAGCACCTGCAGTGACAAAAGAGGCTAATGTCGATATGTTGAAGGTGTCTTTTTGATCACCTCCTGTTCCGCATAAATCAATAGGGTCAAAATCACTCACATCTATAGCGATGCAAAGCGATTGGAGCGCTTCTTGAAATCCGGCTAGCTCATCAACAGTGATGCTGCGCATCATGAATATGGTCATGAAGGCCGCCACTTGGTGAGAGTCGTATTTACCTTCAGAAATTTCTATAAGTACCTGCTTGGCCTCGTCTTTCATGAGGCTTTCGTGCGCGATAAGTCGATTCAGTAGTGCTTTCATGAGCGTAACCAGTTCTTGATGAGTTCTAAGCCCTTCGGTGTAAGTACTGATTCAGGATGGTACTGAACACCGGTAAAGGGTAAATTGTTGTGTTGAAACGACATGATGGTGCCGTTCTCGTCTCGTGCAGTCACCTCAAGCGGAAGATTTTCAAGATCTGAAACCACCCAAGAATGATACCTACCCACAACGAGTGGTGTTTCTAGGTCTTTATACAAGAGACTATCAGTGTCTATAGTAATTGCTGAGCTAAGGCCGTGATACACTTGATCGAGATTGGTGAGTTGTGCTCCGAACGACTCGGCGATAGCTTGATGCCCTAGACATACTCCTAGAGTCGGAATAGGTTTTTTAAGACACTTTATGAATTCTATCGCCTCGAGTAGCTTTCCGGCTTCTTCTGGGATTCCCGGACCGGGCGACAACACCACACGGTCAAAGGAGGTGATAAGGTCTAGTTCGAATTGATCATTGCGAACGACTGTAGTTTCACACCCTAATAGGTTGAGGTAATGAACGATGTTGTAGACAAAACTGTCGTAATTATCGATAATTAAGATGCGTTGGCCTGACGTCATAGGGTTTCTGCTAATTCTAGCGCTTTTTGTAGCGCCCCGAGTTTATTATAGGTTTCTTGGAGTTCGCTTTCTTCCGAAGAAGAGGCTACGATTCCTGCACCGGCCTGGTAATACAAAGTGCTTTGATGGCTTAAGAACGAACGTATGAGTATAGCATGGTTGTAATTGTCGTTAAAGTCGAATATTCCGATGGCTCCTCCGTAATACCCTCTTTTAGTGGGTTCATAACGTTCAATAAGTCTTAGTGCCATAGGTTTTGGGGCTCCGCTGAGTGTTCCGGCCGGAAAGGTATCCGCCATCAGCTGTAAAGAAGAAACATTAGGCTGTTTCTTGGCGATCACTTTAGAAACCAGGTGGATTACATGCGAAAAGTATTGCACTTCCCTATACGTCTTGACTTCTATTTCTGAACCATTGCGACTTAGATCGTTGCGGGCGAGGTCTACGAGCATTACGTGCTCTGCGTTTTCTTTCTCATCTTCAGAGAGCCTCTTGGCTAAAGCAGCATCTTGCTCATCATTACCTGTGCGCCGGTAAGTACCTGCGATTGGATGAATTTCAGCCCTTCCGTCTTGTACAATTAATTGTGCTTCAGGCGAAGATCCGAATAGTTTAAAATCGGTGTAATCAAAATAGAACAGGTAGGGGCTAGGGTTGACAGAACGCAAGGCGCGGTAGACATTGAATTCATCTCCTTTGAATCGCTGCTCAGTTCTTCTAGAGAGCACCAATTGAAAAACATCTCCACGCTGGCAGTGTTCTTTGGCTTTGGTCACAAGAGCCTTGAAATCCTCATCACTCATGTTGTAGGTGGTGGCTCCTTCGTTAGTGTAACTGAAGGTGCTAAACTGTGCCTCTCGAAGAAGCTTTTCTAAACGATCTAGATTGTTCTGATGATCTAGACTATGGCAGAAGAGGTAGGCTTCGTTTTTAAAGTGATCAATGGCGATGATGTTTTGAAATAGCGTGTAATGCATTTCTGGAATCTCTATTCCGGGTTTATCAGGATCGAGATCGACCGATTCAAAATATTGGACAGCGTCATAACTGGTGTATCCGAAAAGACCATTACTCACAAATTTAAAATCAAGCGTATCGCTTTCAAATTGCCCACTAAAGTCTTGAATGGCATTAATCAATTCAGTGGTGGTGCTAAGAGTGAGTTGTTCATCGCGATCGTTCGGATAGTGGGCGATAAAATTCCCTTTTTCAATTTTAAACGAGGCAAGCGGATTACAGCAGATGTAAGAGAAGCTGTTTTCGCTTGTATGATAGTCACTGCTCTCTAGAAGAAAGCTACCTTCGAATTGATCGCGCAGTTTGAGATACATACTAACAGGAGTCAGCGTGTCTGCTACAATCTTTTTGTACTGTGTATGAAGTTTGTATTGCATGGCTTCAAAATAAAAAGAGCCTGTCGTGATGACAGGCTCTCTACTTTTTATAAATACCGTTTCATCACCTATTGCTGAGCAAGGGTGACCACCAAAGTTGAGAAACGTTTTTTCTTTTCATCGAGGTCAAATATACAATATGCTCCTAAAGATTAAAAAGAAATTGACAAAACTCTAGAGGGTGACAAAAAGATCTTCATGCGCCACTCGTACTTTCGGAAGATGCTGTGTTTGATCTTCAGTTGAGCGGTATCCTAAAGCCAAGAATGCACTAACCTTTAACCCTTCTGGCAATTGAAGTATGGCATTTGCCTTTTCGACATCAAAACCCTCTAAGGCGCAACTGTCAACTTTTAATTCTGCCGCAGCTTGCAGGGCATTCCCTAGAGCCAAATACATTTGCTTGTCGGCCCAACGTGATTTCTGGTCATTCGTCCAGCTTCCGAATAAATTCTTTAGAAAAGAGGCGTAACCTTCAATTTTCTCTGGTTCTGGTTTGCGGATATCACGGACAAGTCCTGCGAAGCGATCTATAAGCTCTTCTGAAAAGGCTTCTAAATGAGCAAAGCCCAAAAGATGAGATGCATCTGTGAATTGCGACTGACCGAATCCGGCTTCTCTAAGTGCTTGCCTTAATCCCGTATTCTCAATTGCAAAAACCTTAAAAGGTTGCAAACCGTAAGAAGTAGGCGTAAGTCTAATGGCTTCTAAGATCAGCTCAAAAGATTCTGCGGTCACCCTTTTGTCGGGATCGAATTTTTTAGTCGCGTACCGCCATTGACGCGAGGATAGAAAATCTTCTTTTTTCATTGCGTAATTTTGAGTCAAAGGTATTCATTCTAAACGCTTGAACTTTTAATATCATGGAGGCGGCTATTAAAACTTATTCTAGGTTAAGAACGGGGGGGATTCTTTTCTTCGCTTTTGTACTCTCTAGTTGCGGATCGAATAACAAGGCTACGGATCAGTTTGTTACCATGGATACCGATACACTAATTGAAAAGGTTGCTGAAGCGCCTGGGTCTAAGGTAAAGGTGTATAATTTTTGGGCCAGCTGGTGTACACCCTGTCTGAAAGAGATCCCTGAATTCGAAGCCTTTGTAAAAGCACATCCCGCTGAGGTAGAGCTTGTGTTTGTGAGCCTTGATCGAAAGAAGGTATGGGACACAGCGGTGCTTGAAGTAGTAGAGGAACTTCAAATGACTCAGCCTATTTGGTTGATCGATCAAGGATTAGATTTTGAATGGCGGCATAAGATTGATGAGGGTTGGGTGTTGCCTGCAATCCCTGTTACCTTAATGGCCTATAAGTCGCATCGCAAGTTCTTTATGAAGCCTTTGGAGCGCAGAGAACTTGAAGAAGCGTTACTTGAGTTACAAACTTTATAACGCATCCCGCATTATCTTTGACAAAAATTATTCAAAAAATGGATTTGACTCAGGAACAATGGAAAGAAAAATTAGCTGCAACTTCAAATGCAGTTATACTTGATGTGCGTACTGCCCAAGAGGTGGCTGATGGAAAGATAGAAGGAGCGATTAATCACGACATCTTCAATCCTCAGGCATTTATGCAGGCCATTGACTCATTTGACCCTGAAGCGTCTTATTTTGTATACTGCCGTTCTGGCAACAGATCTGGACAAGCCTGCGCGATACTCCGCTCTAAGGGCATCGAAAACGCCTATAACCTTATGGGAGGTGTGATGAGCTGGGACGGTCCACTCGTGTAATCCGATCTATGCCCTCTTCGTTTCAGCGTTTACTTCATTTTCTGCAGTTCTGGGGGTTTCGGGTCTGCCAACGTATTGGTGACTCTTGGGGAATCCGCCCAAGAGTGGTTCGGTTGAGTTTTATTTATTTAACCTTTATCACGCTTGGATTTGGTTTTGCACTCTACCTTTTTCTAGCTTTTTGGATGCGGATTAAGGATCTGATCTATACAAAAAGATCATCTGTTTTCGACCTCTAGTTAGAAGGCTGTTACTCAATTGCATTAGGAGAAGTTTTCTTTGTTAAGTGAAGCATTCGTTGCTAAAATGTAAAATTTTTAGCATCTTCAGCGCTTCATACATTGATATAAACCTATTCCTGGCCACATGAAGTACGCTTTCTTTCTACTTGCTTTAATCAGTACAAGTCTAACCTCGCTTAGCGCTCAGGAAAAGGGTCTTGATCAGCGAATCGATGAGGCTTTTAAACCTTTTTCTGATGCTGTAACAAGTGCCGTGTTTTTTGAGATTAATGGAACGCCGTTTGTTTTAATTCTACTGGTCGGAAGTGCACTTTTCTTTACGCTTTATTTCAAGTTTCCGAACATTCGTTATTTCGGAACTGCCATTAATGTGGTTCGCGGTAAATACGATGAGCTTGAAGTCCACAAGGCTGAAACTGCTGAATTAAATATCGTTGATGGAGATGTGGTTGGTACCATTAAGGACGAATCGAAAGAAGGTGAGGTGAGTCATTTTCAGGCCCTTGCTACCGCGGTTTCAGGAACAGTAGGAAATGGAAATATCGCGGGAGTGGCTTTAGCTATCGCACTCGGAGGTCCGGGGGCGACTTTTTGGATGGTGGTCTGCGGATTGCTCGGTATGTCAACCAAATTTGTCGAATGTACGCTCGGGGTTCAATACAGAGATGTAGATGAAAATGGAGTGGTGTATGGCGGGCCTATGTACTTTTTACGTAAAGGACTAGCTTCTAAAGGTTTTGCCAATTTAGGTAAGGTAGTAGCGGTACTCTTTGCCATCTTCTGTATCGGCGGTTCGTTTGGAGGAGGAAATGCAGCGCAGTCGAATCAAGCGACAATTGTCATCAAAGATCTCTTAGGGCTTGAAAGCGCAATGGCGGGTACCTTAATTGGTGTTACTATTGCTGTTTTAGTAGGGATCATCATCATAGGTGGAATTAAGCGAATCGCTTCGGTTACCGAAAAGGTCGTGCCCTTAATGGCGGTGCTATACGTGCTTGCTTGTATTTATATCATTGGATCAAATTTCTCATTTGTGGATGATGCATTTGGTCAAATTTTCGCCCAGGCTTTTGAGCCAAAAGCCATAGGCGTTGGTGGCGTGATCGGGGTCTTGCTTATTGGATTTAGAAGAGCAGCCTTCTCGAATGAAGCGGGAGCAGGATCTGCTTCGATTGCTCACTCAGCTGTAAAAACGAACTACTCGGCTTCAGAAGGACTCGTTGCCTTATTGGAGCCTTTTATTGATACCGTTGTAATCTGTACGATGACGGCTCTAGTGATTGTGATTTTCAACATGGGAGGTGTGTTTGACTATGGAGGTGATGGTAGTGGTGTGGTTTACATTGATGGCTTACCATACGAAGGAGCAGGTATAACCTCTCAGGCGTTTGCAAATTACATTCCGTTTTCAGATATCTTCCTTACGGTCGCTGTAGTGTTGTTTGCAGTTTCTACAATGATCTCATGGTCTTACTACGGTCTTCAAGCATGGAAGTTCTTGTTTGGAAGAGGAAGAGTGATGGATCTCACCTATAAATTTTTGTTCCTTGTTTTTATTGTTATTGGGGCCGCTGCGAGCATGGACTCGATTTGGGCCTTCTCAGACGCGATGATCTTTGCCATGGTATTCCCTAATATGGTAGGACTTTACTTTTTGTTCCCGGAAGTTCAAAAGCAATTGAAACGCTACTTAAAAGCGATCAAGGTAGCGCAATAGCATGTCAAATAAACCTCCGTTTTTCGTTTCAAGCAGAGAACGAACGGGGGTTATGCTTACACTGTTTGCTTTGTGCATGATTAAAACTATAGAGCCAAGCGTGTATCGTTTTACTCAAGCGAAATACCAGCGTCCGGTGCAATGGACTCAAACTACTCCTGGTAAACCCTGTTCAGAAAGCCGACGTACTGTTCAAAATAGATCTGTTGTAGCTCCAGAAGCATCAGGGCATGTATCCTCATCAACTGCCTTAACCTCCAAAATCCTGCTGGGCGATATTAACCGTGCAGACACGAACGCTCTAAAACGCGTTAACGGTGTTGGGAGTGTGTTGGCCAACCGCATTGTTAAATTCAGATCATACCTTGGGTTTTATGCTCATATGGACCAATTAAAAGAGGTATACCGCTTACCAGATTCTGTGTTTCTCAAACTTACTAAACGGTTTACCTTGGATCCTTCAGAAGTGAAGCAGCTCTCTATTAACACGGCAACAAAGGAGGAGTTGATGCATTTACCTTATCTCAATGCCGAGGAGTGGGATACCGTTCTAGAAGAGCGCTCATTGAAAGGGGGTTTTAGACACCAAGATGAATTGACTAACTTATTTGTAAAAACTTTAAACAAAAAGTCTTTTATTCTCTTATATTTGAAATTGTAATAAAGAGACTATGTTTACCGAAACCGTTCAAACCATGAATTTTGATCTAAGTGAAACCTGTCAGATGGCGGCGGCTTCGGCGGCTTCTTTTGCTCAGCAGTACATCGCTCCTCATGTGCGTGAATGGGATGAACAACAGCACCTACCCGTCGATGTATTGCGAAAGGCTGGTGAGTTAGGGTTCATGGGTATTCTGGTTCCTGAGGCCTACGGAGGTTCGGGGCTAGGATATCACGAGTACATTGCCATCATCGATGAACTTTCTAAAGTAGATCCATCTATCGGTCTTTCTGTAGCCGCTCATAATTCATTGTGTACCAATCACATTCTGGAGTTCGGTTCAGAAGAACAAAAGCAACGCTATTTGCCGTCTCTTGCCTCAGGAGAATACCTTGGGGCATGGGGTCTAACAGAACACAATACGGGTTCTGATGCGGGAGGAATGAATACTACTGCGGTTTTTGATGGAAAGAATTGGACGCTTAACGGCACCAAAAATTTCATTACTCACGGAAAGAGTGGAGATGTTGCTGTGGTGATCGCTAGAACAGGAGAGAAAGGAGATTCTAGAGGAATGACCGCCTTCATTGTAGAGCGTGACACCCCAGGATTCAGTTCCGGTAAAAAAGAAGATAAACTCGGAATGCGTGCGAGCGAAACAGCCGAGATGATATTTGAAAATTGTGTGATTTCTGATGCTCAGCGAATCGGTCCAGAAGGAGAGGGATTCATTCAATCGATGAAGATCTTAGATGGTGGCCGCATTTCTATTGGAGCACTCTCTATTGGTATAGCGAAAGCAGCCTACGAAGCTTCCTTAAAATACAGTCAAGAACGTATTCAGTTTGGTAAACCTATTAGCGCTTTCCAGGGTATTTCGTTTAAGCTAGCCGATATGGCGACTGAAATAGAAGCAGCAGAATTACTTCTTCATAAGGCAGCATACCTCAAAAACGAAAACCGTAAAATGACGCTCAATAGTGCGATGTGTAAGCTGTTTGCTTCTGAGTTGTGCGTTCGTGCAGCGAATGAAGCCGTTCAAATTCACGGAGGCTACGGATACAGCAAAGATTTTCCCGTAGAAAAACTATATCGAGATGCTAAGTTGTGCACTATAGGAGAGGGTACTAGTGAGATACAACGCGTAGTCATCGCTAAAAATATTCTAAAGGGCTTGTAGCCTTATGTTTTAATCCTATATTTGCACCCACTTAAAGAGAGGAGGTGCATCACTATGTTAATTATTCCAGTTAAAGAAGGCGAAAACATTGACAGAGCGCTAAAGCGTTTCAAGCGTAAGTTTGATAAGACTGGCGCTATGCGTCAACTCAGATCACGTCAGCAGTATACGAAACCTTCAGTTGCAAGACGTCAAGAAATTCAAAAAGCACAGTACGTTCAAGGACTGAGAGACCAAGAGGCTCAATAATTCCTGAAGAGTATTTCAGATATAGCCCGTTGCTCGTTTGAGTAACGGGCTTTTTTGTTAAAGTCGTACATTAGATTGCATGAAGCAGTACGATCCGTATCTGCGGTACTTAACCGATGAGAAAAAGTATTCGATGCACACAGTGAAGGCTTATGCGTCGGACCTTCATGCTCTATTGTCTTATTTTCAGTTTACTATCGACGCTTCTTTTCAGCTCAATGAATTGAGCTATCCGCTTATACGCAACTATATCGCTTATCTAGGGTCACAAGGGTTAAGCGCAAGAAGCATCAATCGTAAGATGAGTGTACTCAATCGATATTTTCTTTTTGAGCAGCGTTCGGGTCGTTTGACACGAAATCCCATGGAAAAGCATAAAGCCCTAAAGACACCTCAACGCTTAAGTGTTCCGTTTTCAGAAGAAGAGATGTTTTTTTTAGAGCAAAAACTTCTTGATCAGGAGGTCAACTTTTCTGCTGTGCGAAATCGACTGATCGTACTTCTGCTTTACACAACAGGTATGCGCAGGGCTGAGCTCATTCAACTTAAAGACTCCGATGTAGATTTAGAGGGTGGGTCTCTTCGTGTCTTAGGAAAGGGTAATAAAGAGCGACTTGTTCCATTGCTAGATTCTTTGAAGAGTTTGATTGCCGAATATATCGAACTGCGCAATGCACAATTTAAGGTAGTGCCAACTGTATTTTTTGTAACGGATAAGGGTAATGCCTTGTATCCGGAGTTTGTTTACCGTCTAATAAATTCGTATCTTAAAGAGGTGTCAGTGAAACAGAAGAAGAGTCCTCATATGC
>CAJXTX010000021.1 GCA_913060705.1 uncultured Bacteroidota bacterium | reverse complement strand
CCGCCAATAATCAGGTAGTCGATAAACCCTATATGCATAGTTAGGTGCGTTTACCGCTAAATATAAGTAAAGATGGCGTAGGGCCAAGACCTACTTAGTTCGGGATGCTGTCGATTTTCACGTGCACTTCTTCTTTTCCGAGGCTATCGATCTTTACGTGAATTCGCGCCTGCTTTTGGTGGTGAAGGTTCATGTGCGCTCCTGACATGCCCGACATTACGGCCTTGATCTGTTCAGGGCTCGCATTTTGTGGAAATTCAACTTTGACCTCGATTTCTTCAGGAAAACGGACAGAAACGCAGCTACTGAGCAGAACGGCTGCTCCAAGAGCAAAAAAGAAAGCTTTCATCTTTAAAGGATTTTAAAGAAAGACGACTTCAGCTCACTTTTGTTACATCCTTTTTAATCTCTTAAGCGTTGCGCTTCTTTTTTCTTTCGAGGAGCCTTGAACTGCCGGTGTCTTTTTAGCGACTTCAATAAGCTATACACCATGATAAAGATGACAAACAAGAACAGGATCCCGGTGCTCACAGAAGCGGTTTGCATGGCGGACAGTCCTCCTCCAACTAAAAGGGCTATTGCTACTGCTCCTTCTATCAAAGCCCATAAGATGCGCTGTCCGACTGGAGCATCGAGTTTTCCGCCTGCAGTAATGCTGTCAATCACCAAAGAGCCACTATCTGATGAGGTAACAAAAAAGACCGCAACCATAAAGATTCCTAAAAAGCTTGTAAGGGCGCTCAAGGGAAACTCTTTCAAGAACACAAACAGAGAGGTAGAACTGTCTTCAAGAATAATGTCTGACAACAATCCAGGTGTTTCCATTTCAAGCCCTAATGCTGATCCTCCAAAAACCGACATCCAGAAAAAGGTCATCAGGGTCGGAACCAAGAGTACTCCTAAGACAAACTCTCGAACGGTGCGTCCCTTTGAAACACGGGCAATAAACATGCCTACAAAAGGAGACCAGGCAATCCACCATGCCCAATAAAAGACCGACCAGTTGTTCTGCCAGTCATTATCTACGTAGGCTGAAGAGAAGGTTCCTAGCTCTATGAATCGATCAAAGTAGCGTCCGGTACTCTCGACAAACACTTGAAGAATGCTCAAGGCGTCTGAGATAAAAAACATCCCGGTCAAAAAGATTAAAGCAATGAACAAATTGAGCCTGCTTAAAAAACGAACGCCTTTTTTTAGACCCGTCACTACAGAGATCGTCGCGATCAAAGTGATAATAACAATAATGGTGATTTGAGTGATTTGACCCGAAGGAATGTCAAACAAATAATTGAGCCCCGAGGCAATTTGACGCGCCCCAAACCCTAAAGAAGTAGCTAGACCAAACAAGGTAGCCACAACAGCTAAAATGTCAATGTAGTCACCTGTGCGTCCGAATATTTTTCTACCCATAACCGGAAAAAATATAGAGCGCAAAGAGAAAGGAAGTTTCTTGCTAAACCCGTAATAAGCCAATGATAGGCCGACCACACAGTAGATAGCCCATGCGTGAAGCCCGTAGTGCAAAAAGGTAAAGTTCAGCGCCTGTATCGCCCGGTCTTTGACATTAGGCTCTGGCAGTGGCGGCTGCACAAAATGCGTAATGGGCTCAGAAACACTGAAGTAAAGAAGGCCGATTCCCATCCCCGCAGAAAACAGCATGGCAAACCATGAAAAGGTTGAGAATTCGGGCTTCGCTCTTTTACCCCCTAGGCGGTGCTTGCCGTACTTACTAAAGGCGAAAAAAAGGCATATTACCACAAACAGGTTGACTCCTATAATGAAGAGCCAACCTGTGTATGATGTGACAAGGGTAGAAGTTGTTTTAAAGAACTCCCGAATCGGATCGCCTCCGAGTATAGCCAGAAAGACGAACGCGATTATAAATACCAGCGAGGGATAAAACACCCGCGGGTATACGTCAAAGTATTTTTTCATTTACATTATTGAGAGACAATCCACATTTTGCCGTTTATACCGTCGTACTTTGCTTTGGCAGCACTGTAATTCACGCTGTTCAAACTCTGTTCTTGTCCTGGGTATAAAAAGCGCATGGGCAATTGTCTGTTGTTATAATTTGTGCCTGAAGGCGGTGATAAAAAGCGCAATCCGTCGAAGCCTCCTGCTTCAACATACCAGCGTCTCACTTCGAAATACGGATCTAGGGCGGTGAAGTACAACGCCAGCCATTTTTGCTCCCAGATATCGACCGTCTCATCAAAAGCAACCCCTGAATTCGCATAGAAATCTTCAAAGTCACTGAAACCATAAGGGCCATAATTTACTTGATAGTAATCTTGAGAAGCCTTTATACCCTTTTTGTAATGGGTTTCTGTATCGGCGGCAATCCATCCTTTTGCGGCGGCTTCAGCCAATAAAAACTCTACCTCAGCATACGTCATGATGATACCTTCAGCGTACGAAAGGCCGCGTTCTTGAGCTGTAATCTGTCCAGGGTAGTCGAAGTAGGCGAGCCCTAATCGAGATCCTGTTTGACCCCCAAAACCGTTGTCGATTCCGCTAAACGTAGGGTTCTCAAAATCCTCATTGTCAGGGCGGGCATATCGCGATAATCTTGGATCGTTGTACCCACTCATAACGCTAAGAGCTGAATTTGAAAAGGCAACTGCATCAAAATCTCCTTGTTTTAAAGGAATGGTCGGGAACTGGTTCGGAAAAGCCGACAAGAACGAAAGCGTTGCCTGATCTTCATTCGATTCAAACAATGGGGCTCCTTGAGCAATAGCGGCAAAAGCAGAAGAAACGTCTGTTTTGGTTGATTGATACATGAGCAGCCTCAAGCGTAGCGAATTGGCAAGCTTGATCCATTTTGAGGCGTCTGATCCATAAAGGATATCACCAGGGATTGAACCTCCTTGCCCAAGCAGTGTCGCAGCAGACCCTAAGTCTGCCAAAAGGGCGCTGTAAATAGATTCTTGGCTGTCATAAACCGGAGTAAAGTTTGCATCTGCATTTGCACCGCCTATAGCCTCTGAAAATGGTATGTCTCCATAGGCGTTTGTCAGCTCAGAGTATATCCAAGAACGCATAACAAGAAGTGCGCCTTGCATTTGACTGTTCTGAGAGGCTGTAGCTATAGATAAGGCGCTTTCAATGTCGGTAAGGCTTGTATAAAGGCCCTCCCAAACGGTAGGAAAAGCATTCCAGTTGTACGAATCGACCTCTGCACGGAGTGCTTTACCCGTTAACTGAGCGATATTGTTCGACAACAAAAAGGCTTCGTTCGAGGTCGTTTGAACGCTGTTTCTAATGGCGTTTGTAAACAATACGTCTGCTCCAACGGTGGTGGGTTCGTTTGGATTGACATTTAGTTCTTCAAAGTCTGAACACGAAAAGAGTGTCAGGGCAGTTAAGGTGATATATAGTAGTCTAAATTTCATGCTTAAAATGTTAGGTTAACATTGATTCCTACGCTTCTCTGGGTCGGGATAGAGGTACTCTCAAATCCGTTGACGAAAATTCCGTTTCGTATAGAGAATGTTTCAGGGTCAATTGAAGGGACATCAGAGAAGAGCAAAAGGTTTCTTCCTACGAGCGATATGCTCGCTGAATGTACTCCCCACCCATCTGTTATTGAAGAGGGGATACCATACGAAAGACTTACTTCACGCAGTTTGAAATACGTAGCGTCGTAAGTAGCCGCCTCAATGTTATCTCTGTTAAAACCGTTTCCGTAGTAGTTGTAGAAGTATCCCACGTATCCGGCCCCTCCTGCAGGAACAACAACGTCGTTCTCTACCAAGTTTCCGGAGTCGTCGTACTTCCAACCCGGCCCTACAACGCCTCCAGCGTCAACTAGCGTATAATCAGGGTTTCCGGCAGCGTCATATCCCACGCTGTACACCGTTCTTCCTTCTGTTGTGGTGAGCGGAAGGTTGGGATCGTCGTCGTTTTTGATGGCTCCTCCCGTCGCATATAAGGCGTGAGAACGCGAATAAATTTTACCTCCTACCTGTCCGTCAAACAAGAAAGAGAGGTTTACGTTTTTGTATTGGAACTCGTTTAACCATCCCAGTCTGAAATCGGGTTGGAAAGAGCCTGCGCTTACTTTTTCATCTGTAAGCAACGGAAGCCCATTTTCGTGAATGATTCGACCATCAGGTCCTCTTTGGAAACCAAGACCTACGAGTTGGCCTAGCAGTTCTCCTTCTCTGGCCACCAACTCAAGGTCAGAACCTCCTTCGTCGCCTGGGAAAACGTCTGCTACAATAGAGTATTGTCCGCTTTCAATAACATCAGGAAGCGATTCAACTACCGCTCTGTTGCGACCGAAATTAAAGCGCGTTGTGGCGCTAAAGTCATCGGTTTGAGCGTAATTGTATTCTAGAGAGGCCTCAATACCCTTGTTACTAATTTCTCCACCGTTGGTTAACGTAAAGTCGTATCCGCTTGTTTTAGCTACGGGTAGTGAGATGATCTGGTCAAAACTATTCATCTGGTAATAGGTCACATCAAAATTGAGTTTGCCTGCGAGAGTACTAAAGTTGAGTCCAAATTCTGTGGCCTGTGTTGTTTCGTTTCTGAGGTTCGGATCAGAAATCGTACGACTCGTCGTAAAGGCTGCATTGTTTCCGAAAGCGGCCCTTGGTGTAAAGGTGTTTCCGAACGAATAGGCAGGGGCACCATTACCCACTTCTGCATAAGACGCTCTAAACTTTAATAAATCAACCGATTTAGGAAGATTGAAAAGCTCGTCTAATAAGAAACTTGTTGAAACCGATGGGTAGCCATAGCTAAACGTTGATTGGTCTTTACCCACAAGTGGATTTACCAAAGAGCTCGCCCAGTCTGTTCTATAGGTCATGTCTAGGTAGATCTTGTTGTCGTAATCTAAGCTGAGTAAGCCGAAAACACTGTTGATCTTAGCGTTCGTTTTCTGAGATTCAACAAGCACTCCAGAACGCGCGTTGGTAAGCGTATAAATCGAAGGTCCTGTTCCAAAAACTTGAAGTTGCGGATTGTTTGCGACAGAGAAATTCGCCAATTGTGACATCAAGTTTCCTCCCAACTTCAGGTCAACATCAATGAGGTTATCGTCGTCTGGAGTTGGATTGATGCTCAATAACACCTCGGCGTTACTCTCTCTGAATGAAATTTCATCTTCGCGATAACTTCCTAACAACACCCCTTTTGTAGAAGGCGCTCTTCTGTATTGTCGTTGTTCGTCTACATAGTCAACTCCGTATCTGAATCGAAGATTAGCGTATTTGCTAAATTCTAAGCTCGCCTGAATCGTAGACATCAGTCGGTTGCTCTGAAAAGCATTTGTGTTTTCATAAGCAATAAACCAGGGATTGTTCACCCAAAGGTTTTCGGCATAACGCTGCTGAACTCCTTCTTGACCCGGTTGCCAATAATCTCTCAAGTCATTGATCTCTACCTGTCTTGGCAGCCACAACCATCCGTACATTACAGATGAAGACTCGTCGTACCCTGAATTCGGAATGTTGTCAGAGGTAGACCTTACAAAGGTGGTATTCGCTTGAATATTCAACTTGTCATTGAATAACGATTTACCAAATGCGTTTTGGAAGGTATTACGTTCGAGATTGGTATTGGGAATTAACCCTTTATTGTCTAAACGTGTATACGAGAAGCGTCCGAAGCTGTCGTCATTGCTCGTATTAATCGCAATGTTTGTTGAATGCGTAATGGCTGTTTGATAAAAATTTCGAACGTTGTCAGGTGCAGGTGTAAAAGGAACTGCCTCTCCGTTTGAGTTAAACTGCTTTATCAGCTGACCATTCATTTCAGGTCCCCAGTTCTCGCCATAGGCGTCGTAATTTTCGTTGGCTCCTATATAGGTAGACCCGTTGAGGTAGCTGTATTTTCCGCCCCCTCCGGACCCGTAAGTGTTCTGGTAATTAGGGAGTTTTAAGGGGTTTGCCATCTGAACTCCCGTAGTGAGCTCTACGTTAAATTCGTCTGCACCGTACGTTCCTGTTTTAGTTTCAACAAGAATAACACCGTTTGCCGCCCTAGAACCGTAAAGCGCCGAGGCAGCAGGTCCTTTAAGAATACTTATGTTTTCAATATCGTCGCTATTGATGAGCTGTGCAGCGTTACCAAAGTCGATCGTAGTCGAGCCGTTAAGACCGTCATCAAAACTGTATAAATCGTTTGTGATTGGCATCCCGTTCAGCACAAAGAGCGGCTGATTGTTCCCCATTAAAGAGGTGGCGCCACGAATAGTAATATTAGAAGAGGCGGCTGGCCCTGCGGCCCCGTTGGTAATATTCACCCCGGATACTTTACCAGAGAGTGAACTCACGATGTTGACCGCTTTTACTTTTGCCACCTCAGACCCTTTAATACCCTGAACAGAGTACCCTAAAGCCTTTTCGGAGCGCTTTAATCCGAGTGCGGTGATCACTACTTCGTCGAGGGCGTTAGACGGCGTCAATTGAATCTCTAAGGTGTCTCCTGGATTCGCTTCTACCACTTGAGTGTCAAAGCCGACAAAAGAGATTTGAAGCGTTACCGCTTCGTTAGTTTCTAGTGAAAAGTTTCCATCAAAGTCCGTGATAACACCGTCGCTTGTCTCTACCACTAAAATAGTGGCCCCTGGCAAAGGAATACCTTGGTCGTCGACAACTGTACCCGTTATAGGGCTCTGAGCAAAACTTAAAATGGAAAAAGAAAAAAGAAGAAAAGTGAAGATTTTCTGCATGAAATCATTTGCATTGGTTAATTCGAATGCAAAGATAAAATTATTTTCTACAGAAACTAATTGTGCTCCTAGGTCGTGATTTCGTCGCCTCCAGTGATAATTGGCGAAGCGTCTAGGTCCTCAATGTTTAGAAAATTGATAATGGTTTGGAACGACTCTACAATTGCGCCATACTCTTCTTCGTTGAGGGCTTCGAGGTTTTTTGAAATCTTCTCATGCAACGAGAGATTCGTCTTTTTAATGAGCTCGTCGCCTTTAGAGGTAAGCACTATCGGAGTAGATCTTTTGTCAGAGGGGTCGGGCAGACGGGCAATATACCCTTTTGTTTCTAGGCGAGAAACTATTCCTGTAACGGTACTCGCGTTTAATGAAAGAAATTCTCGCAATGAACGCATGGTGGTTTTATAGTCTGGCTTTTCTTTAAGGTACTTGAGGGTTAGAAGCTGGGGGATACTGATTCCAAAATTCTTTTCAACACGTTTAGACTCAAGGTTGATCGCGCGCACAATTTTTCGCACGCTGATCATTATTTCAGAATATTTATGAGAATTCATTTCAGTTTGTTTTCTGTGGAAATAAAATTATGCGGTTTTAAGAACTTCTTGTGTTCTTGTTGCTGTAAATGCGTTTAATAAATATAGCTCAAGGCCAACTAACATTAGTGCCTTTTGTGTACATTGAAATGATTTAATACACCCTACACCATGAAAAAACAGCTTTTTCTGGGCCTTTTTGCGGGATTCTTTGCCCTTGCGAATGCTCAGAGCTTCGTTTCTGAACACCTTATTGTACCCAGTAAAATCTTAAAACAAGACAGAAGTTATTCGATCTACCTTCCTGATGGGTACGAAACTTCATCTCGTGAATATCCCGTACTCTATTTGTTACATGGGTATTCTGATAACCATACGGGGTGGGTTCAATTTGGAGAGGTTCAGCGCATCGCGGATGAAGCCATCGCCTCGGGTGAGGCTACTGCAATGATCATAGTGATGCCGGATGCAGACACGACGCGCCCAGGCTACACCAATAGCCTTGACGGAAAATACAATTACGAAGATTTCTTCTTCAATGAATTAATGCCCCATGTTGAAAACGCGTATCGCATTCGAAAAGAGAAGCGCTACCGCGCCATTGCTGGACTCTCTATGGGCGGAGGTGGCACTTTGGTTTACGCCATGCACCGACCCGATCTATTCTCGGCGGCTGCTCCCTTAAGCGCCTGGTTTGGTCCTCAAACCACAGAAGAGCTTAAAGGTTGGGCAGAACGCAGCGGGGCCGCTTGGGACGAAAGTAAAGCAGAAACCTATTTGATGAATTACAGTCCACTAGAACTCGTGAAAAGCGTCGATAAAGAACAGCTCAATAGCGTACGATGGTATATGGATTGCGGCGACGATGACTTCTTGTATGAAGGAAATGCGAAGCTCCACATTGCAATGCGCCAACTAGGCATCAATCACGAATACCGCGTACGAGATGGGGGACATACCTGGAGCTATTGGCGAACAGCGCTTCCGACCGTATTGAATTTTGTGAGCAACGGCTTTCACCAATTCTAGTGCCCTATGAATCAAAAGAAACTCTATTTCTACAGTGTCGTTGTCGCCTTAGCCGGTTTTTTGTTTGGATTTGACACCGTTGTGGTCTCTGGGGCGGATCAGCCCTTAGCAAACATGTGGTCTGGTTATACCCTCTTCGGAACCGCAGACGCCTTTCATGGAATCGTGGTGATGTCTTCAGCGCTATGGGGAACTGTCATAGGCGCCGTTTTTGGCGCCTGGCCAACCAATCGTTACGGCCGCAAAAACACACTGGTTTTTATTGGGTTGTTCTTTTTGATTTCAGCCATTGGTTCTGCAGTAGTAAGTAATCCGTATTGGTTTGCCATTTTCAGGTTCCTTGGGGGGCTTGGTGTAGGCGCTTCAACCATTGCGGCCCCTGCATATATTTCTGAAATTGCACCCTCTGCCCAACGCGGCAGATTGGTGGTTTTGTATCAATCTAACCTCGTTTTCGGAATCTTAATCGCCTTTTTGTCTAATTATTTGATCAACGATCTTATCTCTTCGGATGCCTGGCGCTATATGTTAGGTGCAGAGGCTGTACCTGCATTACTTTACAGCGTGTTGGTGACAAAGGTTCCTCAAAGTCCCCGCTGGCTATTGTCTAAGGGCCGCTCTGTTCAAGCCCAAGAAGTGCTTGAGCGCCTATACAGTTCTAAAGAGGCCGCCGATCAATTAAAAGCGATAGAGAATGACCTAAACACCTCTTCAGGGGAGTCGGTTTTTCAGAAGAAATACAGTCGTCAGCTTTGGCTCGTTATTGCTTTAGCTGCCTTTAATCAATTCTCTGGCATCAATGCCTTTTTGTATTATTCTCCCAGGATTTTTGAGATGGCCGGACTCGGAGCAAGCACTGCGCTACTTAGCAGCATAGGGGTCGGTGTCGTCAACCTTGTCTTTACGCTAGTAGGCATGGCCCTAATAGATCGCTCTGGAAGAAAGCGTCTTATGCTCATCGGCTCTTTGGGTTACATTGTGTCCCTTGGACTTGTAACCTACAGCTTCGCTACAAACTGGTTGGGGCTTCATATCCCGTTTTTCTTCTTCTTATTCATTGCTTCACACGCGATTGGACAAGGGGCAGTCATCTGGGTGTTTATTTCTGAGATTTTTCCGAACAAGCAGCGCGCTCAAGGGCAAGCGGTCGGTACTTCGACACACTGGGTACTCGCAGCAATCATACCTGCCTTAGTGCCGCTTTTGTTTTCTTCAATTGGCGCCCCTGTGGTATTTGCCATTTTTACTATCATGATGGTGTTACAATTGCTTTGGGTGCTCTTTGTTATGCCTGAGACAAAAGGTGTCGCCCTTGAAGACCTCAGCAAGTCACTGAGCAGCTAGGTTTTTTGTGCTACTTTTGGCACATCAATCAAGCCATGAAAAAACTCGTCTTATCGCTCGCTATTGCGCTCTCAGCTATTCAATTACATGCTCAATACGGATCTGTCGAACTGAGTAGTGGGGGGTTCTCTTTCGTTCCGAACTTTACTTCTGAAGACCCTCATTTCATCGTGAACATGGGAACGAGCAGTGAAAAAAGACTTTCTGTTCATCTTCTATCGCTCGTTCGAGCTGAAAGCTTAGTTCCCAGAAATGCCATTATAATGACCCGCTACCAACTTCTTGATAGCAGGTTTAAGCTGTCTATAGGAACGCATCTTCCGGCCATTCAAATCAATGACGATTACTCGGTAGATTCGTTCTTTGCGCAAGAGGTGCTAACAGATTATCAGATCAATGAGCGTTGGTCAGTGCGCAGCATGTACTTACATGGAAAAGGGCGCAACCTCGATTTAGAGATCAATTTTTTTACCGCTGGCGGAGCCTATTCGTACAAGAAATTCAGTAGCTATTCGCAGGTCTGGGTCCTCGATCTAGATAACGGCTTTGGCCTTTCTCAAACCTTTGGGTATGAGGTAGCCCCAAAGTTTACCCTTAAAGCGTTTGCTAATCAAACCCTTTCAAACGGAGGAGACTTCATTTGGACCGTTGGACTTAGTCGCTCATTCTAATCTTACTTTCGAGCTTTTTAATGAAGAGGCTCACGGGTCCGATGCGATGCCTTGTGGCAAAAGGGACTCCATTTACTGTTTTGTAATCTTCCCAGGTGGCCTTCAACCCACCTATGGGTATAATAGAAACCCACATTTTAAAAGCGATTGGCCTGAACTGCTCGTCTAACAACCACAGGTAGCTGTCTCCTGGCGTTACCCCTCCTGAAGTATGGGTGATCAACAGGGCTTGTGTTCCGCTCTCAAGACAAACCAACCTCCGCTCAACGCCTGGGTCAAAGACCTTAAATGGGGCTACTAGCCAATAGCTGTCGTTGTAGAAATAAGCCGTAGCCTTGTCGATGAGTGGCTGCTTTTTTGTGACACTTTCCCCGTTTTGGTAAACCTCTGATTTCGAAGAGTCCTCAAGATCTAAAGCAATTCGATAGTCATCCCATGAAACGTCTACCTTATTCTCCGCCTTATTCCATTGATAATCGTGTCCGCCAAAAGAGAAGCAGATTTGATTTAGGGCTTTAAATCCGTCCGCATTCAACGCCTCTAACATTTTGTTTGCCAACAAGTCAGCTTGTGGTCCTTTTTCTCCTGCAGGGATGGGTTCAGAATAAATTTTACCGACTATAAGACCAATAGCGATAATGGCTGTCAAAAGAATGCCAATCTTGATCGCTGTTTTTTTTAGTCGTTTCATCAGAACATTCAAGGTAATGGTTTTTAACGTGCTTCAGGTTTTAAGTACCTTTCTGTTTCAAAAAACAGTTACATGGCAAAACGTGCTCCCATTGAGGTTTTTGGCGAATGGGCCGAAAGCGGAAGAGATGAAGGCATGGCATCCGGACACCAGTCTTCAGTAAATCAAATGCTTCAACTTGCGCTGCCGACAGACCGATCCTTTCGATTTTTAGATGCTGGTTGCGGCAACGGATGGGTGGTGAGAAAGGTTTCTTCGAATCCTCTTTGCACCAAAGCCGCAGGCGTTGACGGCTCACGTCAAATGATCGAAAAAGCCCGTGCGATTGACCCTCAAGGCGCCTATATTCAAGACAACCTTTTGGTATGGACTCCGGATCAACCTTTTGATGTTGTACATAGCATGGAGGTTTTTTATTATCTCGAAAAGCCTCAAGACCTTTTGAAACATATCAGCGCATCGTGGCTAAATAAAGGAGGTGTTTTGGTTGTGGGGGTTGACTTTTACGCTGAAAACCAAAGTTCTCATAACTGGCCTGAAAAAACCCAGATTAGTCCCATGACGCTTTTAAGTATTAATGAGTGGGTTTCGTGCTTTGTTGATGCAGGTTTCCAAAATGTTCAGTGGACTCAAATAGACGCCAAAGGCGATTGGGCGGGTACCTTATGCGTTATGGGCAAGCTATAAACCTTTAGAAGCAGCAACGCCTCATGTCTAGTCTTCTTGCGGCACTTTATTTGATCGGGTTATTAGGCGGCGGCTTATTCTTCATTTTCTATGCTACTAACAAAAGGGCCTCAAAAGAATTGCAGCGAAACAGCCAGAGGTTAGGTGTTGATGTTGACGCGTATAAGACGCTCTTGTCCGTTCCGAATCGAAAAAAGAAGGCAAGACGGATCTCTTCCTCTAAACGTTTAAAAGTGTTCGAGCGAGATGGATGGAGGTGTCGCTTTTGCGGGGCCCAAAGCAATCTTGTTATTGACCACATCTTTCCTGTATCAAAAGGAGGGGGAAATCAATTTGAAAACCTACAGACGTTGTGTAAGAATTGTAACGACCTAAAAGGAAATAAGGTGGTTTGATTCTGCCTTGCGGCACTCAAATCATATATGACACTTAATGTTGATTTAAAGTCCGCGTAACTCAACGCCGTTTAAAGGGGTATACTTTTGAATAAGTATTTCATTATGAAAGACTTAAAAGTTTATTCGCTCCAAAAGAAAATTGCTTCGATAACTTCAAGAAGGTCGGAAAATTTATTCCTTATCATACTGTGGTTGTTGCCTCTTGGCACCTTGTGGTTGGTGCTGTATCTATTAGTAACAAAAAGATTTAATCGTCTTAATCCTTGGCGCAACCTTTAACTTTAGTTGGCCGCCGCTTTAGGAGTTACTTTTGTATTCAATAGTAGCAGATGGCCGACTCTTTTATTCATATTCTTAATGGTGATTCACTTCACGAGCAATTTCCCGTCGATCTTACAGGCGCAACCTTGGTGTTTAATGAATGTCTTATTGAGGGTCCAAAAGGTGCTGATGACTTAGGGGTGTTTTTTGAGTCTAGAGAGGGTTATTTGTCTGACACCTATGACTCTTCAATAAAGCATGCCTATAGGACAGATTTGGTAGTTCCTTTATTGAACATCGAAATGAATAGCGATGAATTAGAAATTGTTCTTTGGTTTGAAGAGGATTTATTTTGTCAGACTAATTTCTGGTTTGTTTGTCACTTTCTTAATATCTGTGGGTTTCAAGGCCGTGTTTCTTGGGCAAAACCTTTTGGGCCCGCTAAATATAGTTTTGGTAGACTTTCTCGAGGGTCATTAAGAACAGTTTTTAAGGAAAGACTACCCGTAGACCCGTCAAAGATCGCTCCGCTATGGCAGGCATATTCCTTAGACGACTCGGATGAGTTAATCCGCTATGTCGAAAGCTTGTCTGATTTAAGTGAATACATACTGCCTGCGGCTATAGCTTTCAGAGACATGAATACATCGTCTATAGAGCAAAGCAGACCCTATTTATCCCTCGTAGAAATAATGAGAAGCTTAAATACTTTAAACTTTGGGGAAGTTTTTATAGAATTCTGTCAAAAAGAGGCTGTTTACGGTCTAGGCGACTTACAAGTGAAACGCCTCTTCGACGAGGTGATTAAGAAGAACCAAGATTTTTTTTGACGATTCTTGCCACTAGTGCGTGGGCTAAATTCGGTCTTTTCGATAAAAAAGAAACCCGCACCAATAAGGTGCGGGTTCTCGCGCTTTAAGTGGTCCCACCTGGGTTCATTTGCTGCGCAAATCGACCAGGCATAACCGCTCCTGAAAATGACTCGAACCCTCTCTCTGCTTAGCGCAGAGCTTGTTTCTTTTTTGCTTTCATCAGTTCAAGCAAGCTTTGCTGCTTCTACAAAAAAGAAACCCGCACCAATAAGGTGCGGGTTCTCGCGCTTTAAGTGGTCCCACCTGGGCTCGAACCAGGGACCAACTGATTATGAGTCAGCTACTCTAACCAACTGAGCTATAGGACCAAGCGGGCGCCAAAATTAGTGTTATTTTTTTCGTGTTCCAAGACTAAAAAGGGCCCTCAACGATCGACGACGCTTATTATCGCTATTTTTACCGCATGGAAAGTGAAAGACAGCGAAAAGTTGCGTCCGTAATCCAGAGAGACCTGGCCGATATCTTTAGAAAGTCAGCTAGTGAATATCCGGGTAAGGGCTTGATCATCTCGGTTTCAGCCGTTAAGGTCACGGTCGACATGGCGATCGCTAAGGTGTATTTAAGCATCTTTCCGGCCGATGAGGCAAAGAGCATCCTTGAAGGAGTCACCTCTAATGCACCTCTCATCAAACACGAGCTTGCTCAGCGTACAAAAAACCAAATGAGACGGGTTCCTGAATTGCTCTTCTACATTGACGACACTATCGAACTCGCCGAAAAAGTAGAACGATCCCTTAAAGGCGCCGACAACCCCATTGAAGACCCCTCGCTTCTCGTAAGACGCAAGAAAAAGTGAAGGCGGCCATTTACATCGCTTGGCGTTACCTCTTTTCTAAAAGCCAGCAAAGCGTTGTTAACCTTATTGCTTATATCACCCTGTCGGTGATCGTTGTAGCCACTGCTGCCCTGCTGATTGTCCTCTCTGCATTTAGCGGGCTTAAAGAGTACAGCCTGTCTTATGCTGAACAGAACAGTCCTGAGTACACCTTAATCGCCAAGCAAAATGGTGTGTTCCAAATTACCCCTCAACAAGTTCAGCGTCTAGGCGATGGTGGCGTTCAAGCAACCCCTGTTTTAAAAAAACAAGCGGTGCTTCAGTGGGACGAAAATGCCGCGATTGGATGGTTTGAAGCGTATCCGCTTGAACACGAAACTACACAAGAACTCCTTTATGGGATTCCTAAGCCTTCGCAAGACAGCCTGCTTATTAACTTGGCTCTTTATAGGCAAAGCGGCCTTCATCCTGACGACTCAAGAACGGTTTCAGTAAGTATACCGAAGCGCAGTAGTAGTGCGCTTGCCTTAGGTTTTGGAAGCTCTCCCCTCAATGCTATAAACGGGGTTGTCGCTGGCGTGTTTCAATCTCCGGAGGCCAACGACACACCAACAGTGGTGATAGAATATACTAGCGCATTAGCTCTCCTCGAACTGAAGGGCGGATGGTGGGTTACACAGCTTAACTTGTCAAACTCTGCTCTTGACGAAAAGGATTTAAGAGCCCTCGTTGCGGACGTTTTTGGCGATGATATACTCCTGCGCTCAAGAGCGGAATCTAACGCTGCGCTTTTTAAACTGCTCAATTCAGAGTATGTCGCCACCTATATCATCTTTACCCTAATTCTAATCTTAGCGCTTTTCAATTTGGCCGGGGCGTTAAACGTGATTCTTTTAGACAAACAATACCAGCTCCCCGTGTTTAAACAATTGGGAATGACCCCAGCGGCCATACGAATGGTGTTCTTTTTGCTCGGGTGGTTTCAAGTGGTCTTCGGGACAGTAATAGGGATTGTGATCGGGGTCGTAGTGGTGTGGATGCAAGCTCTATTTGGGTGGGTCAAAGTAGCTCCAAACTTGGCGTATCCGGTCTCATTAGACGTGTCTCAAATCGGATTAGTAGCGATAACGTTGCTGGTTCTTGGGGCGATAAGCTCTTCGGTAGCGCTGGTTGTAGCCACTCCGCTTAGACGGCGCTAACTGAAAAGTCGTGGTCGGCAAACCTCAAACGCGCCTCTTCGAGGGCCTCGAAAACTTCTTCAGAGGTGTCTGAACTCACCATCTTCATGCGCAGTTCTTTAAAGTTTGGAATACCTTTAAAATAGTTGGTGTAGTGTCTTCGGGTTTCAAATACAGCAAGCTTTTCTCCTTTCCAGTCAATGGACATTTGTAAGTGCCTTTTGGCCGCCTCAACCCTAGCCTCCATGTTTACAGGGGCCAAATGGGTGTCGTGTTCTAGATAGTGTTTAACCTCTGCGAAAAACCAGGGGTTACCTATAGAGGCGCGTCCAATCATTGCGCCGTCGAGTCCGAAATCGTCTCTCATCCTCTTGGCAGCCTCAGGAGTCGCAACATCACCGTTTCCGAAAACCGGAATATGCATTCGTGGATTGTTCTTCACGTCAGCGATCGGCCTCCAATCTGCATCGCCTTTATACATCTGAACTCTTGTTCTTCCGTGAATAGAAATTGCTTTTATCCCGACGTCTTGAAGGCGTTCAGCCACCTCTACAATTTTTATAGAATCACTGTCCCAGCCCAATCGTGTTTTTACAGTTACCGGCAGCTTGGTGCGTTTTACAATCGCTTCTGTCAGTTTCACCATAAGCGGAATGTCACGTAAGATTCCCGCACCTGCATTTTTACATACGACCTTTTTTACTGGACATCCGAAGTTGATGTCTATAATGTCTGGACCGGTCTGCTCTACAATGTCAACGGCCTCTAACATGGAGTCTAGCTCGGCCCCAAAGATTTGGATGCCTACTGGCCGCTCTTTTTCATAAATGTCAAGCTTTATGGTAGACTTCGAGGCGTTGCGAATAAGCCCTTCTGAAGAAATAAACTCGGTGTATACTACATCTGCCCCCTGCTCTTTACAAAGCGCCCGAAACGGAGGATCACTAACGTCTTCCATGGGCGCCAGCAATAGCGGGAATTCTGGCAAATTTATTTCTCCGATTTTAGGCACGGGCTCAAGATTTACCGCAAAATTATGGATTATCTTTGTTCTCCTGAAGAACAGTGCCATTCGAGTCGTACATGAAGAATATTCGCAACTTTTGTATCATCGCTCATATTGACCACGGTAAAAGCACCTTGGCCGATCGCCTTTTGGATTCTACCGGCGCTGTCACAGAGCGCGAGAAGCAAAACCAACTTCTCGACAACATGGACCTAGAACGAGAACGCGGTATTACTATTAAAAGTCATGCGATTCAAATGAACTACACCTATAAGGGAGAGGAGTACGTACTCAACCTTATCGATACTCCTGGTCACGTTGACTTTTCTTATGAAGTTTCAAGGTCTATTGCGGCCTGCGAAGGGGCTCTATTGGTTGTTGACGCCGCACAAAGCATACAGGCACAAACCATCTCAAATCTCTACTTAGCCTTAGAGAACGACCTTGAAATCATTCCGGTGCTCAACAAAGTAGACTTGCCGAGCGCCAATCCCGAAGAGGTGACCGATGACATTGTGAACCTCTTAGGATGTTCTCCTGACGAAGTAATTCACGCGAGCGGAAAAACCGGCCTGGGAATTGAAGATGTTTTGTCCGCTATTATAGAGCGAATCCCTGCCCCCAAGGGAGATGTTGAAGCTCCTCTTCAAGCCCTTGTTTTTGATTCAGTATACAATCCATTTCGAGGGGTAGAGACCTATTTCAGGGTGCTTAACGGTAGCCTGAAAACTGGTGAGCGCATCAAATTCATGGCGACGGGCAAAAGCTATTTCGCAGACGAGATTGGTGCTCTGAAGCTAAAGCAAGAGAAAAGAAGCCAAGTGGGTACGGGCGATGTGGGTTATCTTATCACAGGAATCAAAGATGCGCGCGAAGTAAAAGTAGGTGACACCATTACGCTAACAGAGCGTCCGTCTACAGAAATGATATCGGGTTTTGAAGAAGTAAAACCCATGGTGTTTGCAGGAATCTATCCTGTTGATACTGAAGATTACGAAGAGTTGCGCTCTTCAATGGAGAAACTGCAACTCAATGATGCGTCCCTAGTGTTTGCGCCTGAAAGTTCTGCCGCCCTAGGTTTTGGGTTTCGTTGCGGGTTCTTAGGCATGTTGCACATGGAGATTGTTCAAGAACGTCTTGAGCGCGAGTTTGATATGACGGTGATCACCACCGTTCCCAATGTGAGCTATCACGCCTTCACCAAAAAAGATCCCGAGAAAGCGGTAATCGTAAACAATCCGTCTGACCTTCCAGAACCTTCAGTGCTTGACCGCGTCGAAGAACCCTACATTAAAGCTTCAATTATTACCAAAGCTGATTTTGTCGGAAACGTGATGTCACTCTGTATCGACAAACGCGGAGTGATCACCAACCAAACCTATTTGACCCCAGAGCGCGTAGAGCTCAACTTTGACATGCCGCTGGCAGAAATCGTTTTTGATTTTTACGATCGCCTTAAAACCATTTCTAAGGGCTACGCCTCTTTCGACTATAGTCCTATCGGAATGCGGGAGTCTAAGCTAGTAAGGGTTGACATCCTTCTCAACGCTCAAACCGTTGACGCCCTATCTGCGCTAGTGCATTTCGACAACGCCCACAACATCGGTAAGAAGATGTGTGAAAAGCTCAAAGAGTTGATTCCTAGACAGCAGTTCGACATTCCGATTCAAGCCGCAATCGGAGCAAAGATCATTTCACGTGAAACGATAAAAGCTTTGAGAAAAGATGTTACCGCTAAATGCTATGGAGGGGACATCTCGAGAAAGCGAAAACTGCTTGAAAAGCAAAAGAAGGGTAAAAAGCGTATGCGACAAATTGGTAATGTCGAGATTCCGCAACAAGCCTTTATGGCGGTATTAAAGCTTAACGACTAAGCAATATTTAGTACCTTCAGAAACTCGCTGAAAAAGCTGTTTCTAATGTCTGTTCGCCCAAATTCTTCTTCGCCCGTGCTGTTCAAAAAGGTGCTTTTTGGGTTTGCTTTTTCGCCAAACCTAGAAAACAATTTATACGAGGTGTTCAGGGTGTGCCGCTTTCTTGGTGCTGAACTCACCCTCTTACACGTGGGGGCTTGCACTGAAAAGAAAAAGGCTGCGCTATCTACTTTGCTCGATCAAATACCCAATGCCGAAGTGGTCAGTGAAGTGCTCTGGAGAGAAGGAGATCCTTTTCAAACGATTTACGATCAATGCGACGCCCTCAATATAGACCTCTTGATGATAGGTGCTCAACGCCATGAGACCCTTTTTAGATTTTATGTCGGATCGGTTGCACGAAAACTCACGCGTCGCGTAAATTGTTCGGTCCTCTTGTTAACCAATGCCTCGCGCGAACGGGTTGCCTGTAAGCACGTGGTGGTTAATGGCGTGCTTTCAGACTACACCGCCGACGCCATCAATGCCGCTTTCTTTGTAGGGCAAAGACTTGGCGCTCGCCAACTTACCATCGTAGAAGAAATTGCGCCAAGCAAAGTTCAAGTAGCCGTTGACGACGACAGGTCTCTAGTAAAGTCGCTGCGAAAAAAACATCAATTAGAGCTGCGAGAAGACGAAAGGGTTCGGTCGATTGTTGCGGCCGTTCCGGCCTCATTTAAAGAAGGTATCTCTTATAGAACCCAGCCTATTTTCGGTAAACGAGGCTATTCTATAGGTCATTATGCCGAAATCAGCAGAGCAGATCTGCTTGTATTGAATGCCGAAAAGCACTCCTCAATATTCAAACGAATTATAACCCGTGATATAGAGTTCATATTGTCTGACCTTCCCTGTGAGCTACTCATCATCAGGCCCAAAAAGAAGCAGAATGCCTAAAACGTCTTTCATAGGGAGTCTGCATAAGAATGTTTTTGCAGGATTTGTAGTGTCACTGATCGCGCTACCACTTGGTCTGAGCCTTGCTATTGCTAGCGGCATGCCGCCAAGCGCTGGTATTGTGTCTGCAATTGTTGGGGGGGTTGTCGTGGCATTATTCGGGGGGTCGCATGTTACCATTGCGGGGCCTGGATACAGTTTGGTGGTTGTGATTTTGACCGCCGTCACCACCCTTGCGGGCGGGGATTACTACCAAGGCTATTTACTGACCCTTTCAGCCATAGTGCTCGCAGGCCTCGTCATGTTCGTATTAGGGCTCTTGCGGATGGGTGGACTGGCAGCATTCTTTCCGTCTTCAGCCATCGAAGGCATGATGGCCGCCATTGGGTTAAGTCTTATTGCCAAACAGTTTCACGTCATGATCGGGGTAGACACCTCAAAGAAAAGCGCCTTAGAGTTGTTGGCTGAAATTCCCACGCAGTTGGTAGATTTCGTCGTGCTTGCGTCACAAGACACCGGTGTCTTGATCGCGGGTGGCCTGGGGTTGGTTTCACTGTTTATTTTGCTTTTCAATTCTTCTATCCGCAACCCTTTTTATCAGCGCATTCCTGCACCAATGTGGGTGCTGCTTATTGCCATCGCGCTCAGTTATTACTACGAATTCACAGGTTTTAAAAACCCAATACCCAAAACAGCTTTTATCTCGCTGCCCGACAGCATTGAGCAACTGGTGGTTTTTCCGGATTTTAGTTTTACCTGGCCCATTGTTTCTGTCGCACTAACCATTGCCTTTGTTGGAAGCATAGAGTCGCTTCTCTCGATTAAGGCCGTAGATAAACTAGATGTTTTTCGCAGGCGCTCTAATGCGAGCAAAGATCTGCGGGCCTTAGGGTTAGCAACCTCAATTAGTGGTTTGTTTGGGGGGCTTAACGTCGTTACTGTCATTTCAAGAAGTTCGGTTAACGTAACTCAAGGCGCGACCAATCGTTCTTCGAATTTCTTCCATGGCGCATTTTTGGTGTTGTTCGTGCTGGTGTTTAGCCAGACCCTAAACAGAATCCCGCTCTCGGCCCTGGCCGCTATTTTGGTATACACAGGATTCAAGCTTTCACATCCTTTAAAATTTGTATCGGCCTACAAGATTGGCTTCGAGCAGTTGTTGATCTTTTGTGTAACCCTTATCGCCACGCTGAGTACCAATATCGTACTTGGGGTGCTTATTGGTGCGCTGTCAACCTTGGTTTCACACTTGATTATAACGCGCGACCCTTTGTTGTTCTTTTTAAACGTTTTCAAGCCCAACGTTCTGGCCTTTAAAGAGCCCGAAGAAGACACCTTTTTTGTGAGCGTCAAACACTACTGCACTTTTTTGAATTTTTACAAGCTTCAAAAGAAGCTAGATGCGATAGGATATACCAAAAAGGTGGTGCTCGACTTTTCGCTTTGTCGATTTGTGGATCATACTGCGATGGAGGGGGTTGAGAGCTATGTTCAGTATTACGAGAAAAAAGGAGGTCTTGTTGAGGTGGTTGGCCTTGACACCTTGGGCGCCACATCTACCCATCCCTTTGCCGTTCGAAAGGTAGGCCAAAGCGCGCTCTCACGGGTGCTGACCAGAAGACAAAAACAGCTTGGCGAAATGGCCCAAGAATACGGCTGGAGTTTTAACGCTGGCGCCCAGCAATTAACGGGTTCTCTAAGCTCTTTTGTGTTTTTTGCGGCGAGAAGCCTCAATAAGTCGTACAACGAACTTATAGATGCAGAAAAGCGCTGCGTCATCTTTGATGTCGAATACAGCGAGGGAGAATTTATCGCCAAAGAAGATGTCAAGTGTACAGTAATGTCTTTGGAATTGAATTGTGAGGTTCCGGCCTTTACTCTTAGCCGTGAGGGTTTGTTAGAGCGGCTTTATGCGCTGGCAGGATATCAAGACATTCAAGTGGCCAAACACAAGGAGTTCAATAAGAGGTTTCATTTAAGTGGGCCCAACGAAGAAAAAATCCTAGAGCTCTTCAACGATCAACTCGTACTCTTTCTAGAAAGCAATACCGTGTACCACATTGAGGCTTCAGAAAATCGTTTGTTGGTTTTTAAAAACGAGCGCCTGCTCTCTCCCAGTGAGATCAAGGCCATGGCTTATTTTGGGCGTGAACTCGTATCTTTGATAGAATGCAACTTTACCTCGTAGAAACAGGCAATTTTAAGCTTGATGG
>CAJXTX010000020.1 GCA_913060705.1 uncultured Bacteroidota bacterium | reverse complement strand
TACAAATCTACGTGGGGGGAACAGACAACAACGTCAACATCAAAGTCACATCACTCAGCGGAAGAGTGGCTTACGCCGACGCAGTAGAAATTGGAACGCGTCGCTACGCTACCGTCGACCTTTCTAATTTAGCAAGCGGAGTGTATATTGTAACTTTGAAATCAGCAACAGTAAATACATCGCATAAGATTATTAAAGACTAATTCGTATGACCTTAAAATTCGATCTTAAACACTTTAGCCTGCTCCTAATGGCTATGGTAATCTTCAGTTGCTCTACTGAAGATGCAGGAATTTTACCTCAAGTAGAAGATCCAGAAACGCCACCGCCACCGCCAAGTGCTACAGCACTTAGCTTGCCGGCAAACAATGAAGATTGTGAGGCAGGGCAAGGTAGCAGTGCGGCAACAGCCACCGTAAGCTTTAGCTGGTCAGCTGCGACAAATGCTTCTTCATACGATCTATCAGTGACCAATACAGCCACGAATGCGGTTAGCACCAAAAACAACGTGACCGGAACTTCGACCACCTTAGACCTCGAACGCGGTCAAACCTATAGCTGGAAGGTGACTTCAAAAAATAGCAGTACCTCAACCGCTGACTCTCCGACCTGGAGCTTCACCCTGGCGAGCCTTCCGGGCATTTCATCATTAAGCCTTCCAGAAAACGATAAGGCTTGTGAAGTCGGAGAAGTGAACGGCGATCTAGCATCCGTTAGTTTTAGTTGGGAAGCCGCTGACAACACTGATCTCTACGATATCGTACTGACCAATCAGGCTTCAGGTGCCAGCACCACCTACAGCGACATTGAAGGCACTGAGACCACCCTTGAATTAGAGCGTGCACAGGCCTATTCGTGGAAGGTCGTTCCGAAAAACTGTGCAACGAGCAATACAAGTGGAGAAACCTGGCAATTCTACCTCGCTGGAGAGGCAGAACAAAATGCAGCTCCTTTTGCAGCAACGGCGGTAAGCCCAACTCCTGGCTCAACGGCAAGTCCTACCGACGGTAAAGTAACCATTCAGTGGGAAGCCACTGATCCAGATGAAGACACCTTGACCTATACGCTGATGGTGAGCACCTCAGAGACCTTTGAAGAAGGTGATGCAACCGCCACTTATGCAGATCTCTCTGAACCCTCTCAAGAGGTTGAAGTTTCTGAAGGTATTTATTACTGGAAGGTGGTCACCGCCGACGAATCTATTTCGGTGACCTCAGATGTGTTCAGCTTTAGAGTAGAGTAGTCTTCTTCGGGAGCGAGTTTTTAATATCTTTAAGAAGACACAACTTTTTGAAGATGAAAAAACTCCTGTTACTCAGTATCATAGTACTCGCCTCGTGCGCGCAACCAGAACCCGAATCAACGCTTCCGAAAATTGCTATTGCAGGCCTAGGTATTGAATCGAGTACCTTCTCTCCTGCCACTACCGATGAGGCTGCTTTTCATGCCAAAATTGGGGATGAAATCTTTGACCGCTATCCGTTCTTCGCTAAAGATTCACTCAACCGTCAACGCGCCGAATGGGTTCCAACCCTTATTGGCAAGTCGCTACCAGGAGGAATTGTTACGCGTGAAGCCTACGAATCGTTGGTGGCTCAAACCCTGAACCTGTTGAAAGAAAACGGTCCTTATGACGGACTGTTTTTTGACATACACGGGGCCATGAGTGTTCAAGGGATCGATGACGCTGAAGGGGACCTCATCAAGCGCATCCGTGAGGTAGTTGGAACTGAGACACTAATCTCTACCTCGATGGACCTGCACGGAAATGTGTCCGAAACACTCGCCAAGCATTCAGACTTGATCACCTGTTACAGAATGGCTCCGCACGAAGATGCCTTAGAATCTAAAAAACGTGCAGTTGACAACCTACTAGAGCGCCTTGAGACCGGTAAAGGCAAGCCCGCTTATAAAGCCTGGATTCCGGTTCCTATTTTATTACCCGGAGAAAAAACAAGTACACGGATAGAACCCGGAAAGAGTCTGTACGCTCAAGTACCCGGAGTGGCCGACAGTCCTGGGGTGATCGATGCCGCGATATGGATCGGTTATGCATGGGCAGATGAGCCCCGAAACCACGCTGTGGTCATGGTTACGGGTGACGACCAAGAAGCAGTGACCTCCGGAGCCGAGAAACTTGCCAACGCTTTTTGGAGTGTGCGTAATGAATTTGAATTTGTGGCGCCCACCACGACTCTAGAAGATGCGTTAGCCCAAGCACTCAGTAGCGATAAAAAACCCTTCATGATCAGCGATATGGGAGACAATCCTACCGCAGGAGGTGCTGGCGATGTTACTCATACCCTGAACGAACTCTTGTTACGCCCAGAATTTAAGTCGGCCGACGGACCCGAACTCATCTACGCCTCTATTCCTGGGCCTGAACTCATCGAAAACGCACTTAAAGCTGGCGTAGGTGCCACCGTAGAAGGACACATTGGAGCGCTTGTAGACGATCGCTTTGCCGGTCCTATCAAAATCAGCGGTACGGTTACCGCTATCAAAGAAGGAGATCGCGATGCCGAAGTTGAAGTCGTGGTAAAGACAGGGAGTGTCAGTGTTATTGTGACCAAAAAACGCAAGCCCTACCATCACGAGAAAGACTTCACGGACTTGAATCTCGACCCTCGATCTGCCGACATTGTGGTTGTTAAAATAGGATACCTCGTGCCTGAACTCTACGACATGCGAGGAGATTGGGTCATGGCCCTGACTCCTGGTGGAGTCGATCAAGACCTAGATCGATTGGGTTATAAGCGGATTAAGCGCCCGATGTTCCCTATCGACAAAGACATGGAAGATCCTGACCTAAGTGCTAGGCTGATTGAAGCCTCAGACGCGAACTAGAAAAGGCTGTTCGCCGTTGCTGTAGGAGCCACAAACTGGCGTAAGAACACCTTTTGCTCAAGCGCTTGACGTTCTTGCTTCATTTGATCTACGATGTGGCTCGGATATTGACTCGCGTGGCAACGCAAGGCTTCGTAGGCTGTATCGAGATGACGCTGCTCAAATGGAATCTGAATATTCAACAAGCTGCGGTCGGTTCCTCTCTGAATGACGGCCTCTTCTGAGGGTAAGATATCACTCGGAATTCCGAAGAAGTAAAGCTGCATATCGTTTTCCCATTGGCGTGCCGTGAACACCTGAGTTACGGTGGCACCAACGAGTCGATGATCCATATGATTAGAGGCGCCGTCTGGACCCCAGGTGATAAGCACATCGGGTTGTACACGCTCTACGATTTCAGTAATTTCTTTGAGCAGACTGCGAACGTGAGGAATATGTCCGTCATAGCCTTCTGCAGCACGCAATTGGTCGTGGTAATTCAAATGGATGAGGTCTACGCCAAGCATTTCAGCCGCACATTTTAATTCTTCTCTTCGGATGGCCGCCAAGCCATCTCCGGCCTCATAATCCGTGTACTCGTTCGTGCCAAGGCGTCCGTCCGTAGCCGTGACCAAAGTCACTTCAGCACCCTCTTCTACCGATTTTACAAGTAGAGGTGCAACCGTTTGCTCGTCATCAGGGTGGGCAAATATGGCTAAAATACGTTTGGGTGATTGGGCATTGGCGTAAGCGCCAAGAACGATCATTACGGTTAAGACAAGATTTTTCATACTAGTGGGTTTAGGATTTGTTCGGATAAACAGCAATAAGGTGATTGCGTATACGCACAGGAGTAAGCGCGTTAACATCAAGTTCGAGTTGCATCGCTTTGCTCTCGTAGAACGGCATATGACAGCTCGCACAGTCTTCAAAGTTAGCGTCGGTCGTATTTAGAGTCGCTGTTGAGTGTTTCGGCGCGGCGTGGCAACTGATGCATTTTGCACTGAACTTCTTATAGTTTCCGCGCTCTTGAGCATGTGGATCGTGACAGGTTGCACAATCCATCCCTTCTGATTCTTGAAAGCACTTAGAGCTCATAAGCAGCTTCACTTGATTGGCATGAATATCCACCTCTTGAAGTGCTTTCTCGTCGATCTTATCGGGTTCAAAAAAGGCGTCTAAATCGTCCCCTACCTGAAAAGAAAAGGCAGGGACAAAATTACGCGCATCCGCATCCCACTTTGCTGCACGCGTGCCCGAGTGGCATAAGGCGCAGGCGTCAATACGTTGTTTCTGCGTCAAATCGCTGTATTTCAAGATGTACTGCGCTTCAAGATCTTCTGGATGTTGGCGGTGATGACGCACATGATCTATGGCCTCGCCATGACAGACCTGGCACTGCATGCCAAAGAGTACTTCTCGATTCACATAGGTATTACTGGGCCTTGCCAGAGTGCTATGCTCTTGTTTGGCATAAGAGGCATGACATTCTAAACAGCGCGGAAAAATCGGACGCTTTCCGATCATTCGAGAAGGATACCCCGGGCTATTGATCCACTGGTCACGTGCATTGATCAATGAGCCCTGATGCTGGTACAAGGACTGCTCGTTCCAAAACAAAAATGACTGCCCTCTATGACCTGATCCAATAGTGATTTCCATGGGTTCGTCTAAGATCGGAACGCTTGCACCGCGCTCGTACCATCGTTGCCTTCCGACCCCTTCTTCAAAGACAAACTCTCCGACCGACTGATCGGCAAGTTGCACTTCATTTACCCCTTCGACAAACAGCTCTAACTGATCTGAAAAATCGCTGAGGCTAGAGGTGTTAAAATGGCTTGTTTGTAGATGCTGCTCGACAATATCGGCATGACAACTGGCGCATTCGTTCATGCTCACATAGGCCATTCCGTTTTCATGGACCATGATAGGTTCAATCTCAGTGTAGGACGAAGACACACGCTCACAACTCGACTGAGGGACCACAAAAAACAGGGCCAAAAGCGCGAATACAATCAGTGTATCTTTTAAACGATTCATACCTACTTATTCTTTGTAAAGACGCGCAAACGCTCTCTATTTTGAGAGGCTACATAAAGGGTAGCACCAGTAGCAGACTTCAAAGTAGTGAGATGTTTGGCATCGTAAGGCACTAAGAATCCACTTTCAGTAGTAGAAATTACATTAAAACGACCTGAACCATCGCCTTTAAGCACCAAGCCGTTCAGGGCGTCTAAATGTCCGATAAAGACCTCGTTTCCGTAATTGTTACCCACCAGCAAAACGTCGAGGTATCCGTCTAAATCCAGATCCTCCACGATGAAATCATTGATAGGGGCATATTGTGCTGCTGTTGGAAGCTCAATCGCTTCAAAATCGAGTGCGCCCGTGTTTAAGAAAAGTACAGAGCGGTCGTAATTCATCTCGAAATTCAATGCTCCTTCGCGTTCCTCTGGGGTGAACAAGGTCTCGGCATTCGTCATACCGTACTCGGCGTAATAATTGAATTTTCCGCGGAATAAGGGGCTTTGCTTGTTGACGTCTCCCCAAAAAGCGACCGGATAATGCGCATAGTCTCCAGCCTTATTTTTGAAGTACGCGAATAAGATCGGATCAATCGATCCGTTTGCATCAAAGTCTTTCGCCAAAAGCGTCAAGGGGCGTTCTTGAGAGGGCTGATAGAAATTGTTCTGCCCTAAGTTTCCTGCCAGGATATCTAAATTTCCGTCGTTATTGAAATCCGCAATCTCGATGGTGTTGAACCAGCCCAGCTTGGCATCCATGGCTGTTTGCTGTTTTTGGTAGCCGTTTTCGGTATAGAGATAGATTTCAATGGGCTTGTAATGTCCGGCAATGACTAGATCTTGATAGCCATCCTTGTTCATATCCTGCCATTTTACCTCATGCACTGAGCCAAGTGTTTTCAAGGCCGGAAAAACGCTTTCGGTAACATCAACGAGTACGCCTTGTCGATTCTCAAGCAAAACGCTCTCGTAGTTCTTCGGATACTGACCTGGGATCACGCCTCCACCGATGAAAATATCGGTATAACCGTCGTTGTTGTAATCCACTGCGGTGGCAGTGCTGGCATTTAGAGTCAATAGCGGAAGAACATCGGTAGCACGCGTAAAATTACCGCTGCCGTTATTTCTTAAAAGTACCTGGTCAAAAACGGCTTTTGGTGCCTTGTAATCGCCACCACCAGAAGCCATGAACAGATCTATATCGCCATCGTTTTCAAGATCGAAGGCCACTGCTCTCGCTTCTTCAAAAGGAAGCAGTCGCTCGTCTGTATAAAGCGGGCGTGACTCAAATTGACCCGTTGCGTTTTGGATGAAAAGCGTCGGATTATAACCTGTAGAACTACCGACGAGTAAATCTTCGAGTCCGTCTCCGTTGAAATCAGCCGCACTGAGAACAGGTCCGTTTTGTGAGTGCTTGTAGGGCAACAAATGCTGTGCACTAAAATCGATGATGTCAGCCTCCTCGTGTGTATATTGAAGGCCTGTTTCTTCAGAAACTTCTGTGAAGAGCGTGTCTTCAATTTTGTGCTTTTCGAAAAGCTGTGCTCTTAAGTCAGGATCTTCGGTGGCTTCGCTGTGATCGATACGCAGGCGGGTTCTCGGCGCAACGTTTTGAAGCTGCTGTGAGCGGCCATCGGGCCATACGACAACGACTTCTATTGGAGTATTTTGTACTCCCAAACCAAAATGCAAGATGGGATCTACCGAAGACATGTATCCGCGACTCAGCCGTTGTTCGGCAAACAAGGTGTTTTCGCCCTTAACTACCCAAACCTTTGCTCCTATCCCAAACGTATTTTCTTTAGGACCATTTAATTCAATCTGCAGGTAGCTGCGATCGCTATAGGTTTCACTTGTGGTATTTTCAAAAACAAAAGCGCGATCATTGATGTTATTGACCACATAATCGAGGTCACCGTCGTTATCAAGGTCGCTATACACCGCCCCGTTTGAGAACGAAGCTTGGTTCAATCCCCAGGTAGCACCTACATCTTCAAAAGTCAGGTCTCCATTGTTGCGGTAGGCGTAATTCGGGATTTTAACTACCGGAACACTATCTAAAATCATCTCAACACTCGCATACTGACCGTTTTCAAGGCGGTAGTTGCTAAAGTCCATATCGGTAACATCCCGAGGAAATCCGTTTGTGATTAAAACATCTCTTAATCCGTCGTTATCCATGTCGACCATGAGCGGAGACCAGCTCCAGTCGGTCTTAGAGATTCCGGCGAGCAATCCTACCTCGCTCATCGGAAGGTCTAATCCGTTTCCTAAGTGAAGCATATTGCGCATGTATTGCGGCTCATAGCCCCAGCGCTTATTATAGACCTCAGAGATGTAATTGACCCCCATCACCGTGGTCTTCATGCGCTGATTGGTCTCAGCGAGCATATCTACTGAAAGCACATCGTGCAATCCGTCATTATTAATGTCGTTAACGTCAACACCCATTGAAAACTTACTCTGGTGCTTCAAACGCGTCCCTATTTCGTTAGAATAAGTGGCATCCCCCTTATTGATGTATAAGAGATCGTTAGAGAGGTAATCGTTAGTAATATAGAGATCGTCTAGACCGTCAAAATTAAAATCAGACACCGCGACACCCAGTCCAAACCCTTCGTAGCGTATACCAGCCTCAATGGTTACATCTGTAAACGATCCGTCTCCGTTATTACGGTACAGCTTGTCGTTACTAGGGGCGGATCCGTCTATAACCTTTTCACGGTAATTAGTCGGAAGTATACCCGATTGCTCATTATTGAGCACATAAATATCTAAAAGGCCGTCTCCATTGTAGTCAAGGGTCGACGTCCACATACTACTGTGTCCGTCTGCTACACCATAGTCTTCTGCTTGGTCTTCAAAAACAGGAATACCCGTAGCGTTAAGTCCTTGGTGAACGAATAGGGCGTTTTTGCGCTTTGCAGGATCATCGTCTATCCCCGCGGCGACATACACATCAGGCCATCCGTCGTTATTCACATCAAGCACCGTAACACCCGTAAACCATCGATCTAATGAAGAAACACCAGAAGCCTCACTCACATTGTCAAATTGCAGAGAACCCTTATTCAGGTATAGGGCATTTCGAACCTGATTTCCGGTAAAGAAAAGATCAGCGAGCCCGTCGTCGTTAAAATCAGCGACAGCGACCCCTCCTCCGTTAAAGATGTACTCTTCTGTGAGAATATTGAAGGAATCTGTTTCAGTAATCGTATTCTCAAAATCAATACCTGTGTACTCCGATGAAAGTGCCTTGAACAAGGTAGGATTATCAGAACAGGATAATAGGAGCACTAAGCCCACCATTAGTGTATAAAACGAGGCAAACTTAAATCTTGGCATACATACAGGATAGGTAGGTTTAAAAATAAAAAAAGCCACGGAGAACCGTGGCTTTTCTATTCTAGAATCGCTTAACTACTAGTAGTTAGGATCTTGTGTAAGTGTTGCCTGACCGTCAACAAATGATCTGTCGATCGCTTGCTGTGGAATAGGATAGTACTCATTCTTAGGAGAAGTAAACGATTTACCTTGTAGATAAATTCTATACTGACTCTCTCTGCTTAGGTAGTCATTTAGTACCTCAGCCTGGATTCCCCAACGTTGTAGGTCGAAGAAACGGTGTCCTTCCATTGCAGTCTCAAGACGTGATTCGTAACGAACCGCTCTTCTAGCAGTAGCTGCATCAGTCCAAGGCTCAGTATACGGCTTCACGTTGTAGTTAGCTGCTGGCTCATCAAGAGTAGTAAACTCAGTACGAGTAGCACCTTGAACTGCCTTCTTAACGAAACCTGCAGGGTTAGCTGCACGCTCACGAAGCTTGTTGATTTGCTTGCGCGCCTCTTCAAGGTTACCAGTTTCAACTAAAGCTTCAGCATACCATAAGATCACATGAGCAAGACGCATGATACGGTAGTTATTAGCCGTTAGGTTACCCCAACCAGCTACACCGAAACCTTCTGGCTCAGCAACATGCTTCTTAGAGAAGTATGGTCCTGCATACGTCAAGTCACGGATATAATCCGTTTGCATGATGTGGTGATTCTTGTAAAGAATACCTGGACGTCCTACAGTATGATCTAAACGTGGATCAACAGAAGGATCTCCGATTGGCTCTCCAACGTTTGGACCAGTAGGGTTTGTAATGTGATTTGTTTTCCATGACTCATCAAGTAATGGCAAACCATTCGCATCTGTTTGGAAGAAATCTACCAAGTCTTGTGGAGCTTGATAGAACCCACAGCATCCCCAAGGAGCAATATATGGGTGAGCAAGACCAATACCACGGTTGGTATTTGAATCATCTGAACTAGACGCTGAGAACTGAATTTCGAAAATCGACTCTGAGTTGTTACGTGTAGCAACAAGGAAGTTATCTTCAAATTTCTCAGTTAAAGTGAATCCACCATTGTCAATGATGTTTTTAAGGATCGGTAATGCACCAGCATAATCTCCTTTGTATACCATTGCCTTCGCCTGGAAAGCTAATGCAGCCCATTTCGTAGCACGACCAACTTGAGCCTGAGTCTCAGGAAGTCCTGCAGCCGCAGCAGCAAAATCAGCGATGATTTTATCCCAAATCTGACCACCGTTAGGCACTTTTGTGCTTTCAGTATCGTTTGGATCATATTGTGTTTCATCTAAGTAAGCAGGCTCTCTGAAGTGCTTTTGCCCTTCGAAAGCAGCGAATCCACGGATAAATTTAGCTTCAGCAGCGATTTCGCTTGCACGTGAAGCTGAAATACCCTCAACATTCTCTAGAGAAACTAAGATGTCGTTTGCACGAGCCATTCCCCAGTATACAGATCTCCACTTATCTTGAAGGTGTACGTTGAATGTTGTAAAGTCATACGCCTCGATAAATGAGTGCTCTGGCTGGTCACCCGCATCGGTACCTTTAAGAGCGTTATCAGAAGCGATTCCTCCGAAAATCCAGTTATGCACGTCATAGTACCAGGTACCACCACCGTTCATTCCAGATCCAGATAGCGATCGGTAAGCTGCAACCAGTTTACCTTCAATCCCCTCAGGGTTATTCAAGGCCGCAGTAGTAATCTGCCCTTTTGGCTCTTTTAACAAGAACTCATCAGAACAAGCCACAGAAAGAAGCGAAACCCCTGCGATTGCCGTTAAGTAAGTGATTAATTTTTTCATTTGATTATAGCTTTTTATGTAAAATTAATATAGGTTGAGGTTTAATCCAAGTATAACTGACTTAGAAACAGGCATAAACCCACCGTCATAACCTAAAGTAGTATCTGCTCCAGTTTGGATTTCAGGATTCAATCCAGAGTAGTCAGTAATAGTCAACAAGTTTTGACCTTGAAGATAGATCTGACCTCCTGTGATTCCTAATGCATCTTTAATCGCATCACCGAAATCGTAAGTAAGCTGAACATTTCTCAATCTGAAGTAAGAACCATCCTCAATCAAATAGGTTGAAGGTCTTGAACTCACCTGATCGTTCGCATCCATGATTGGCGAAGTAGCGTTCGGATTAGCTGCAGTCCACTGAGCTCTAGGAGCTGATGGATTGCTTGGCTGCCATGCATCGTATAATGCACGAGTTGAACGGTTACCTTGGAAGGTGTTAAAGTCAGCAAAGTAACGCACATAGTTAAAGATATCGTTACCTACAGAACCGTTACCGAAGATGTTTAAGCTTAAGTTCTTGTAGCTTAAGTTCAAGTTGATACCGTAAACGAAGTCTGGGTGAGGGTTACCAATCTGAGTTCTATCGTCATCATTGATTACACCGTCTCCGTTGATATCAGCCATCTTGAATTTACCAGGAGCATTGTATGAACCGTATGCTGGCCATGCATCAGCTTCTGCTTGAGATTGGAAGATACCTTCTACTTGGAAACCGTAGAACATAGAGATTGGCGAACCAACTTCAGTGATAGTCAAAGAAGGTACACGACGAGACTGTCCGAAGATTGGAGTTCCACCGTCATCTAATTTCTTGATCTCGTTTCTATAGGTAGAGAAGTTACCTCCGATAGAGTATCCGAAATCACCTACTTGATCTGACCAGTTTAAGTTGATATCCATACCCTCGTTGTACATCTCACCGATGTTAACCGCAGGAGCACCTGCATCACCAGCAGAATAAGGAATTGGTACGTTCAATAAAAGATCAGAAGTAGTTCTGTTCCAAAGATCAAACTCGAAGCTCAATCTAGAATCGAACATATATGAATCGAATCCAATGTTGTTTGAAGTCGTAGTCTCCCAACGTGCGTTAGGGTTACCTAACTGAGAAGCTGCGAAACCAGGAGTGTTTGCTCCAGCATTACCATCAATTGGGTAAGAAGCCTGGAAGGCTCCAGCAGTAAACTGTGTATACGCGTTGTAGTCTCCAATTTCTTGGTTACCTGTCTGACCCCATCCGTAACGAAGTTTGAAATCGTCAATGAATGAAGCTCCTTGCATAAAGCTCTCATCAGAAAGTCTCCATCCTAAAGAGAATGCAGGGAAGAATGCACTGTTAGAAGCGGTGTTGAAACGAGACGAAGCATCGTTACGAACAATCACCTGAGCAAGATACTTGTCTTCGTAACCGTAGTTCAATTTTGCGAACTGTGACCAAAGAGAGAAATCTCTCTGAACAAAACCGTAGTTAGAAGAAGTACCCACGTTACCAGCACTTAAGTAGCTGATGATATCAGTAGTTTGGAAAGGGAAACGCTGTCTACCAGCTCCGAACTCTTGTCCGAATCCTTCGATCGCTTCAACCCCAACGTAAGCATCTACATTGTGAACATCGTTGAATGTTTCGCTGTAAGAAACCGTATTGGTGAATGTCCACTGGTATCCTTCTTGGAATAATGAAGTAGATCCGTTGATGAAGTTACCTTCTACGTATTCTGGCTGTGGACGTCCAATGTAAAGACCTCTTCTTGCGAACATGTCAATACCAAAGCTTGACTGAACATCTAACACGTCAAAAAGTCTAGCTTTTACATAAGCGTTACCGAATAAACGAATACGCTTACTTCTGTCGTCTTGATTTCTGTGAAGAGATGCGTAAGGGTTGTAGTTGTTACCTAAGTTCAAACCACGAGAACCTGCAAAATTACCAGCGATATCGTAAACAGGAAGAAGTGGGTGGTGCTTGTAAGCTCCAGAAACCGCATTCTGCTCACCATCGTTAGAGAATCCTCCTTTTCTGTTATCTAAAGAAACAGTGAAGTTTTCACCGATCTCAAGTTTTCCACCGAAAGTCTTCGTAGAAGAATTTAAACGAACAGAAACACGCTCGTATCCTACGAAAGGTAAAATCGCATCTTGAGAGAAATAGTTCAATGTGAATGCATACTGAGAGTTTTCAGTAGCTCCACTTGCTTGAATCTGATGATTCGTGATTGGTGAATCATTAACAGTCACCTCATCCCACCAGTTAGTATCAGCAGAACGTGTGATTGCATAAATATTATCAGGAGTTAATGAGTAAAGAGACTCATCAGCTGATGCAGCCCCTGAAGGGAATACATAATTAGGAATAGAAACTGATGGATTCTCTGGTGTTCCACCAAAGGTGTACTGACCGTGAGAAGGAGTCTTACCAGCGTAGTAATCCGCTAAGTAAAGATACTCACCTAACTCAGCAGCATTAAGTGCTTCAACATCTTTAGCCGCGTTTTGGATACCGTAGTAACCGTTATACGTGATCTTAGGAGCACCCGCTTTACCTTTCTTAGTAGTAATGATGATTACCCCGTTCGCAGCACGTGATCCGTAGATCGAAGCAGCAGAGGCATCTTTCAGTACCTGTAAAGACTCAATATCGTTAGGGTTCAAGTTTCCTTGAGACTGTGATGGCACTCCATCAATAACGTAAAGAGGGTTGTTGTTTCCGATAGTACCAAAACCACGGATACGTACAGTTGCCTCTCCACCAGGAGTCGCATCGTTAATAATAGTTACCCCAGAAGCACGACCTTGAAGTTGTTGCGAGAAAGTAGTTGCAGGAATAGCAGTAAGCTCCTCAGCATCTACAGTTGTAACCGCACCGGTAATCTCTCTTTTCGACTGAGTACCGTAACCAGTTACTACAACTTCATCAAGAGCTTGTGCATCTTCTTGAAGAACTACGTCAATGACAGAATTAGATCCTACTGTAATTTCAGTAGAGGTAAATCCGATGTAACTCACTACAAGAACAGCACCTGGCTGAACATTTAAGGCATAGTTACCGTCGAAATCTGTCTGAACCCCGTTTGTGGTTCCTTTTTCAACGACATTGGCACCAGGAAGTGGCACTCCATTAGAATCAGTTACTGTACCTGTTACAGTAGTCTGATCCATGAAGCTCATAGCCTCTGTCGAAGGGGCTAATGCAGATGCAAAAGACAGCTGCGTACCTAGACCCAACAAAAGCGTAAAGCATACCGACTGAAATGCCGAGCGCAATTGCTTTCGCGTTTTCAAATTCAAATCGTGTTTAAGATTCATAATTTTTTGAGTTAATAGTTTAGTTGTTCGTTTCAATCCAAAAAATCCCATAAAACGGTCGCCCATTCACACAGAATTTGCCTGAATTTAACGTAATATTAATAAAATTTGATTTTCGACAAGGGCTCTGAGTTATTTTTTTTTTAGGAATTCACAAAAAGTGACCATTCTGTTTATTAATCAGACAGAATACCTAAACGAAAACTAAGGAGTCTAGATTTTATTAACGTTTGCCCTATTTAGAGGATGTTAAGGTACAGATGAACACACCAAACAACTCTAAAACTTAAATTAAAGGAAAGGAAGGGTTTGTAAAGAGAACCTTAGACCTTAAACAAAAACTAGAATCGCAACAATGCGTATCCCATTAACTGGTATTCAGTAAGAACAGTGAGCGCCGAGGTGGCTACTTCGACACCCGGCAGAAGGTCGGCTTTAGAAACATTGCGCTTCACTAAGGACTGTCCGCATACCACAATCTTGACCCCGTAATTCAATAATTCTTCAATTAGCGGCTCATGAGGATTTGCGGTTTTAAATCGTTTTTGATGTTCTTCGTTACTGAGGACGGCCCACATCGCGGCATTGTGCACAGCAACCACCACGTTAAGGTTTTCTTGCGGTACACCCGCCATAGTGTGCAGATTTACTAAACGAGCTACATTGTTCATGGAGAAAAAAACCTCTGAATGATCGTCACCTCCACCCATGACATCTACCACAATATTATAGGTCCGTGAAGGATCAGGGGTAACATCTGCATTCGGAACAGTTGAAACCGTGCCGAAAGACTTGATCGCCGGATTTACTGCCTCTTGCGCCATCACAAAAGAACCCATCAGCAAGAACAAAAGGGAAAAAAGATGTTTCATAAAGTATAAGGGATTTACAATTCTTTCTGGAGCATCCCGATAGCAACCGAAGCGATCACCGTGAGCAGAAGCCACGAAAAGTCACCTTTTCCGCTCACATGTAATAGCGCCGTCGCGATAATCGAAGCCGCCCAAAGTAGTGACTGAGATACAAGTATTTTTTTCTTCATCTTTCGATCAAACGAGTAATAGAACAATAGTGAGGGCAGCCCCCGCTACAGCAAAATAGATACCTTTTTTATAGATCGGTGCCCCCGTATTGAACATGAAGAAGGCAGAGATGGAGAAGAACATCAGCGCGCACCCAAAGAAAATCGCCAACCAAAAGAGTGGATTGGTGGTATTCATAAGATGCAATTTGTTCATCTTTTCAAGTACGACCGGATAACTGGTTTTTGAGTATTGGACTTCTCCGCTCGCAATATCGTAACTCCCATCGTTAGCAAAGGTTATTTTGCCATTAGCGGTCTCAACCTCGAAGAGTCTCATCCGCAGTGCTCCGCCCAACTCTTCAGCCGACAAGCCCGGATCAATCGTTTCGGTGACCGACTCTTTTACTTTAAAGGTGTCTGTATTTCTAAAGGTCAATACGATTCCACTGAAGGCATACACCGCCATAATTCCGGCTAAAAAGAAGCCCAAATACCTGTGGAATACTCTAAACGTTTCTTGTGATTTTCTGCTCATGATTGATTTCAGTTAGGTTGTTATTCTAATGTAGATGATCCGTTATTGACCTCTACATTTCGCCTAATTTATGTAGAAAGCCCATATCGCACTGCCATTTAATGTTAAAATTGCTGTTAAATACATATATTCGAAGGTGTTGGCGTCAAAAAGAAACTTTCTGCTCCTTATCGCTTTTTTAGGAGTCTTTGCGATAAGTCTTGAACTCTCGGGGTCTGTCACGGGTTATGCTATCGCTAAAGCCTCTACAACCATTGCCATTATTCTATACGCGGCAAGCAATCGCGGAATTTCTCGAATGAGCGCTCAGGTGGTATCCGCTCTCGTCTTTTGTTTGCTAGGAGACATCGCCTTGGTTTGGGATGAATTCTTTCTCTTAGGGATTGGATTCTTTCTTGTCGCACACCTACTATTCATACGCGCCCTAAGAAACAGATTTGGATCGCGATTTGTTCCGATTGCTGTATTGTTTTCTATGGTGGTGCTCATCGGAATTACCACCTTGTTATGGAACGGACTCAACGGGGTATTAAAAATTGCAGTGCCTATCTATGCGCTCGTCATTAGCATCATGGTTGCCCTTGCCTTGAGTGTTGCCCTTAAAAGAAGAACAACGATGCGTCTGCAAATAGCCTTAGGAGCATTGCTTTTTATGATCTCAGATACGCTTTTGGGAATTGACGGATTCCTAACTCCACTGCCGTTTTCGAGTATTTTAATTCTCTCTACTTATTGGGCGGCACTTACCTTTCTAGCCAACGCCGGAAGAGAGTTTTAGTCCACGCTAGACACTCCTTCAAGACCCCATTAAACTCAAATTCAATAGCTTAACTTTTTTTGTTAAAGAAATTTTTGTTACTTCACTGTCCTTTTCTTGAAAAGAACACGGATGGTCCTAACCAAAAAACGTCTTAAAGTAGCCCAGATGATAGAACAGCAAACCCTTGCTGTTCATTCTCTTTTTTATCAGGGCAAACGCTATACTAAAGATGACCTTCAAGAAATTCTAGAGGCCTATTACCGCCGCAAGAACAAGGCAAAACGCAGCACACAGGCCTAAGGCTAGTCCAAAATAATCTTAGTGGTTTTTCGAACGTGTTCACCGGATATATTTAACAAATACATCCCCGAAGGCATTGACGAAAGTTCGATGGGAACAATTCTGTTAGCAGGAACCTGAGAACGCCAGCTTCTCAGCCTTCTTCCAGAAAGTGCATTCAGTTGAAATTCAACCTCTTGGTCTGAGCCTGAAATATAAACCTCAAAAGGTCCTTTCGATGGGTTCGGGTACACCTTAATTTCTTCTGAGACAAAGATCTCTTCTTCAATAATTCCCTGACATTCTGAATCTCCTTCAACGCTAATCCGATTCATTCCATAAGATAAGGACACCGTAAACTCAGAGCCTTCTACCTCATAAGACACACCGTTTACCGTCAAGCGGTAGGCTTTTGAACCGCCAAGGTCTAGGTTGAGTTGTTTTGTTTTCTCATTAAATACGCTACTCACCTCTACACGCTCTGGTTCGTTTATCTGAACGGTATAGCATCGTTGATAGTCTGAAACCTCATTCACTTCAACACAAAGACTGTAAGTGCCTGCTGAGAGTTCATCGAGCAATACAGCAAAGTCATTTGAAACGTCTAAAACTCCTTCAAAGCCTTCTAGCGTGTAAGAATAGGTGTAGTTTCGGTCCATGGCCTCCAAACGTATCGTACCGTTTGAAACGCCCGGACAACTGGCGTCTGTCACACGAAGCACGAAGGCATTGTTCGGCAATCCGAATACCTCGCATCCTGCAGCGTTTACCTCTGCTCCAAGAACTGAATCTGGGCACGCATCAATAGCGTCAACCAAGGTGTCAAAATCAGAATCGTCACAGACATCACCCACTCCGTCGTTGTCTCTATCGGCTTGATCTGGATTATATGTAGTGTAACAATTATCCAAATAATCAGGGACGTCGTCTTCATCTGTATCTTGATTAGGGTCAACAAGGGTCACTTCAATCTGATGATCAAGAGCTGTTTTTTCTTGAAGTGTGAGGGCTAAGCCATTCACCACTAGCGGGATCTCTTGAGCACCATCGACAAGGTGTATAATTTCAACGGTGACACGGTAAAGATTATCCTGATCATGGTCGTTAGGAGACTCATAATCTGGCTGATTTATAAAATTAAGAACCCCTGTATCTGAATTGATTGTGAAAAGTTCTTCATCTTCTCCTCCAACAATTTTGAATTTGAGATCTTGATAAGGATCCGAAGAGCGGTTGGGTGGGTTTAAGTTCAAAGGTTGTGCCTCACTCGGATCAAAAACCTGCACTGAAAATGTCTTTGAAACTGAAACATTCGGGATGTCTGAAAGCTTGACGACAAGCTCTCTAGAGACAACATGAACCCCATCATTAGCGATTAATTCTATAACATATTCGGAGATTGACTCAAAATCTAATAGCGTTTTGGTAACGATTGAATTACCTACAATCTCAAAAGTATCAGTGCTGTCGTTCAAAACAATACTCAGTACTTCACTTTCAGGATCACTAACCGTAAAATTTGTCACAATGGAACCTAGGATAGCATCCTCTGATATAAGTACCACATCAGGCATTTCAATCGTGGGAGGATCATTAACCTCTACTTCTTCATCCTCTGCAAGATTTATTGTGATACTCACCTCTGCCTTTACAGAATAAAGGGATCCATCGAACGCCCGATAGGTAAAACTGTCTGAAGTAGCCGTGTCTGACGTACTAGTGTAAATCGCCTCATCACCCGTGATACTCACCGTACCGTGTGAAGGACCATCCACCACCTCATAGGTCAAACTATCTCGATCCGCATCCGTACCAGAAAGCGTGATGGTCACACTCTCTTGCTCGTTGACCGTAGCTGTTAGAGAGCTCACTGTCGGAGGCGAAGGAGGAGGTGTATGGTCAATAGTAAATTCTAGGGAATCAGAACCTTCGTAAGCATTTCCAGATACGTCACTGCCACTCACAGTAATTGTAGCTGAACCCTCGCTATCCGATGGAATAATCCAATTGTAAGTCCATAAGGTAAGCGCAGGACCTTGTTGCATAGTAGCCCCTAGAATGTCTTCTCCATTACTTAAAATGATATCGATTTTTGGGGTGTTTTCCATAGCCTCATTGAAGGTGGCGGTTATTAGTACTGAGTTATCGAATCTACTCACCGTTGCATCTTGATGATCATGGGTTAAGACCACTGTTGGGGCTGTAGTATCCGCAATATTCTCAAATGCCATATCTGATTCGTTTCCTATCGCATCCTTAGCCCTAACCCCTATCGTCACTCCTTCAGATTGAGCTTCATCAAACACTATTGAATACGCACCTGTTCCATCAACCGTTGCCGATCCAATGGTATTATTATCTGGAAAAGGGTATACCATTACGGTGCTATTTGCCTCAGCCACACCCTTAATAGTTGTGCTGGTCAATTCAGATATGGTTGGCTTTTCTGGAGGCTGGTTGTCAATTGTGAAAAGAAGTTGATCTGATCCTGAATAAGGATTTCCATTAAGGTCACTTGCTTTAATTGTAAGTGTAGCGGTGCCACTACTCTCTTCGGGAATACTCCATTCATAGGTCCATTCAGCCAGTGAAGTGCCCTTAGTCATTGACGCGTCTAAAATGTCTGTTCCATTACTTAAAACAATATCAATTTTAGGAGATTCTGCAACGTGCTCATTGAAAACAGCGGTGATTTCGATGGTGCCGTCCGCATTACGGACTAATGTATCGGAATGGTCATGAGTAAGCGTTAATGTCGGGGCTGTGGTGTCGACCACCGTAACCTCTCGAGTGATCGTTCCGGTATTTCCAGCAGTGTCTACAGCCGTATATGTAATCGTATACGATCCTATTACAGATGTATTAACGGTACCTGAACTGCTTACGGTTTCGCCTCCGTCGGCGGTAGCTCCTGCATCAATCCAGCTATCACCACTTTCAACAATATCATCACCCGAATTTAGTGTAACTACAGGAGCCGTATTATCAATAGTGAAAACTAGGCTCTCTGACCCATCATAAGCGTTTCCAGAAATATCATCGCCCTGGACTGTAATTGTTGCCGTTCCGTCACTATCCGCTGGAACGTCCCAATCGTAAAACCATTCAGACGATGCATCACCTTGGGTCATAGTCGCTGCTGAAGTGTCTGTGCCATTGCTCAATACGATATTGATGGTTGGCGACTCAGTCATGGCCTCATTAAAAAACGCCGAAATACGGATAGTTGCATCCAATTCGCTTACAATTAAATCATCGTGACCATGAGTTAGTGAAGCTGTTGGCGGAGTGGTGTCTGGCACTTCTCCCACCGTCATCTCAGATTCGTTTTCTGCGCTGTCAGTTGCGGTTACACCGATTGAAAGACCTTGGGGCTGAGCCTCATCAAACATTATCGAATAGTTGCCATCATCATCGGCAGTGCCAGAAGTGATGACAATACGATCTTCTGAAGTATATATCCTAATAGTACTATTGGCTTCAGCCGTTCCTGTTATTGCGCCTGCAGTTAAGGCATTAATAGTGGGAGCGTCTGGAGGGGTAGTGTCAGGAACCTCGCTTCCGATCGCTCCCGGATCTGAAATCACCCCCACCGTTGGATCATCATCCCATTCACTATTGTCTGTTATAGTCAGTTCTAATGCAGTGATGATATCACCTTCTTTTGTAATGATTGCCCCATCAGCACCTTCAGACTCTGCCATGAAAGGAATAAAAGAGCCGTCAGATTTCTTTTTGTAATAGGTGTCACCTGTGAGGGCAGTCTCTGGACCGAATTCAAAATAAAAGCGAACCTGGAGACCGTCACGGGTTTCGTCAGCATCTTGAAGCTCTTGCTCGTTCTCTGAGGTCACAGCAAAGTTCATAAGGTCTGATCCGAAAGTAATCGCTTCTGTGTTTGTAAGGGCTGTGAGTTGAAGATCACTAATCTTAGCATTATCATCAGGGAGTGGAACCTCACTTTTTTGACCTACCCAGATTACCGACAACTCGTCTGTGCTAGGAATTTCATCTGCAGCAGGAGCTGCACCGGAAATTACCTTGTTGGCATAATTCTGCGCCTTATCGAACAACGACTTCTTACCAAATGGTGTATGAACAACGCTAGATCTTAGGCGGTCGGGACGCTCGTTGTTGTCACGATTATATTTTGCGGTATTCTGCGCCAATTTCTCGATTACACTTGGTATGCCGTCGGCATCCTCAGCCTCTTCTAATGATATCGTAAATTCTTGAGAAACAGATTGGAAGCCATCCAAAGAAGCATTTAGGGTAAACACAATATCTCTGTTGAAGATTCTCCGATTGATCCTCTTTGGATTTTTGAACGTTACACCAGTTTCTGATAGTCTAACTAATCCCGAGTCACTCCCAGAGACTGAATAAGTAGCACCTGATTCACTTAGTCCAAAAGATGCGAAGGGTATCTCTTCTGTAAGCTCTTTGACTTGAATGCTCGACAAACTGAACGAAAGCTCTGGAAGGTCTAGAGGAACACTGATGGTGAGCGTCGCTGTTGCCACAGAAGAATGAAGCTCACCGTCGTAAGCACGGTAAGTAAACGAATCAGAAGTTTCACCATCAGAAGAATTTGTATAAATCACTTTGCCTTCTGAAATAACTGCGCTTCCATAACTAGGTGGTGTTACTATCTCATAGGTTAATTCATCTCCATCTGTGTCGCTACCAGATAACTCAAGTTCAACCGCATCACCTTGGTTTACAGAACCCGAAAGATTACTAACAGAAGGTGCCGAGTTGGCTTGATTTATCGTAATTGAAACAGTGGCTTCAGGAGAGTATGCACTTCCGTCATATAGCTGATAAGTAAAGCTGTCTGTGCTTTCAGTTGAAGTATTAGCGGTGTATGTGGCATTCAATTTATAGACTTCACTTTCAGATGCCGTTACCCCTATATTACCATAGGCTGGTGAAGTGGTAATTCCTATGCCAAATCGTGTTCCATTAAGATCTCCGGCATCTAAAACCCAATCTTTCTGAACCCCATTAATTACGGTCATTGACTGCGGTTCGGCATAAGGTGGGATATTTTCAAAAGAAAATAAAGACACCATTCCGTGGTTAAATCCGTTAGAGCGAGCATCAAAATAGGGAGCTCCCGCAGCAAACACCTGCCCATTCCCTGAAACTGCGACAGCATATCCAAACAAATCCTTAGAATTAGCACCCGTGTATTGTCCTTCGATAGTCCAATCAGTGCCATCCCATGCATAAACCTGTATATATCCTTTCTGGCTAATACGAGCTAATGCAGTATTCTGTGGAGCACCTACGATAAGTTTTCTGCCATCATCAGATACGTCTACCGAGGTTCCAAAATAATCGTTTGAAGAAATCCCATAGATAGGATCACCTAACGCAGACCAACCCGTACCCGACCACTCATAAGCATAAACACTTCCTTTGTTTGTACCCTTAACGTCATTGGATTCAGCGCCAATAACCAGTATCGATCCATCTGGGGAGAGCGCTAAGGATCCTCCGAAAATATCCTTGTTATGATGGC
>CAJXTX010000019.1 GCA_913060705.1 uncultured Bacteroidota bacterium | reverse complement strand
TAAGAAAGAACATGACCGCTGCAATCAGCGGGCCCGACACATACCAGGGCCATGGTTTAAGAATAGCGTCTATCATCAGAATTCATTTAAGAAATAAAGATCTCAAAAATACGCATTAAGTAGAGTCTATGAAAGGGGGTGTGACTCGTGTTACGTTCAATACAAAAACACCATTCTAGTTTTGCATTGAAAACAACATAACCCATGAAATTTCATTTATTCTTACTGTATTTCTTTCTTTTCTGGACGGGCTTTTCGCAGGCTCAAAAAGAAGTTTCTATGAGCCTTTCGCAAATTCTCGACAAGGTTTTTTCTGAGAACTTAGATCTCAAAGTGAGCGAGCAAGTCTTTAAAGAAGCACAAGGAGACTTCAGACAAACACACGCACTTTTATTGCCTTCTGTACGTGTCTCGCATACGGCGCTTACTACCACCAACCCATTGATGGCTTTTGGATTCAAATTGAATCAAGAGCGTCTTACGCCTGCTGACTTTGATCCCAGTTTGTTAAATGATCCCGAGCAGATAGAGACTTTCGCGACTCGCGTCGAATTAATGCAGCCCTTACTGAACCTTGATGGATATATGGCTCGTGCCGCTGCAAAATTGAAAATGGAAGCCATGGAACTGCAAAGCCTTAGATCTCGAGAATACATGCATTTGGGCGTCTTTCAGGCGTTCAAGCAGCTCGAATTGAGCTATAAAATGGTAGAAGTATTCGCGAAGGCGAAAGTAACTGCCGAGGCACATTACCAACTCGTAAGTGATTACGTAACACAAGGTTTAGCACAAGAGGCTGATCGATTGATGGTTTCTGTGCGCTTAAATGAAGTGAGTAGCGGATTGGCTCACGCAGAGCGTTTACGCATCAATGCCTCAGACCGTTTGTTTACCCTAATGAATGAGTCACCAGGCAACCGCATGATACTGCCAGAACCTAACACTCAAAATGAAATCGATGAGGTCGAATCAGATAAAACTAATCTTGAGGCGCGAAAAGATATTCAGGCCATGAAAAAAGCCACTTTAGCCTACCATAAAATGTATCAATCTACCAATGCGAGTCTTGCACCTCGTTTAAACGCTTTTGCTAGTTATGAGCTTTATGATACCGAATTGTTTCAGACCGATGCAAAGGGATACACGCTTGGAGCACAACTCAGTTGGGATGTTTTTGATGGATACAAGACTGCCGGTAAAGTACAAAAGGCTAAAGCGCAGTATTTGCAAGCACAATATAAAGAACAGGCTTACCTCAATCAAAGTGAAAATGAGCTCAGGGCTGCCGAGCGCCAAGCCGCCGATGCTGAAAATCAGCTTGCCCTCGCAAAACTTGCGCTAGAGCATGCTAAGGAGGTGTACCGCATAAGAGAAAATCGCTTCAAGGAAGGTCTTGAAAAAACTACCGATTTACTCCTTGCTGAGACCCAATATGTTGAAAAAGAACTCGCCCTAGAGCAAGCCGCTTTCAACGCCGAACTAGCTAACCAATTCATATTCTTTTTAACTCGATAACCCATGAAATCAACCTTTATTTTTCTATTTACCGCAGTTATAGCACTTACAAGTTGCGGTTCACATACTACAGAATCGTTGGCTGAGACCACGCCTATTTCAGTGAAAACAAAGACAGTCGCTGTTCAACACGGGGCGCAAACCACTTTAGCCAGCGGTCAAATCACTGCTGCCCAGAGTGCCAATCTCAGTACGCGATTAATGGGGCATATCGCTCAGTTTAAGGTGAAGGTCGGAGACCGAGTAACCGCTGGTCAGCTACTTGTGGAGGTAAGCCCCAATGATATGATGGCAAAAAAAGAACAAGCCCTGGCGGGTTTGGCGCAAGCTCAAGCAGCTTTCGATAATGCTCAGAAAGACTATCATCGTTTTACTGCCCTCTATCAGAGTAAAAGCGCATCTGAAAAAGAATTAGACAATATGACCACGCGCTATGAAGTGGCGCAGTCGGCATTGGCCATGGCTCAAAATGCCGTGAAAGAGGTAGAAGGTCATCTTGAATATGCCTTTATTCGTGCCCCTTTTAGTGGAATGGTGGTAAACACTTTTGGTAAAGCCGGAGACATGGCATTTCCGGGTAGCCCCTTGGTAACTTTAGAGTCAAATAAACAATTAGAGGTGGTTGCCGCTATCTCTGAGAATGCCATAGGAAATCTAAAGGTCGGTGATACGGCAAGGGTAAAGGTTTCTAGTGCCGCTACCCAATTTAATGCAGTGATTAAAGAACTGAGTAGATCCTCAAAAAATACGGGAGGCCAGTACTTAGCCACACTAGGTATTCATGAAGCTTCAGATAAATTGTTGCCGGGTATGTTTGCTTCACTTGAGTTCAAAACAAGCCAATCCAAAGACCAGCAAAGTCACGTATGGGTCTCTTCAGAAGCTTTGATTCAAAGGGGGCAGCTTACCGGACTATTTGTAGTGAATGAAGATAAGGTCATCTTGAGATGGCTACGCGTTGGCGAAGAGCAAGAGGGTTATGTGAAGGTATTGTCAGGTTTGTCAGCCGGAGAAACCTATGTTATTAGCGCCACACAACCCCTTACTGATGGTGCAACTATTCGCCTTTAATCACCAACAACCTTTCAATTAAATTATCATGCAACAAGGCATATCAGGAAGAATAGCTGATTTCTTCATTAACTCAAAGCTTACCATCTTACTTATGGTCGCTTTGATGATTATCGGCTCGTATAGTTCGTTTTTAATTCCGCGCGAAGAAGAGCCTCAAATTGTGGTTCCGATGGCCGATATTCTGGTAGGGTATCCAGGGGCCTCTCCAGAAGAGGTTGAGGCGCGCGTAATTGAACCTTTAGAGAGAATCATATCCAATATAAAGGGCGTTGAGCATATTCATGCCATGGCCATGAATGGCCAGGCCATGATCGTTGTCCAATTTTATGTGGGTGAAGATGTTGAGCGCTCGTATGTAAAGCTCTACGATGAGCTTATGAAACACGAGCATCAGTTTCCAAAGACCATATACAAGCCCATTGTGAAAACGCGTTCAATCGATGATGTCCCCATGCTGGGGCTTACCCTATGGAGCGAATCGTATAGCGATTTTGAGCTGCGGCAGATGGCCGAAGAGCTCTCTTTAGAGATCAAAAAGGTAAAAGACGTATCCATCACTCGTGAAATTGGAGGGCGCAGCCGAAGGGTTAGGGTGCTTCTTGATCAAACCAAATTGGCTGAAAATAACATTGATCCACTTGGTGTGGCTCAAATGATTCAAGCCAGTAATTCGAGCAGTCAGTCGGGCAGTTTTAATGCCTCAGATCAAGAATTCTTAGTGACCACAGGTAAATTCATTTCTTCTGTTGAAGATCTGGGCCGGGTAGTCGTCGGAGTGCATGCTGATATGCCAGTGTATCTTGAACAGATCGCTGAGATTACAGACGGACCTGAATCTCCGGTTAATTATGTCTCTTTTGGATACGGAGCTGGAAGCCATTCTAAAGAAAGCTATCGATCGGAGTATCCGGCGGTTACTCTCTCTGTGGCCAAGGTAAAGGGTGCCGATGCCATGAAGATTTCAGAAAAAATTCTTCAAAAAGTAGAGAGATTAAAGGGAAGCCTGATTCCTTCAGACGTCCATGTAGAAATTACTCGAAACTATGGAGAAACGGCCTCGCATAAGGTTGGCGAATTGCTACTGCATCTTGGGGTAGCCATTGTTGCCGTGACTTTACTAGTGATGTTGGCTATGGGCTGGAGAGGCGGACTAGTCGTCTTTTTCTCAGTGCCTCTAACTTTCGCGTTAACCCTGTTTAGTTATTATATGCTCGGTTATACCCTTAACCGTATTACTTTATTTGCATTGGTTTTTGTGGTAGGAATTGTGGTCGATGATTCGATCATCATCGCTGAGAACATGCACCGGCATTTTAAGATGAAACGACTACCATTTAAACAGGCTGCCATTTATGCTATTAATGAGGTAGGTAACCCCACCATATTGGCAACATTTACTGTTATTGCCGCCATTCTGCCTATGGCCTTTGTATCGGGTATGATGGGACCTTATATGAGCCCGATGCCCATAGGTGCTTCCATTGCGATGTTACTGTCTCTTTTTGTTGCCCTCACTGTTACCCCATACCTAGGGTATCACTTGCTTCGAGAAAAAGAACAGCACGAGAATCACGAAGAAGAAGAGCACGAGTCGAGCTGGATTTATAAGATTTACAAAAAAATTGAGCAGCCATTACTCGACGATAAGACAAGACGAAACACCATGCTAGTGCTTACCGTATTGTTGTTAGCAGGTTCTGTCTTGATGTTCTTTACTCGCTCTGTGGCTGTTAAAATGTTGCCCTTTGATAATAAAAATGAGTTTCAGGTGGTCATCGATATGCCCGAAGGCACCACTTTAGAACGTACTGCTGCGGTCACTAAAGAAGTGGCTCAATATTTGTCGACAGTTCCTGAGGTTATTAACTATCAGAATTATATTGGAACCTCAGCACCGATTACTTTTAACGGTTTGGTGCGCCATTACGACTTAAGAGGCGGCAGCAATGTGGCCGACATACAGGTAAACCTTTTGCACAAAGAAGACCGAGATGCCCAGAGCCACGATATTGCTCGTCGCGTTCGATCTGAGGTGCAGCGCATTGGACTGAAGTATGGTGCAAATATTAAGATTGTGGAGGTTCCACCAGGGCCACCTGTACTTTCTACGCTGGTGGCAGAGGTTTATGGACCAGATTATCAACAGCAAATAGCCTTAGCAAATCAGGTAAAGTCTTTACTTGAGAATACCACGGATGTAGTGGATACTGATTGGATGGTCGAAGCAGATCAGACCGAGTACCATCTTGAGGTAAACGCCGAAAAGGCCATGTCTCACGGGATAGTGCCGCAGCAAGTGGTAGGTAATCTTACCTATGTGATGCGCGAAGTGCCTATTAGCCAATACTATGATCCAAAAGCGGTAAATCCAGTTGGTATAAGCCTAGGACTTAAAGATGCCGACAAGGCTTCACTTGATCATTTGCAGCAACTCAAGGTCAAGGGTGCTATGCAGTCGGTGCCAATAGGCGATTTGGTTGAGGTCTCTGAGCATACCCTGCCTAAAACCATTTATAGAAAAGACCAAAAGCGCGTGGTGTATGTATTGGCGGATATGGCAGGAAGCCTAGAAAGCCCTGTGTACGCCATTTTAGGAATGACCGACAAGCTTAATGCACTTGAGTTACCCGACGGATATATTGTCGAAGAGCATTACATGGAAGCTCCTTCTGATGAGTCTAATTTCGCGGTTAAATGGGATGGTGAATGGCAAATTACCTTAGAGGTTTTTAGAGATCTAGGAGCTGCCTTCTTGGTAGTTATTATCATTATTTACATGCTGATAGTAGGATGGTTTCAAAACTTCAAAACACCTATTGTTATGATGCTCGCTATTCCGCTCTCTCTAGTTGGAATCGTATTAGGACACTGGTTACTAGGTGCATTTTTTACGGCCACTTCGTTCATTGGAATGATTGCACTGGCAGGTGTAATGGTGCGCAATTCGGTACTTCTCATCGATTTCATCGAGATTCGACTAAATGATGGTATTCCTTTAAAACAGGCAATTATTGACGCTGGAGCGGTGAGGACTATCCCAATCTTGCTGACTACTGGAGCGGTAGTCATTGGTGCATCGATAATTCTTTTTGATCCTATCTTTCAAGGCTTAGCTATTTCTTTAGTTGCCGGAGCGATTGTATCAACACTACTCACGTTAATAGTGGTACCTCTTATTTATTACATTACCGAAAAACACAAATGGGAAACTAAAAACTAATCTTATGAAATTAATTGTTTTAACAGCAGTCTCCTCTTATGAAAAGGATATAAAGGGATTACTTCAAGAAAGTAAAATCCCTCAGTTTTCATACCAAAAGTTGATCGGATATCGCGACAGCACTCTAGAAGGAGTGAGTTCGAATTGGTTTGCTTCTGAAATGAATGAAAGTGAGTCTATTCTCTTCTTCGCATTCGTTCCTGATTCGGCTGTTGACGGCCTTTTAGAGTCGGTAAACGTCTTCAATCAAACGTTAAAAGCCAAGTCAAAAATTCACTTATTTGTTTCACCTATAGAAAAATACTCTTTATAATGATCAATAGAGCGATACGTGCCATTGCTGGTGCCTTTGTTATTTTAAGTGTGTTACTCGCTGTTTACGTGAATCAGAACTGGCTGTGGTTTACTGGATTTGTGGGCCTCAACCTTTTACAGTCTTCAATTACACGTTGGTGTTTAATGGAAGACATCTTGCGTAAACTAGGGCTTAAAGACGGTGAAAAGAGCTGTAATTAATGTTCATAAACATTACTAATAAAAAAAGCCCCATTTGGGGCTTTTTTTATACATCTTCTCCTTTGAGCATCTTATTCCAGTAGAGATAAGGCAGACCAAATTTCTTCAGCATCCAAAGTCTCCAGTGCTCTTTAGAACTGTCAAACACAAGCATCTGTTTTAGTTTTGGATCTGGCGTGAAGTTGTTGTCGTAATCGAATTCTGCAAGCACCATTTTTCCGTATCCTGTTACAAGTGGGCATGAAGAATACCCGTTGTAGCTCTTGTCCCCAATTTGATTTTGCTTCTTGAGTTTAAGAATATTATCGATGACGATTGGTACTTGTTTACGTATAGCAGCTCCAGTCTTTGCGGTAGGAACGCCAACAACATCACCGACACCAAATACATTTGCAAATTTCTGGTGTTGAAGGGTGTGTTTGTGTACGTCAAGCCATCCGCCTTCGTTTGCTAAAGCAGATTCACGGACGAATTTTGGAGCGGCCTGAGGAGGAGCGAGGTGCAGAAAATCAAATTTGACTGCGATTCGACCGTCTTCTGTTTTAGTTGCGCCAAAAGCGTTTTGAGCATCCCATGAACATCCTTCTTTTTGACTAAAGCAGGCGTGATCTTCTGGTGTTTTGTCAATAAAGTAAGCCACCTTGTTTTTGCCGTCAATTTCGACAGGGGTGTGGTATGGATGAAAGTGAATTCCGTATTTGCGAATAACCTTCATGAGCGTCTCCCGTATAACGGGTACACCAAAAATCACAGTCCCTGGCGTGGCAAACATCATATTGGTCTTTTTGGCAAGTCCTTTCTTTTTCAAGTAATCAGCAGCCAAATAAGCTATTTTTTGAGGAGCCCCTCCACATTTTATGGGTGTGGCAGGTTGCGTGAAAATGGCATTTCCGCCTTTGAACTCTTGAAGCAGTTTCCAGGTGTGTTCAGGGTCTGTATAGTTGCTACAGACCGCTCCTGATTTCATGGCTTCTTCTAATCCTTTGATCATGCTTGGTTCCATCACCAAACCTGGCGAAACAACGAGGTAGTCGTATGAAATACTTCCATTGCTTGCTGTGCTTACTGCGTTATTCTCAGGATCGAAACTTGTTACGGCATCTTTGATCCATTCAACCCCATTAGGGATAAGGTCTGCCATGGGTTTCGCTGTTTTTTTGTAGTCAAAGGTACCCGCTCCAACCAAGGTCCAGGCAGGTTGATAGTAGTGTGTATCAGCTGGATCGATGATTCCAATAGACAAAGACTTGTCTAGCTTGCGCAGTCGGGCGGCAGTCATAAGGCCACCGGTACCTGCTCCAATGATCAGGATTTCAAATGATTTAGACATCTGTTTAGGTATTGGTTAATTATTTAGGTCTTAGTAATGTACAAAAAAATAACCCTTCACTTATGTGACCTAAGTTACACAGGTGAAGGGTTGTCTTTAAAAACGAAAACTATAGTCTTATGCCGATGGCATAGTCGACGGACAAACGTAATCGGTTAATTTAATTTCAGCGGCTTCCATTGCTTTGAAACCTCCGTCTACGTTAATCATATTGTGAATTCCTCGGCTTTTCAAGATTGAGGCTGCAATTACTGAGCGGTATCCTCCGGCACAGTGAATGTAGAACGATCCGTTTTCAGGGAATTCTTCTAGATAGTTGTTTAAGAAATCAAGAGGGGTATTGTGAGAATCCGGAACGCGATGTGCATAGTGCTCAGATTCTTTACGCACGTCAAAGATTTCTACTTCGCTCGAAGCCATCTCTTTTTTGAGTTCTTCTGCCGTAACAGTACTGACATTATCGTATTCTTTGCCAGATTTTTTCCACTGCTCGAAACCTCCTTCTAGATAGCCTAATGTGTTGTCGAATCCTACGCGTGCAAGACGTGTGATAGCCTCTTCTTCACGGCCTTCTGGAGTCACTAAAAGAATAGGTTGCTCTGTGTCTGCTACCAATGCACCTACCCATGGCGCGAAACTTCCATCGAGCCCAATAAAAATAGAACGCGGTACGTGTCCTTTCACAAAGTCTTTTTCATTTCGAACATCTAAGACGATAGCACCCGTTTGATTTGCAACGTCTTCGAAGGCTTCAGGGCTTAACGGACGAGATCCACGCTCAAGTACTTCATCAAAATCGTCGTATCCTTCCTTATTCATCTTAACGTTGAGTGGGAAGTATTGAGGAGGAGGTAACAATCCATCTGTTACTTCTTTGACGAACTCTTCTTTGGTCATATCAGCTCTAAGTGCGTAGTTCATCTTTTTCTGGTTCCCCAAAGAGTCGACCGTTTCTTTCATCATGTTTTTCCCACATGCTGAACCTGCTCCGTGACCTGGATATACTGTGACATCATCGGCTAATGGCATGATCTTATTGCGAAGGCTGTCAAAGAGGGTTTCAGCCAACTGCTCTTGGGTCATGTGTGCGGCTTTTTGCGCCAAATCAGGTCTTCCGACATCCCCTAAGAATAGGGTGTCGCCACTAAAGATGGCGTGATCCTTTCCGTTGGCATCTCTTAGAAGATAGGTGGTTGATTCCATCGTATGACCTGGAGTGTGTAGAACAACGATAGTAACATCTCCTAGCTTAAACTCTTGGCCGTCTTGAGCGATAATGGCGTCAAAACTTGGGTTTGCATTTGGTCCGTAAATAATAGGAGCGCCTGACTCTTTTGCTAAAGTAACATGACCACTCACGAAGTCGGCGTGAAAGTGCGTTTCGAAGATATATTTGATCGAAGCATTGGATTCCTTTGCTTTATCAAGGTAAGGCTGAACCTCGCGCAGAGGGTCGATGATGGCCACCTCTCCTTTGCTCTCAATGTAGTAAGCGCCTTGTGCGAGGCATCCGGTGTATATCTGTTCTATTTTCATTTGTTTGGTATTTTATGTTTTGCTTGGTAAAAATAGTATAGTGTTTATTTTCAAAATGTTACTAAAGTTACATATTCTAAGAATTTGACTCGAGGGCGATCTTTTTGCCTACATCTTCTGGGGTGCTTTCGCCTGAAGCTACTTGGTATGCGCTGTGGGTATTTTCGAAAAACGCCTCTTCACCAAGCAGTGAAACGATACCGCTTCGTTTCAGGATGTCACGAATAGGACCGATGGGTCCGGCGATAGAAATGGAGATACCTTTTGATTTTAAATCTTCAAAGAGTTGACGTAACATAAAGGCGGCAGAGCTATCGATGTAGTTCATGGGTTCTACATTGAGTACGAGGTGTTTTAACGAAGCTCCTCGTTCTTCTATTGCTTCTAAAAGACTGCTTTTAAAGTAGTCCTTGTTTCCGAAATATAACTGTCCGTCAAAACGAAAGAGAAGTATGGCCGGATCGATTGTCACCTCACTAGAGAAGCGTTTCACGTTTCTGTAATAGGGACTGTTGTTTACCCTTGCCAATACAGCGAAGTGTGGACTCGAACTGCGGTATACAAGAAGTAAAAGAGAAAGAAGCACTCCAAAAAGGATCCCCTCTTTGATACCTACAGTCAAAGTGATGATAAAGGTGAAAATTAATAACGCAAACTCATCTTTACGGTTTTTCCAAAGGGTACGCGGATAGTGAAAATCAATCAATCCGAATACAGCTACCATAATAATGGCGGCTAACACGGTATTTGGAAGGTAGTAGAATAGAGGCGTTAAAAACAATAAGGTGAGCCCAACAATAGCCGCACTGATGAATGAGGCCAAGGTCGAGTTGGCTCCCGCTTGGTCGTTCACTGCGGTTCTTGAGAATCCTCCTGTAGTAGGGTAAGATTGAAAGAGGGCACCCACTACATTAGAAAGTCCAAGGGCGATCAATTCTTGATTTGGTTTCACCTCGTTGAGTTTGTGTTTTTCTTCAATCGCTTTTGCTACAGAAATGGCCTCCATGAAGGCAATCAGAGCCAACGTCATGGCAATGGGAAATAGTTCACCGATTCGATCTTGGGCTACAGTTGGCACCCCAAAAGAAGGCAGTCCAGAAGGCACCTCTTGTACAATTGAAAGTCCTAACTGATCGAGTCTAAAGACGTAGGTGATCACAATTCCTAAAACAGTCACGATGAGGGCCCCTGGAATTCGGTTGTGAACCCGTTTAAGTGCTTTTATTACCACTATAGCAGCTATACCTAATCCTAGGGCAACAAGATTGGTCTGATCAATGGTTTTTAGTGCGTTCAGAAGAAGTATATGAATTTGATTGCTTCGTTCTATTTGAGTTCCCAATAGGTGCTTTAGTTGGCTTAGTCCAATAATGAGTGCCGCCGCTGAGGTAAATCCGCTTATTACAGGTTTTGAAAGAAAGTTTACCAAAAACCCCATGCGTACCACGCCTAATATAAATTGAATGGCTCCCATAAAAAGAGCGAGAAAAATCGCCATGCTGATGTATTCATCAATACCCGAGAGCGACAAAGCTCCAAGCCCTGAGGCTACCAGTAACGAATCCATAGCTACAGGACCAACACTCAACTGGCGCGAAGTTCCGAGAATGCCGTAGATGACCTGTGGAATCAACGCTGCATAAAGCCCAAAAACTGGCGGTAAGCCTGCGATCATCGCATAAGCCATTCCCTGAGGAATGAGCATAATTCCAACAGTGAGACCTGCAGACAGGTCACCGCTGAGGTATTCTTTCTTGTATTTAGGTAGCCATTCCAGTAGCGGGATGAACGATTTGAGCTTCATGAGTAGTTTTTACAGGTCGATGATTTGTATGTGGTTGCGGTGCAGTTTTATGCTGCCCACTTGTTCTAATTTTTTGAGTAGACGTGAGATGACCACACGAGAGCTGTGAAGTTCTTCGGCAATCTCCTTGTGTGTCTGATATACAGAGTTTTCGTTGTTGATACGCGCTTTTTCTCTGAGGTAATCTTCGAGTCGTTCGTCAAGTCGTTCGAAGGCAACCTTTTCAAGACTTTCAAGTACCTCTTCGATACGATTTTGATAATTGGCGAAAACGAAGGTGCGCCAGCTTTGATAGCGTCCTAGCCACTCTTCCATCTTTTGAACTGGAATCATGATGAGTAAGGTATCTAATTCGGCAACGGCCCGGATATGACTCTTGCGTTGTTCTACGCAACAGCTCATTGACATAGAGCAGGTATTTCCTTCTTCAACATAATAGAGTAGCAGCTCATCTCCATTATCGTATTCCCGAAGCACCTTAATGGCTCCCTTTAGAAGTAAGGGAATGCTTTTAATGTATTCTCCGCTTCTAATTATCTCCGTTCCGGCTTCTATTTCGCGAAAAGTTCCAACCTGGTTGATTTCTTGGAGCAGGGCTGATTCAAATAGTCCCCCGTAGGTCGTTGTGAGTTCTTTGATCATGGTTAGGTGAAAAAAGTGCTTTTTCGAAAGTTAATGAAGAATTGGTTGCGAGCATAAAACTAAATGCTTGCGAGGGCTCTAAACGTAACTTTAGTTACACATGGAGGGGTGTAAAACAAAAAAAGCGCCCACAGGGGGCGCTTTTCGTTAGGGTAAAAAGAAGTCTTAGAGGTTTACGCGAAGCGTGGCATTCCAAGTTCTTCCGAATCCGAACCATACTGAGTTACGAACGTCCACTCCGTTCCAAGTCTGAGAACCTGAAGTAGCGTGAATATTGGTATTCGACTCAGCGATGTATACGGTGTCAAATAAGTTGTTGATGTTTACTCTAAAGCTCGCGTTGTTTCCGAATAAATCGAAACGTGCCATCGCTCCAAAATCAACCAATCCGTAAGATGGAAGTTTAACTGCTCCATCGTTGTCAGGGCTTAAGAAGGCTGAATCAACGATGCTGTAGTCTGCGTAAAGACCATCAACGAAGCGGTACCCTAGGTCGAAAGAGATGTCTCCAACACGGTACATGGCCTCAGTGTAGGCTACGAACTGTGCAGCGTCACCCACTTTTGCATCTTTAATGTAAATGGTTCCTTCACCTACTTTAGTATTGGTGTCATCGAACACTTCTGACGTAAAGTCTTTGGTGTACCTCCAGTCACCTGCAGAAAGCATTCCTTTCAATCTGAAATCAGGAGAAGCGTAATAAGTCGCTTCGAGCTCGATCCCTTGGTGTAACACGTCGATATCTTTGAATTGGGCAGTACCGTCAATTCCACCATCTAAAGTAAAGCCTCTCGAGATGAAACGGTTACCCCAAACGGTTGAATAGACGTTAGCATTCAACTTGAAGGTAGAAGATGCGAATCCATAACCTGCTTCAATAGAAGTGATCTCTTCATTCTGAAGATCAGGATTGATGTTGTTAGCAAATCCTGGGAATACAGCGTCAAATAATGGCTGACGCGAGATGTAACCTGCGTTGAAGAAAACGTTGTTGTTTGCATCCAAGTTAAGGTTGGCCCCTCCTTTAAGGTATCCACCTGGAGAATTTTGAACTTCAGAAACAGGGTTCCCTACTTGATCAAAGTAGTCCACACGCTGGTAGCTTTGGCTCGAAAGACCTGCTTGAAGTACTGAAGTAAACTTATCGTCGTTATTGTATTCAACCAATCCGTTGAATCCAGCCCATTTTACGATACCTAAGTTATAGTAGTCGATTTTCGGCCCGCGGATTCCTGTTTTTCTAAATGGATCAGCAGCAACAGTTGTTTCGATAATTGTTCCAGCGTTGTTATCGTTTCCTACAGATAGGTAACCGTCAAGACCTAATAAGTCATTCAATACACGATAGTGGTATCCTGTGTAAGAGCGTAAATCAACTCCTAACGAATAACGGAATTTATCGGCACGAATATCTAAAGATGAAATAGCACCCACCCAGTCGTGAGAGTTCATTGAAGCTCTACGAATCATGATCGCTCTGTTGGCACCATAATCGTTTCCGCTGTTTGCTCCGATAAGCTTGCCGTTGTAACGACTTAGGTTTTGAGCCTCTGTATTAAAAGGTGATGTGGTTGATCTGTTGTGCGCTACAATCGCGTCAAAATTGATTGATCCGTCAGGAAAACGCGAAGCAACCCCTTTACCCTCTTCGAATTGCTCTGTAAGGTCTTGGTTGAAGGGATACATATCGATGTCTCTTGCGAAGTAGTTACTTCCTCTTGGACCTGTTCCTCCTCCACGTCCTGCAGAAGCATAAACTGAGGTGTTCAATTGAACATTATCAGAAATATCCCAATCCCAGTTAAAAGTAGCCAATGGCTTGTTGTAGAAGTTTCTTCTAATGTTATACTCTTCACCATTCAATGTACCTCCATTGGTATTCCAACGGCGATCGATTCCGTCTTTATGATCGGTACCGAAGTTTTGGTAGTCACGGATAGAAACCCAAGCGCTGCGCTGGTGGTGCCATTGACCTGCTCCTAACATGGTAAGGTTGAAATTGTGGTTTGAGCCTTCTGGGCTGTATCCTACAGAAGCAAAATAAGTCCATCCTTCTCCTTTGGTAGAATTGATGTAACCGTCACCTCTCCAGTAGGTAAGAAGTAATGAAGTTGCCCATCCTTTTTCATTTACACCTGAGTTGTGCACAGCGGTTGTTTTGGTGTAGCCGTCGTTACCTAGCATCTGAGCAAAAGTTCCACCTGCTCTGCGGTCTGCAGCTTTGGTGAAGATTGAAACCGTACCTCCTACAGAAGGAACAGCCAATCTTGAGGCTCCAAGACCTCTTTGAATCTGGATGCTAGAAGTAACATCGGTAAGTCCTTGCCAGTTTGACCAGTACACCCATCCGTTCTCCATATCGTTTACGGGTTGACCGTTGATAAGAAAAGCGGTGTTGCTCTGAGAAAATCCGCGAAGGCTGATACGGCTATCTCCGTATCCTCCACCTTGTTTGGTGGCGTACACCCCAGGGGTGTTGTTCATAATTTCAGGAAACTCGAGGTTACCCACTCTTAATGTTACATCTGAAGCCGTAATGGTTGAAACGGCAACTGGAGTAACACGTTCTTTAGCAACGTCAATCACACGTGAAGAAACAACTACTTCTTCTAGTTCTTGTGTCAACATTGAATCACTTTCTTGTTGTGCCTGAGCTGAAGCTACTAACACAGCTGAAAAAGCCAACAGTGAAAAGATTTTTTTCATGTTAAATGAGGTTTAGAATTACGTTTACGCCGCAAAAGTAAGGCTATAGATGGGTTAAAATGTAAACTTCACATTAATTCATACATTTTTTATTAACCGTCTTTTGTTTAAGCTTTTAACTAATAGATTTAACATTTTAACCGCTGAAAAAGTTAATTATTCTTTAAAAACGCGTTAATTTTGCGCGATAAACACTTAATGAGATGAAAAAACTTTTATTAACAATGCTGCTTTTCGCAGCGTCCCTATCTGTCCTGTTGGCACAGAGCAGAGTCTCGGGAACAGTTTATGATGAGACTGGAGAGCCCTTACCGGGAGCTACAGTTGTGGTTAAGGGAACATCATTCGGTGTAGCCACCGATTTTGATGGAAACTTTACCATCAATGCAGAAGCTTCTCAAACATTGGTTGTTAGCTACATCGGCTACAAAAGCCAAGAAGTTGCTGTTGGCTCGCAATCGAGCCTTGAGATTTATTTAGAACTGGGTAATCAACTCGATGAGGTGGTTGTGACCGGTTTTGGACGTGAATCTAAAAAATCGTTCGCGGGTGCGGCAAAAGTGGTGACTGGTGAGAACATCAGTCAAAAATCGTTTACCAACGTATCTCAAGCGCTTGCTGGAGAAGCTGCTGGTGTAAACGTAATTAGAACATCTGGTCTTCCGGGTTCAAGTTCTTCTGTCCGTATTCGTGGTTTTGGTTCTATTAACGGTAATGCAGATCCTCTATACATTGTAGATGATGCCCCTTTCCAAGGTTCGCTAAACGACATCAACCCGAACGATATCGCATCTGTCACCGTACTTAAAGACGCATCTGCGACCGCGCTTTACGGTTCTCAAGGTGCAAGTGGGGTAATCGTTATCACCACGAAAAAAGGTTCTGACTTAGGCGATAAGATCGATGTTTCTATAAAATCAGGTATCAACTATGAAGGTATGCCTCGTTACGATCGTATCAACTCTCCTGAAGAATACATGAATATTACTTGGGACGGATTGTACCAAAGAGGTCGTCAACTGATTGCCTCAGGAGAAGTGAGTACTGATGAGTATGCCAACGCAACTGTATATGCCAACGAGCGTATTTTTGGTGCGGCAGGGATTGACCCGATGTACAATATGTGGTCAAATTCACCAGCAGGAACTACTACACGTCCTGATTGGTTCAATTACTCAAGACGCTACACCCCAGAAGACTGGAATGACTTTGCCTTTCAAGATGCCAACCGTCAAGAGGTTTTTGTAGGTATTTCGAATTCCTCTGACCGTTCTTCCGTGTATACTTCTTTCGGTTACATAGACGATCAATCTTACGCGATCAACTCTGATTACAAGCGTATCAATGCACGTCTTCGTTCAAATCAGAAGTTTGGCGAGTCTATCGAGATTTCAAATACGTTGGCTTACAACTACGATATCACGAATAATGCGGGTAACGTAAGCAATTCAAGTAGCCAATTCTGGTGGGTGAATAACTTGCCTCCGATCTATCCGCTTTTCTTACGCGATGAAAACGGTCAAAAAATTGAAGATCCGATCTATGGAGGATTCCTTTACGATTATGGTCTTCAAAGAGGATTCGGTCCGCTTACTAATGGTGTAGCAGACTCGTTCCTTGATGTGAACAGAACAAAAGCGCACGCCATTAACTTCAACCAAGATCTTCGCATCGATTTGTTTAGTGGCTTGACTTTTGAAAACAATACAGCGGTTCAGTATACGATGTCGAACTACGACAATCTAGACGAACCTTTCTACAGCCCTGCCAAAGGTGCTGGAGGAAGTATCTATAAGTCTAAGTCTCAAACCGTGAACTATTCGGTTCGTACCGGTTTGCGCTTTGAAAAGGATTGGGATGATTTTACCATGGACCTATTCGTAAACCACCTTTCTCAGAAATACGAGAACAATTTCATGTCAGCTGCAATGACCAATCTTGTTCGTCCTGACGGTTTAGAATTAGACAACGCGGTGGTATTGCCATACAATCCAGGTTCAAATACAACGGCTTACTCTTTAGAAAGCTATGTAGGTAACTTAAATCTTGGATTGAAAGACCGTTACTTCTTAACTGCCAGCTTCAACCGCGATGGATCTTCACGATTCGTTAACGAGAAGTGGGGTAATTTCTATGCGGTAGGTCTTTCTTATGTGATCAGTGACGAAGCCTTCTTTAATGTAAATGGTATTGATTACCTGAAATTAAGAGGAAGTTACGGTAGTATTGGTGAGGCACGTGGAAACGGATTCTATCCTGGATTCGACTTGTTCTCTATCCAAAACCTAGACGATAAGGTTTCACTTTCTTTTGATACTAAAGGAAACAAGGATCTTACATGGGAGCGTTCAGACATGCTTGACTTAGGTCTTGAATTCGGATTGTTCTCAGGAGTTATTGACGGTGAAATTGGATATTACCAGAAAACGATCAACGACATGTTCTTTTCTAGACGTGTTGGACCTTCTGCCGGATATGCACAACTTGATGTGAATGACGGTAGTATCATGACCTCTGGAGTGGAATTTGATATTGACTTCAATATCGTGAATACTAGAGACGCTTCGCTTTCTGTTGGAATCATCGGAGAGTCATTCGCTGAAGAGTTTAAAGCGCTTCCGCTTGATCCTTCAACTGGTTTAGAGCAGAAATTCCAAGTGGACGGTCTTTACGGATGGGAAACTGGACGTTCGCGTTACGAATACTACATTCGTGAGTACGCTGGTGTAGATCCACAAACCGGAAAGGCGCAATGGTATATGAACTTCGTTGATAATGATTTTGACGGAGAGTATACAGAAGGTGACGAGATTGTACAGTCGCTTACTCAATATCTTTTAGATAACCCAGAGGCCACGATCGCTGAGACTACTACAGATGTTTACAACGATGCTTCGCGTCGCTTTGTAGACAAGACGTTTATTCCAGACGTAAGAGGTGCCTTTAGAGTGAATGCTAGCGTGAAGAATTTCAGCCTTAGCGTATTATTCAACTACTCTTTAGGAGGGTATATCTTCGATAACGGATACCAATTGTTAATGGATAACGAAAATCCAGGAAACAACGCGTTTCACGTAGATATGCGTGACAGATGGCAGAATGTAGGTGACATCACCGATGTTCCGATTTATGATGCCAACCTTCAGGTGAACCAGAACGGTTCTTCAACACGCTTCTTGACTAAGGGAGATTATATCGCATTGAACAACGTTCGATTTGGATATACACTTCCATCTGATTTTATCAATAAGGTAGGATTCAAGAGAGCTGACTTATTTGTAACTGGAGATAACTTGTTTGTGACTTCTGCAAGAAGAGGTTTGAACCCTACAACGTCTCAGACGGGTGGATCGAACTATTACAAATACAATCCATTATCTACACTCACCTTGGGTATTAACTTAAATCTATAACACAATGAAAACATTTAAAGCACTTTTACTTACAGCTACCACTGTTTTCCTTTTTTCGTGTTCTGAGGAGTTCTTGGATGAAATTCCAAGAGGTTCTTTGATCTCTTCCGATGAACTCGGAGAGGTGAGCAAAGTGAATGCCGAAATCGGTAACGCCACAGTAGGTGGTATTTACACTACTTTCTACTCTTCAGGAGTAGGAGGAACTACTCGTCACTCAGACTTTGGAGTGAAGAGTAATGATATGAACATGGATATGCTTTCTGGAGACATGATCCTTGGTGCGAAACGCTACGGATGGTGGAGATGGAATTCTGAACTTACCGTAGGGGCAGATTTCGTTTCTACAGAGAACTACATTCCATGGAGGTTCTTATACCGTGTGGTAAACCTTGCCAATCTTGTTATTGATGGTCAAGGTGGAACCGACGCTGTACCTGAAACTGAGGCTGCAAAGGCCTTAATGGGGCAGGCTAAAGCGGCAAGAGCTTGGGCGTATTTTAACCTGGTTCACCTTTATGTGGATGATATTCACCAACGCGACCAATTAGTATTGCCAATTTATACTTCATCGACAGAAAACGTTGGTAAGAGCTCTTTGGCAGAGATTTATTCTTTAATGGAGAGCGATCTTACAGAAGCGGTTTCGCTTTTGGCCAACTTCCAACGTACTGCGAAGTTTGAGATCAATCAAGATGTTGCTCGTGGAGTTTTAGCGTATGTGTATGCTGCTCAGAACAAATGGCAACAGGTGAAGGAGACTACTGAAGCAATCGTTCTTGCTGGTACGTATCCAATCATGGATCGCGATGAGATCTTAGCCGGTTTCAACGCGGTAAACAACCACCCAGGAATCATGTGGGGGACCGATATCACGACAGATAACGGTATGAACCTTCTTTCGTTCTGGGGACATATTGATTACTACAGCTATAGCTATGCTGGGGTAGGTGATCCAAAGATCATCAACTCAGACTTATACGATGCTATGGACGAAAGCGATGTGCGTAGAAATCAATTTGGAACCACTTTGTTTACTCAAAACGGACCTTACGCTCCAATTCGTAAGTTCTACCGTGAAGGTGCGGCTCCTGATTTTGCGAGATTCAGCGGTCCATCTAGTGGATTCACCTCTGACTTGCACTACATGCGTGTAGCGGAGTTCTGGTTGTTGCATGCAGAAGCTTCTGCAGAGCTTGGCGCTTTAGATGCGGCTAAAACCTCACTTAAGAAGGTATTAGACTTGCGTGTTGATGATGCTTCTTATGTAGACGCCCTTTCTCAAGGTGAGCTCTTAGATGAGATTTACCTTCAAACCCGTATCGAGTTATGGGGAGAAGGAAAGTCGTACTTCGCGCTTAAGCGTCGCAAGGGTACGGTTACGCTTCCTGCTAACCACTTGGATTTCCCAGGTAGACAGATCTCTCACGATGATGATTTAATCACCTTAGAGATTCCTGAGGCAGAGATTCTTTACAACCCGTTATTGAACGAGCAGAACTAAGATTCTGTTTTGGATATAGAAAAAGCCCGAACCGTTTGGTTCGGGCTTTTTTGTTTAGTGCTCATAGAACGGGATTGCTTCACCGTTGGTGAAGCGGCCCAAGGGGGTGACCAACACATCAAAAAAGAAAACCTACCGCAGCCCCATGCGCTGCGATTGTTTTTTTGTGCCTAGATGCTCGATTAAAACCTTGGGCTTTATCTCGCTACTAAGCACAAAAAAACCGGCTCACTTGGGTGAACCGGTTTTCTTTTTTGATGCGGTCTGGACGGGACTCGAACCCGCGACCCCCTGCGTGACAGGCAGGTATTCTAACCAACTGAACTACCAGACCTTAGCTTTGTAGCCAACTAAGAGGCTTAAGCGGGGGCAAATATAAACTATTATGGTTCCTATCACCAAAAAAAGTTGAAAAAGATCGCCCCTTAAATAAGGTGATTAGAGCGCAGCGTCAATCGCCTCTGCGTAAACGTTTTTAGGAGCTACTCCTACCTGGCGGTTAACAATCTCTCCTCCTTTAAAAACCAAAACGGTTGGGATATTGCGAACGCCATATTTCGCTGCAAACTGTTGGTGATTGTCAACGTCTACTTTGCCTACTACAGCCTTGCCTTCATAGTCTTGTGCAAGTTCTTCGATGATTGGGCCTACCATGCGGCAAGGACCACACCAAGCAGCCCAGAAATCTACTACTACAGGTTTGTCTGATTTTAGTACGACTTCTTCAAATGTTGCGTCAGTTATTTCTAATGCCATAATACTAAAATTGTTTATCGTGCAAAGTTATGCAATTATGCTCCTTAAATGCTAGGCATTCACCGTGTAATGAATGTTTTCATGGTCAAGTTGCTCTAGCAGCTCGTTACAAATGGTGATCTGGTTTTTTCTGCTCTTTAATTGAAGGTTCAAGTCTTCATCGTGCAAGGCAAAGCTAATCGGCTTTTTACCCTTAAATGTTTTTAAAACTTTATCGATTTTTTCGATTTGGTCTTGGTTAATGTCAGCCGCTTTTAAATGCAGTGTAAGGCGTTTAGACTGCTGCTCCATAATGTCTTGAAGCAATTTGACCTCATTGAATTGAAGGCGCGGCTCAGAGGTGGTGCCTGTGTCTCGATTCAGATAACCTTCACGTATCGATAGACGGATGAATAGGAAGTTACCCGGTCTAAAGAAGTGCTCGAATTTGAGGTATTCTTCACCGAACACTCTAAAGGTGTGTGCTCCGCTGTAGTCTTCTAGGGTGAAGGTACCCCATCGTTTGCCATTGCGCGAAAGGCGATCCTCATTTTCAGTAACCACTCCGCCCAGGGTGATTTCGCGCCCGATGTAAGGTTCAAGTTCTGAAGACAGGGCAGCAACTTCAGCTTTGGTAAAGAGTTGAAGTTCGCGTTTAAAATCATCCAGAGGATGACCGCTGAGGTAAATGCCAACTACTTCTTTTTCTTTGCGAAGTAATTCCATGGTCGGCCAGGGTTCGCAAGGAGGTATTTCAGGTTCACTAACCTGAGCCGAGGGGTCATCTTCAAAGAGGCTCACTTGCGCGGCTTGTTCGCTTTCTTTTAGACGTGCTGCCGAGCGCAAAATCTTTTCGAGGTAATTCGTTTCGTCTGACCCGAGTTGAAAGTATTGACTGCGCATGGCCCCAAACGAGTCGAAGGCCCCTGCAATCGCAAGATTCTCGAATGCTTTCTTATTGGCCGCCCTGAGGTCGACGCGTTTGGCACATTCAAAGACAGAGGAGTAAGATCCGTTTTCTTTGCGTTCTTCTACGATAGCCTCCACAGCGCTTCGTCCGACTCCCTTGATGGCGCCCATCCCAAAGCGAATGGCACGTTCTTTATTTACCGAAAACTTGTAATACGATTCGTTTATGTCTGGGCCAAGGACAGCAATACCCATCCGTTTAGCCTCTTCCATGAACAAGGTTACCTGATCGAGGTTATTCATGTTATTCGACAGTACCGCGGCCATGTATTCGGCAGGGTAGTGCGTTTTGAGATAGGCCGTCTGATAGGCGATATAAGCGTAACAAGTCGAGTGACTTTTATTAAATGCGTAGCTGGCAAAGGCCTCCCAGTCGGTATAGATTTTTTCAAGGGTCTCTTTCGGATGTCCCTTTTCGATTCCGCCATTAATAAACTTGGGTTTGAGCTGATCGATGAGGTCCTTTTTCTTTTTACCCATCGCCTTCCGCAATACGTCTGCCTCACCTTTGGTGAATCCAGCGAGTTTTTGTGACAAGAGCATTACCTGTTCTTGGTAAACAGTGATGCCGTAAGTCGACTCGAGATATTCTTGCATCTCGGGCAAATCATAGGTGATCTCTTCTTTGCCGTGTTTTCGGTTGACAAAACTCGGAATATATTCAAGTGGCCCCGGACGATAGAGGGCATTCATGGCAATCAGATCGTCAAAACTGGTGGGTTTTAAATCCTTGAGGTACTTCTGCATACCCCGAGATTCGTATTGGAAGATTCCAATCGTTTCACCGCGCTGGAATAGCTCATAGGTAGGCGCATCATCGAGCGGAAACTGGTCGGGATCTAGAACTTCTCCTGAGCGTGCCTTTACTATTTTTACCGTGTCTTTAATAAGTGTTAGGGTCTTCAGGCCTAAGAAGTCCATTTTAAGAAGTCCCGCGCTTTCAACCACCGAGTTATCGAATTGAGTAACCCACATCTCTGCATCCTTTGCAGTGCTTACGGGAACAAAGTTGGTAATGTCGTCAGGAGTGATGATGACACCACAGGCATGTATACCGGTATTTCGGACAGTTCCTTCGAGACGCTTTGCGATTTTTAAGGTCTTCCCTAAATCGTCATTTGACTTCGAGAGTTCTTGAAGCTCTGCAATTTTTTTGGCATCGTCACTGCGGTACTGTTGATTTAATGCTTTGGCGTCAAGATCCCAGATCTTAGCGAGCTTGGTCATATCCGGCAAGAGCTTGGCTAGGCGATCTGCCTCGGGCAGAGGTAAATCAAGCACTCTAGCGGTATCTCTAATGGCCGATTTTCCGGCCATAGTCCCGTAGGTGATAATTTGGGCGACTTGATTCGATCCGTACTTGTTGATGACGTAATCGATTACGCGCTGGCGTCCTTCGTCATCAAAATCTATATCAATATCAGGGAGTGAAACGCGATCTGGATTTAAGAAACGCTCGAAAAGCAGATCGTATTTGATTGGATCAATGTTCGTGATACCCAGGCAATAGGCTACGGCTGATCCTGCGGCCGACCCTCTTCCGGGCCCTACTGAGACCCCCATTTTTCGGGCCTCTCTGATGAAATCCTCTACAATCAAGAAATACCCGGGATAGCCTGAATTTTGAATGGTTTGAAGTTCAAAATCAATCCGCTCTTTGAGATCCTCATCGATAGTCTTATAGCGACGTTTTGCCCCCTCGTAAGTTAAATGCCTCAAATAGGCATTTTCACCTCGTTTTTCGGAGTCGAATTGATCCTGAGGGTCGATGAATTCCTCAGGGATGTCGAATTGTGGTAAGAGAACGTCTCTGGCAAGTTCGTAGTTCTCGACCTTATCAATGACTTCTTCGATATTCAACAGCGCCTCTGGGAGGTCGGCAAAAAGACTTCGCATCTCTTCTGAAGATTTGAAGTGATAGGCATCACTGGGTAGTCCGTTTCTGAATCCGCGACCACGTCCTATAGGGGTTTCTTTTAATTCTCCTTCTTTGACGCAAAGCAGTAAATCTTGTAACTCGTGATCGTCAGCCGTCTCGAAAAAGCAATCGTTAGTGGCGACCAATTTTACTTGATGCTTTTTAGCGAGCCGCACTAAAACTTCATTTACGACCTGCTCTTCTTCAAGTCCATGTCTCATGATCTCGAGGTAAAAGTCTCCTTTAAAATGATCCTTGAACCAGATGAGAGCTTCTTCTGCCTGTTGTTCACCCTGACTGAAGATTTTATTGGCTACCTCTCCAGACAATCCGCCGGATAAAACAATGAGTCCTTCAGCATGGTTCAAGAGTAAAGCTTTGTCTATGCGAGGCACATAATAGAACCCTTCGGTATAGGCTTTTGAAGTAAGCTTGGATAGGTTTTGGTATCCCTTTTTGTTCTTGGCGAGCAACACGACTTGGTAGCCGTTGTCTTTTACGTTTTTGTTTAATCGGTCTTCTGCTACTTGAAGCTCACATCCGACAATCCCTTTAATCGTTTCTTCGGGTTGCGCTTTATTGTGCTGTTGCACTGCATTTACAAAACTGAATGCGCCCATCATGTTGCCACTATCAGTGAGCGCGACTGCCGGCATTTTTTCTTGAACCGCTTTGCGCACAAGTGCTTCTGGTCGCATCGTTGCCTGAAGTACTGAGAATTGAGAGTGCGCGTGCAGGTGGGCAAAGGTGATCTCAGCTACGGCTTCTTGTTGCTCACTAGTAGGCGCAGCGGTTTCTAGCGGCGCTTCTTGTTGCTTAAGTGCCTCTGAAGCTTCTTTTAGATTGCGGTGTGTAAAGCCATAGGGTGGCACCGGGCCAGGATGAAGTTCAAGAAAGGATTCCTTTTGTTCTGGGGTAAACCCTAGCTGTTCAAGGGTAAAAGATCCGATACGAACCAATTCGAAGAAGCAGCGTGCGGTAGCCTCAACATCTGCACTTGCGTTGTGTGCCTCATCAAAGCCTGCACCAAATAGGTGTTGGTGCAATTCGGTTAAGGTGGGTAGTTTGAACCGTCCGCCTCTTCCGCCAGGCAATTGGCAGATTTGAGCAGTCGTTTCGGTACACGTATCAAGAACGGGCTTATCGGTTAATTGAGCTGTCGGTCTATCCGCTCTGTATAGCTCCGCGCCCATAATATTAATGTCAAAGTCGATATTTTGACCTACTACAAAAGTGGCTTTTTCAAGCGCTGTCTCAAAAAGATCTAAGAGCTCATGGAGTGCTATACCTTCTTTTTCTGCAAGTGCAGTGGAGATACCATGAATGCGTTCGGATTCAAATGGAATGGTAAAACCTTCGGGTTGTACCAGGTATTCGTAGTGTTCAACCACTGCTCCAGAAGCATCGTGTAACTGCCAGGCGAGTTGTACCACTCGGGGCCAATTCGCTGAGTCGCTCAATGGGGCTTTGTACGATTTAGGAAGCCCAGTAGTTTCAGTGTCAAAAATTAAAAACATGCAGGAGAAAAACGAACTTTAAATTTAGTGAATGAATATGCTTTAGAAACTCGTGAATTCGTTTATCTTTGCACGACTTTTAAACAATGTATTAATAACCTAAGGTCGGGCACCTTAAAATTTAATGTGATATGCCAGTTAGAATTAGACTTCAAAGACACGGTAAAAAAGGAAAACCATTTTACTGGGTAGTAGCCGCTGATGCGCGCTCAAAAAGAGACGGAAAATACCTAGAGAAATTAGGTACGTACAATCCAAACACACATCCAGCAACTGTTGAACTAAATGTAGACGCTTCTGTGAAGTGGTTGCAAAACGGTGCTGAACCTACGAATACTGCTAAAGCAATTCTCTCGAATAAAGGGGTGTTATTAAAGCATCACCTTGTAAAAGGGGTGGCTAAAGGAGCTCTTACTGAAGAGCAAGTAGAAGAGCGTTTCGCTCAATGGTTGGCTGACAAGGAAAAAGCAGCTCAAGCACTGAATTCTTCGATTGACAAAGCCAAAGCAGATGCTAAGGCTAAAGCGCTTGAGGCCGAAAAAGAAGCGAACGAAAAACGCGCTGCTGCCATTGCTGCTGCCAATGCTCCCGAGCCAGAAGTGACTGAAGAGCCAGCCGCTGAAGAGCCAGTTGCTGAAGAAGCTGCTGCTGAAGAAGCTCCTGTTGCCGAAACTGCTACAGAAGAGGCTCCTGCTGAGGAGGCTGCTCCAGTTGAGGAAGCTC
>CAJXTX010000018.1 GCA_913060705.1 uncultured Bacteroidota bacterium | reverse complement strand
CATCATAAACGATAAGTGCTGGGCGTCCAGTATCTCTAAAATACTCTCCAATAGCCGCTCCGGCAAAAGGAGCATAAACCTGCATTGGTGCAGGGTCAGATGCGTTTGCAGCAACTATAGTGGTATACGCAAGGGCTCCCTTATCTTCAAGCGTTTTGGCAATAGCCGCAACCGTTGAAGCTTTCTGACCTACAGCAACGTAGATACAGTAAACAGGATTTCCTGCGTCATAAAATTCTTTCTGGTTCAGGATGGTATCGATACAAACCGTTGTTTTTCCGGTTTGGCGGTCACCAATCACAAGCTCACGCTGCCCTCTTCCTACCGGAATCATGGCGTCAATTGATTTGATTCCTGTTTGAAGTGGCTCGTTTACGGGCTGACGATAAATTACACCAGGCGCTTTACGCTCTAATGGCATATCGTAAACCGTTCCTTCGATCGCTCCTTTTCCGTCTATAGGATTACCAAGCGTGTCAAGAACACGTCCGACAACACCTTCACCAACCTTTAGCGAAGCAATGCGTTGCGTGCGCTTAACCGTTGCTCCCTCTACCACCTCTTTTGATGGGCCTAAGAGAACGACTCCGACATTGTCTTCTTCAAGGTTTAATACGATTCCTTCAAGTCCGCCATCGAACTCGACAAGCTCACCGTATTGAGCGTTCGACAAACCGTATACACGAGCAATACCGTCTCCTACAGACAATACTGTTCCTACCTCGTCAAGAGAGGCGCTTGAATCAAAGCCTTCGATTTGTTTTTTTAGAATTGCTGAAACCTCAGCTGCTTTAAGGTCTGACATCTTATAGACTGTTTGAAAATTCTTTTTTAACGCGTTTAATCTTTCCTGCAATGCTAGCGTCGTAACGCAAGTCGTCTAGTTTTAAAACAAATCCACCGATGATTTCGGGATCGATTTGAACATCTAGCAACACATTGCTATAGCCTTGCTCTGCTAATAGCTTCAGCACGGCTGCTTCTTGATCTTTTTGGTTTTCTGAAGACGCCACCATCAGTGTCGCCTGGATTTGGCCTCTGTACGCGGCCAAGAGTTGAGCAAATCGGTGAGCAACATCGTCAAGCAGATCTAGTCGATCGTTCTCTGAAAGAACGCGCAACAAGTCTTTAGTGACCTCGCTTACGCCTGCAAATACTTCGTCAACAATGGCCTTCTTGACCGATGTGCTGGCCATCGGGTTTTCAAGGGCCATAACGAGGTCTTTTGACTCAGCAGTAATACTGGCTACTTTTTGCATGTCGGCTGCTGCACTGTCTAAGCTGTTCTGCTTATCTGCAACCTGCAAGAAAGCCTTTGCGTAGCGAATGGATGCTCTTGATTGCTTCATAGTTTATGACTTCAACGTTACTTCTTTTAGAAGTTTGTCGACGTGTTCGGCGCTTTTTGAGGCCGATGAAAGTTCTTCTTGTAAAATCTTTTCGGCTAAGGCTACTGAAAGCTTAGCTGCTTCTTTCTTGATCTGCTCGAGTGCCTCTTTCTTCTCTAATTCTATTGAAACCTTGGCCTTAGCAATGATTTTAGCGCTTTCTTCTTGCGCGGCCTCTTCAGCATCGGCTATCATCTTAGCTTTGGTCTCTCTAGCCTCTTTCATCAATTTCTCGCGCTCTTCACGGGCTTCTTTGAGCAACTGCTCGTTCGCCGAGGAGATATTCTCCATCTCAGCTTTGGCTTCTTCGGCAGATTCTAGTGCTTTCTTGATCCCCTCTTCACGCTCTTCAAGTGAAGAAACGATAGGCTTCCATGCAAACTTGACCATCAAGAAGATGACCGCAAGCATCAAGATGCTCTGCATGATAAAAAGTCCGGGAGAAAAATCGTTTAATAACTGTTCCATTGCTTTTTGTTTTCGATAAAGAGGTAGTGCGCAGCCAACCGCTGCGCACGGCCCCTTTTTGATTTAGGTTTATTTTCCTAAGAAAAGTGCTCCGAAAGCTAAACCTTCCAATAGTGCAGCGATGATAATCATAGCTGTCTGGATTTTACCGGTAGCCTCTGGTTGACGTGCAATACCTTCCATTGCTCTTCCACCAATCTGACCTAATCCGATACCAGCACCAATCACAATTAATCCGGCACCTACTAAATTTGGAATTGTCATAAATAAAAAACTAAAGATTAAACAATAAATAAACTCTTAATGATGGTCGTGCTCTTGCACCGCCATACCAATAAACAAGGCTGAAAGCATTGTAAAAATGTAGGCTTGCAAAAACGCCACTAATAATTCTATTAACGTCAAGAAGAACGAAAGGGCGAACGAAAGGGCGGTAGCGCCAACAGCTCCCATGCTGCTCTTCATGATAATTGCTATTGATATCAAGCTCATCACCACGATGTGTCCTGCCGAAATGTTGGCAAAAAGACGAATCATAAGCGAAAACGGCTTGGTTAATGTTCCGAGTAATTCAATCGGGGCAAGGATAACTTTCATAGGTGCGGGTACGCCCGGCATCCAAAAGATATGCTTCCAGTATTCTTTGTTTCCGCTGAATTGTGTAATTAGATAGGTAAATAGTGCTAGACTGAAAGTCACAGCTAGCTGACCCGTTATATTAAACCCTAGCGGAGTAAGGCCCAATAAGTTAGACGTCCAAATAAAGAAGAAGACGGTCAATAAAAACCCTGTAAACCTCTTATAGTGCTTTTCTCCAATGTTCGGACGAGCAATTTCGTCACGCACATACAAAACCAACGGCTCTAACACACGTCCAAACCCCGTAGGAACAGCTCTTTTCTTATACTGATTCGCAAGCGATCGAAATGCGATAAGCATTAAAAGAGAAACCAAGAGGAATCCGAAAACACTTTTGGTAATTGAAAGATCAAGCACCTCATGGGCGTTTGTTGGATGATGTGCTTCATCAAAGGAGACAGCGTGCTCACCCGCATTTAGTTCATAGATCTTCTCGTGGTACTTCACTAGAGAAACGCCGTCTCTTTCAACCACCTGATGTCCTGAATCGTCGTGGTGAAACTCAGAAGACATAAAAAATCTGAATCCTTGAGAGGTATAAACGATAACAGGTAATGGAAATCCTATATGCTTGCGATGGCCAGAGGCATCGTTGTATGAAAACAAATGAAAGTCGTGTGCGTCTTTGATGTGGTGAGCAATATATTCACTGATCTGTTCTTCTGTGCTTACCGATTGATCGGCTGAATCTTCGTGAGAGGGCTCTTTAGAGGTTACAGGGTCATTAGCCCATAAGCTTGCCGAAGAAAAAGCAAGTGCAAGAGAGAAAAAGAGTGACTTCAAAAACTGGTTTCTTGACTTCATTTGTGCTCCTTTCAAAAGGGGACCTTTTGTTAAAATTTCGGCAAAGATAGGCATAATCATTAACTAAAAAAGGCCCTGCAGAAAGTTTTAAGGCGACTCATTTAACGCTGTCTTTTAAGAGTTTAGAAACAGCTAAAGCTTCTATGAGCAGACTTATAAATAGTGGAGCTAAAGGTTGTGCCCTTTGGCGAATTTCTAGGGTGTCAATTGCCGCCAAAAAATCGCTGAACAAAAGTGCAAAAACAAGCAGTTTGAGAAGTATAAACCCAAGGTATATGTAACCAAGCTGCTCCGTCTTACCCCCGCGTTTGAGCAAGTATAGAGCGCCTATCACTACTGCAGATGATGCTCCAAAATAGAGGCTAAAAGAAACGATCATTGCGGATTAGTTTTGTTGTGATTTGCTATCCCGTATCACTTGGGTGATGACTAGGGCCATTGAGGCTACGATGCCAAAAAAGGTTCCAGCGCTTTCAATCCAAACGGTTTGAAAATACCCGTCAGCCAATGCTCCTAAGTAATTGCACAAGGCGATCGTGGCGCCCATTTGGATGGCGACGCCAATATACTTTATGGACTGATTGTAGCTGCTTTTTTTCAAAACAAATTCGATTTATCGAGCTGTGCCTTTAGATAATCTGCTTGTGAAATAATAGTGAGTTTTTTGTTTGAAAAGACTTTGGGGTTCTGTATTACAAAGCGCTCTGCATAGGCTTCTCCTGAAAACCAACCCACCACTAAAACGCTCCTTAAACTATCAAACGGGTCAAGTATTGCTGTGGCCTCGTAGTTCTGTTCCCTTAACAAATCGCCCATCTGCTCCCTCAACAAGACTGCGTCCTTTTGGTTTGTATCGATCACCACCGCATAGCGCTCTTGGCTCGCAATTGCCATCGATGGTTGTTGCTCAATGGCGGCTAAGCGAATTGATGCTTCTCGAGACGCCCAGCTATTCCTGAAGATTTGCTGAACCTCTTTTAAGCGTTTAACATAAGCCTGCAGGCCCTTGATCTGCGCTTCAATGGTGGCAACCAGAAGCAAGCTTTCGGCACTCAACGGTTGTCTACTCTCAAGTGCTTCTTGGGCGGTTTGGTAGGCAGCCTGTAAATCGTTTTGTTGAAAGGCCAACGCTAAACGATGTTCAAATTCAGAAGCGGCATTCTCTGTCGGGTTCACATAAGCAGCGTAAATACTATTGGTGCTTCGTAGTTTTTTTCCGAAGACTTCCGCCTCAGTTTCAAACCCTAGGTCTCTGCTTATTTGAAAAAGTCGAAACAATGCTGCCTCTTGAACGGCAGAGGTGTATGGCGTTGACGTGAGTTTTTGAAGGTGGTCGGCAGCGCTCTCATAGTCGTCAAAATCGTAGGCGAGAAGGCCGCTAAGCTCAAACCTCAAATCAGAAAGGGATTCCAGTAATTCTAGGTGTTGATACGCTCTTTTTGCAGCAGTCCCAGGCGTTAGCGCAGAGGCGTTAAGCGTTAAAATCTCGTCCTCTTCGGTGTTTTGAGTCAATAGAAGGCTGTCTTTGATTCTGAGCTGCTCGTTGCGATCTAGATAACGTGCAAGTTTTTGATGGCGCTGCCTAGCCCGTGCCTCTCCATACTTAAGTGCATACGAGGATACCAAGGTGTCGTAATAGGCATAAGACGCCTCATAGTTTCTGGTGGTAAGAAAATAATCGCCTAAGGCTTTGCGATTGACGCTCCTTGTTTCTTTGTCTGCTGTCAAATTAGACGTCTCAAACGCCTCAATGGCCTTGCCTTCAAAAAATTCCTTTTGATCAGGACTTTGATGTGCTGCGTTTAACAACCATTGCCCTCTAGACTGAAACACCATATAACGCGCATCATAATTGCTCCACTTTCTTTCTATGTGCTGCAATGCTTTAAAATACAGTCCAGAGTCTTGCGCATAGATGTGAGCCAATTCTATCGCTGCTGCCGTGCGCAACGAGGCGTTGTGATACCCTTTCAGCCTAGAAAGCTTTTCAAATAGTTTTTTGGATTGGGCATCAGCGTTTAAACGAGCATACTGTTTCGCTAGGGCAAAAAGGGCGCGGTTAGATCGTTTTTTTACTCCTCTTCTTGAGGCCACGCGATCCATAGCTCGAAGTAGTGTGTCCGATTTAGTCAACCTCAACAGCTCAAGTTCGAGCATCAGGGATTGCTCTGAGCGGTTTATAGCATTCAATCTGTTGAGTTGCGCCAAGGCTTCTTCGTAGGCGCCAAGATGGTAACGGGTAAGAGCAATGCCAAATAGTGCTTGAGCGTTAGATTTTAAACCCTCGGTCAACTCCTTCTCTTTCTCAAAGGCTTCTAAGGCCGGGTAAGGTCTTCCTGAAAGCAACCGCGCCATGCCGAGAAGATGGTATGCCCGTGGAATATGCCTGTTGTATTCTGTTCCTCCTATGTTAAGACTGTACTTTTGAATGGCTTTTGTAGCCTTTTCTTCAGCACGCTCAAGCAGAGCGAAAACGCTACTATCTCGTGGTCCTTCTCGAAGAGACGCTGGCAAAAGTGAGGATGAAGTCCTTAGGTCAAATGCCGACCCGTTTAGGCGCTCATGGGCTTCTTCAAGTGCCTGCTCTCCATAGAACAACACGTTATAATTAGCACTCAATTCTTTTAGTACGGTGGTCTTCGCGCCTCGAGAGCTAGCACAAGAAAGTAGGCTCAGGACAATTCCTAAGGCAAAAAACAGTCTTAATGCTTTACGGGTCATATGCCAAAGGTAGTCGGAGTTTAAAGAATTTCACAAAAGCAACAGTTTGTACTTTTGTACTCAAAATTGCATCACATGAACTTTCATCCACTAAAGATTCATTCGGTAGATCGGTTAACCCCGAAAGCCGTCTCTATTCAATTTGAAATTCCAGAGCACTTAAGTGCGGCTTTTGATTTTTTGCCCGGTCAATATGTCACCTTGAATTACACTACAAAAACGGGAGAAACATTGAGGAGGTCGTACTCAATCTCTAACCTTCCAAAAGAAGGAGTGCTTCAGATAGGCGTAAAGGAACTTGAAAAAGGGGCCGTTTTTTCTGCAATTGCGAATCGTGAGCTCAAAGCTGGTGATATCATAGAAGTTTCAGAGCCCGAAGGGCGCTTTGTTTTCGATGCTGCAGATGGATCAAACGTTGTGGCTTTTGCCGCAGGTAGCGGGGTAACTCCTATTCTCAGTATTGCGCGTTCGGTCTTAGAATCACATCGCAACAGCCGCATTCTTCTAGTTCTAGGAAACACTGACGCGGCGAGCATCATGTACAGCTCTTCATTAAAAGAGCTTCAACGCACATATGACGATCGATTCGTGTTAAAACACGCCTTTTCGCGATCGAACGAGGGTGATTATTTCGGACGTATCGATAAATCTATCATCAATCACAGTCTAAAAGCAGAAGGCGGGGTGTCCTCGTTTGACCTGGCGTATTTGTGCGGACCAGAGCCGTTGATTCACGAGTGCAAGGCAGTGCTTTCAGCGACAGGAATGGCAGAAAAGTCTATTCATTTTGAGCTGTTTACTGCTTCTGAGGCAAAACAAGAAGTGGCGACTGAAGGAGAGGTTGAAATCAAGGTAATCCTTGATGATAAGACATACAATGTAAGAGGTAATGCCGACGAGTTTGTTCTTGATTTGCTTTTAGAAGAAGGGATTGATGCTCCGTATTCTTGTCAAGGCGGCACGTGCAGTAGTTGTATCTGCAAAATACAAGAGGGTGCCGCTGAAATGGAGCGCAATCAGGTGCTTACCGATAAAGAAATTGCAAACGGATTTGTGCTGAGTTGCCAGGCTAAGGCTACTACACCAACCCTTACGATCGACTACGACAACGTTTAGCCCGCAGACTGTTGGCGCTCTTTTTCTAGAAAGTTGACAATGGCGCGGGATCCTTCTTCGTACCCAATGGTGTAGGCCTTTTCAATTCCTGACTTGTCGAGAAATCCGATTTTCTTTAAACCGCTCGGTTGAATATAAAAGTCGCAGCGCTGAAGTTTTTCTTTGGTGCGAGAATAAATCATCAAACTGCTAACACGTGCCGTGAGTTGAAGGGCGTTTCTCAGGTGCTTAGATGATAAGGAGCTGAGCTCTGTCGTATTTGAGCCGATAAATCGGTGCGCCTTATCGGCCACAAATTCCAATGGAAAATTGCTTAATATGCCTCCATCGGCATAGAGTTGGCCTTCAATTTCAACAGGGCTAAATACCGGGCTTAACGAGGCCGACGCCAACAAGGGTCTAATGAGTGGCCCAGAATGAAACTCGCGTAAATACCCTTCTTGCAAATTGGTAGCCGCCACATGCAGGGGCTTCGCCAATTCTTCAAAAGAGTCGTGCATCAAATAGCCTTTTAAAACAGAGTAATACCGATCGGTATCTATAAGTCCTGGCTTGTTGATGCTGAAGTAATTATAGCGAAAAAGAGGGGTTTCTTTAAAAAACTCGAGCATGTCTTCGGTGCTGTTTCCGTTACAAAACAACGCGCCCACTAATGCCCCTGCGCTAGCTCCTGAAACCCGGTCGATGGTGATTCCGTGCTCTTGAAGCGCCTTGATGAACCCGATATGGGCCATGCCACGGATACCTCCTCCAGATAAAATTAAAGCGGTTTCTGTACCTTGTTGATTCACAGTGCAAAGGTAAAAAATAAAGCCGCCTTCATATTTTGATTGTACTTTTAGTAGCCCAAAAAACAAGCTATGAGCGACACCTATTACAACCCTAAAGACCTAAAAAACTTCAAGAACATCTCAGAATGGAGTGCTCCGCTTGGAGAGGCCTTTTTTTCATACTATCAAAAAGTCTTCGAAGAAGGTGCATTATCCGCCCGAGAAAAATCACTCATTGCGCTAGCGGTTTCGCATGTGGTAAAATGCCCCTATTGTATTGACGCCTACACCCAAGACGCCCTAAAACGCGGTATTGATGAAGAAGAAATGATGGAGGCTGTTCATGCAGGTGCAGCCATCGAGGCAGGGGCCACTTTAGTGCATGCGGTGCAAATGATGAACAAGCACGATAAGCTCAGTTTATAGGCATGCTAAAATCTCTTCGATCTAGAGCGGTACCATTAGCCTCGAGTGCGCATCAAATCGAGACGCTAGAGGGGGGTGACTTTCAAAACGGCACACTAAAACCCTTTGACGAAACCTTAAAGCTTCAAGGAGCCTGGCCTTTAACGCCGCGTGCTTTGGATATTCTTCAAGTAAACCTTGGGTATATGTGCAACCAAACCTGCGCACATTGCCATGTTGACGCGGGTCCAGATCGCAAAGAAATCATGCCGCTTGACACCTTAAAAAAGGTGTTGGAGGTTGCCAAGAAAACAGGGGTTCCGACGCTAGACCTAACAGGAGGGGCGCCTGAGATGCACCCCCATTTTCGATGGCTCATTGAAACCGCAAGAGCCGAAGGAATCAAAGAAATTATCGTTCGCTCAAACCTCACTATACTCGAAGCAAACGCCAACTACAAAACGCTGCCAGAATTCTTTAAAAAGCACAAGCTAAGGGTGGTTTCTTCATTGCCCCATTACAGCGTGAAGCGCACCGACAAGCAACGGGGTGAGGGCGTATTTTCAAAATCAATTACTGCCCTCCAGAAACTGAATGCCCTGGGATACGGAAACGACTCTGAGCTCATACTTGACCTCGTCTATAACCCATCAGGAGCGTTTCTTTCTGCAGACCAAACAGCCCTTGAAAAAGACTTTAAAATGAAACTTAAGGAGCAATTCGGGGTCTCATTCAATCAGTTGTTCTGCATTAATAACTTGCCCATTTCTCGATTTTTAGAGTACCTGCTTGCCTCAGAGAATTACGAGACCTATATGGAGACGCTGGTAGAGAGCTTTAACCCCGCCACCCTTTCGGGGGTGATGTGCACCAACACGCTCTCAGTCGGTTGGGACGGCAGGCTTTATGATTGCGATTTCAATCAGATGCTAGAGCTCCCCGTTGAAAGCACCTCTAATCATATAGACCATTTTAATCTTGAGCGCTTGTTAGCGCGAAATATTCGGGTCAACCAGCACTGTTACGGGTGTACTGCCGGAGCCGGAAGTTCGTGTCAAGGCAGCCTAACCTAGACTCCTATGACCAAATTATTAGTCGTCACTCCCGTTAAAAATGCCCTTGCCAACACCCTTGAAACCTGCAAGGCTATCGCTTCTTCTTCTATAGAGGTAGCGCATATAGTGTACAACGATTTTAGTGACGCCTCTACTAAAGCGGGGCTTGAAAAAGCAAAACAAGCCTACGGATTTGAGCTTGTTCATCTCGAAGAGCTGACGACTCACCCCTCTCCGAACTACAAGCTAGTGCTACAGTTGGCCCAAAAACGTGCGTTACAAACCAACCTCCCTTTTGTGGTCGTTGAATCAGACGTAACCGTCGGATCAACCACGCTTGAAAATCTTTTAGACCACTGTGCTAAAGAAGAAGGCTTAGGCCTTGTAGGAGCGGTCACCACAGACTCCTCTGGCCTTGTCAATTATCCCTATGAAAAATTCAAGTCTTTTAAGGGTGCCTACTGCGATACTAAGAGGAGTCTTAGTTTTTGCTGCACGCTAATGACACCCTCTTTTTTGTCTGCATTTTCTTTTGAGGAGCTCAACGATACAAAAGATTGGTACGACACCTTCATCTCTAAAAAAGCACTAGAACTCAACTTCGCCAACCGCATTGTTTTTGACACCCCCGTGATCCACAAGCCCCATTCAAGTAGGCCCTGGAAGCTCTTGAAATACAGCAACCCCCTGAAGTACTACATAGAAAAATTGCTTAAACGTCGCGACAAGATTTAATCGGCGGTTAACACCGCTTTGAAAGCACAAATAGATGCGCTATTTTTACAGCGCTAAAACGACGCGCCATGATGACCTCATTATTTTACGGAATCGCCTCTCTTTTTGAAAATGTGTTGTTTATTCCTTACGACCTCTTCCGTTTTACAGAAAGCTGGTGGCTTTCAAACGCTATTAACTGGTTGTTTGTGATTGTTGGATTAGCCGCCGGAGCCTACTGGATGAACGAGCTTAAGAAGTACAATGACGCACAAGACGACGATACTTCGAACACAGCACACTCGTTTCTATAAGACTACATTAAGTCTTTTCCAATATCTTTTCTGTAGTACATCTCCTCGAAACCTACTTTTTTGAGGGTCTCGTAGCTTTTATCCAAAGACTGCTGTAAGGTTTCTCCGAACGAAGTCACTGCAAGTACTCTTCCGCCATTAGAAACCACGACGTCGTTTTTGATGGCTGTACCCGCATGGTATACAGTGCTTTCGTAAGAGCCTCCTAGGCCGTCAATTCGCTTGCCCTTGTCGTAGGCCTCGGGGTATCCCTTTGAAACAGCAATAACCGTTACGGCATAACCCGGCTTTATAGTAAGGGCATGGGCGTCTAGGGTTCCGTTACTCATGGCAACGAAAAGGTCCACCGTATCGCTCGTGATAAGCGGAAAAACAACTTCGGTTTCAGGATCTCCCATACGGACATTATATTCGATCACGTAGGGCGTACCGTTAACGATCATAAGACCGATGAACACAAAGCCCACATAAGCATACCCTTCGCGCTTTATCCCTTCAACCGTAGGGATAACGATTTCATTCTCTATTCGGTTGTACAAGGTTTCGTCAACGAAGTCAACAGGAGAAACAGCTCCCATTCCTCCCGTATTTAAGCCCGTGTCTTGTTCCCCTATGCGTTTGTAGTCTTTGGCGAGAGGCAAGACTTTGTAATTGTAATTGGCATCAATCGCCACAAAACAACTGCATTCAATGCCGTCTAAAAACTCTTCAATAACCACCTTTGATCCGGCTTGTCCGAAGAGGTCCTCACTCAAAAAGGCGTTCAATTTTTGTTTGGCTTCCTCTAGGTCTTCTATAATCAGCACTCCCTTTCCGGCGGCAAGGCCGTCTGCCTTGAGTACGTACGGAGCGTTGAGCCCTTCTAAAAAAGCCATGCCGTCTTGCAAATTTTCTTTGGTAAAGGTGGCGTATGCTGCAGTTCTAACCCCATGTTTTGCCATGAAGGCCTTGGCATAGTCTTTAGACCCTTCAAGGGTGGCAGCCAATTGGTCTGGCCCAATCACCTTGAGGGTTGAGAGGCTTGGAGACTTTTTGAAATAGTTGACAATCCCTTCTACTAAAGGCACTTCAGGCCCTACAACCACCATGCTGATGTTGTGTTGTTCGCAGGCCATCCCAATCGCAGAAAAGTCGCTCACGCTGAGGTCTAAGTTCATTGCGATTTCTGAGGTTCCGGCGTTTCCGGGGGCCACAAAAAGCGCTTCGCAGTTCGGGCTCTGTGACAAGCTAAAGGCTATAGCGTGTTCTCGTCCGCCTGATCCGATGATTAAAATTCTTTCTCTCATGTGAGTGTATTAGTTAAACGTTCTGTGTTCTTTGTGTCTTAGTTCTTCTGGACTTAACCCTTTGAAATAGGCTATGGTTTTCGCCAGGCCTTCTCTTCTCTTCGTTTGAGGCTCCCAATTCAACAGCTCTTTTGCCAATTTAATATCGGGTTGGCGTTGTAGCGGATCGTCTTCTGGGAGCGGTTTGAACACGATTTCACTCTTACTCTCGGTTAGGCCGATGAGCTCTTGAGCAAATTCGAGAATAGTAGTTTCGTCAGGGTTGCCTAGGTTGACCGGAAGGTGATAATCAGCGGCCATTAATCTGACAATGCCCTCTACCAAATCGTCAACAAAACAAAACGAGCGTGTTTGCGCACCCGAGCCAAACACGGTTAGCGACTCTTCTCTTAAGATCTGACCAATAAATGCAGGTATCACCCTTCCGTCATTGAGGCGCATTCGGGGTCCGTAGGTGTTAAAAATTCTGGCAATCCTGGTGTCAAGTTGATGGACCCTATGGTAGGCCATGGTCATCGATTCTTGAAAGCGCTTTGCTTCGTCATAAACACCTCGAGGGCCAATGGCGTTCACATTTCCGTAATAACTCTCTGACTGCGGATGTTCAAGCGGGTCTCCGTATACCTCAGAGGTTGAGGCGATCATAAATTTTGCGTTTTTAGCCTTCGCTAGGCCCAACAAATTATGCGTTCCGAGTGAGCCCACCTTGAGAGTTTGAATCGGAATTTTCAAGTAATCAATCGGGCTGGCAGGTGATGCAAAGTGCAAGATGCACGATACGCTTCCGGCTACAGAGGTGAACGTGGTCACATCGTGCTCCAGAAATTCAAAACGCTCTTCGCCTTTGAGATGCTCAAGGTTTTTTAGGTCTCCAGTGATAAGGTTATCTATCCCAATCACTCTATATTCTTCAGCCAACATTCGGTCGACTAGGTGTGAGCCTAAAAATCCCGCTGCGCCTGTAATTACTATAGTTTTCATAGGAGTACAAAAGGGGTGAGTCCGTCTGCGACAGAGCGGTCGTTTGAAAGCCGTTTAATCTTATTTTGCCCGCCCAGTTTGCCCTGGGACTTCATGAATGCCTCGAAGCCTCCACGCTGGATCTTGGTTAAAACCGCCGGCTTTAACACCTTTCCTTCGATAAGATCTTTGTAATAGACATTTTGGGCTTGCATTGAGGCGTCAATTTTCTGCATGAAAGCCTCCTCATCGGATGGAGGAGTGTCAAACTCTATCAACCACTCGTGGTAAGGGAGTTCGTGGGGGTCCTTGGGATCTACCTGAGGTGCCACCGAAAATTCAATCACTTCGATCTTTTCGTCCATTTCTTGCACTGCGGTCGCTAGCGCCTCTTCAACCTCTTTCGCGATCACGTGTTCTCCAAAGGCCGAAATAAAGTGCTTCAACCTTCCTGAAACAACCACACGATGAGGATTCAACGAAACAAACCTTACGGTGTCCCCAATATTATAAGCCCACAACCCGGCGTTAGAGCTTATGATCAGCGCATAATCTACATCCTTCTCGACCTCGGCAACGGTGAGCCGTTTTGGGTTTTCGGTGTAAAACTCATCCGCTCTTATGAACTCGTAGAAAATAGAGGAGTTCAGTTGCAGAAGAAGACCTTTTTGGTATAGTTGATCTTGGTAGGCGAAAAATCCTTCGCTGGCAGGAAAGAGCTCGACGCTGTCGACTTTTCTTCCAATCAGGGATTCAAATTTTTGACGATACGGTTCAAAATTTACCCCTCCGTAAACAAACAGCGAAAAGTTAGGAAATAGCGTTCCTACCGACTTTCCGGTTCGCGCAATGAGACGTTCAAAGTACATTTGAACCCATGAAGGAATTCCCGCAATAAGGGTCATATCTTGGGTGATTGTTTCGTCTACCACGGCCTCAACCTTGGTCTCCCAGTCTTCAATACAGTTGGTCTCCCAGCTTGGCAATCTGTTTTTTAGCAAATAATTCGGCAAATAATGGGCTGAAATTCCGGAGAGTCTTCCGGATTTAATAGCTCCCTTTTTACCCAAAACCGGGCTGCCTTGCAGAAAAATCATTTTTCCGTTTACGTAGCTCGCATTGCCACTTTCAACGATATAATTGAGGAGTGCAAGCTTCGAAGACTTGACCTGTTCTTTCATTGAGGCCTTGGTAATTGGAATGTATTTAGCTCCTGAGGTGGTTCCTGAGGTTTTCGCCAGATACTCCGGTTGTCCAGGCCAGAGCACGCTTTTTTCCCCGTTTATGATGCGTTCAACGTAAGGTTTAAGGTCTTCGTAATCTCTAACCGGTACGCGCTGGACATAGTCCGAATGGCTTTTGATTTGATCAAAACCGTGGTCTTTTCCGAAGGCGGTCTTTGCGGCAGTATGCACGAGGTGCTCAAACACTCTTTCTTGAGTAGCCGCAGGACGCTGTGCCCATTGACGCTCTTTTCTCACCTGCCATCTTGCATAGGGCTTCGCCAAGAGTGATTTAAGGCCCATCAGAAATCGATATAGTTTTGAGGATCAACCGGCTTTCCGTTTCTCCATAGTTCAAAGTGAAGGTGAGCTCCGGTCGAAAGTTCTCCGGTGTCGCCCACCAAAGCTACCACTTCACCTGCTCTTACGGCGTCTCCTTGTTTTTTAAACAGCTCTCCGTTGTGCTTGTAAACAGACAGCATGTTGTTGGGATGAATTAAAATAAGATTGTACCCGGTTTCGCTTGACCATTCTGCATGAATAACAGTGGCGTCGGCAACCGCTTTTACTGCCGCTCCGGTTCTCGCCGCAATGTCTGTCGCTAGGTGCCCTGAACGCGGATCATAATTCTGAGAGACAACCCCTTCGACGGGAACAAAAAACATAAGGTTCTCGAAGCTGTCTTCAGAGATTAAGGGATTGTATTGGTCTTCTCTTCTGACCTCTCGTTCCAAGGCTAACATGGCCACATTTTTTTGCGCCTCGAGTGCGGCGTCTGACAACACCAGTGTTTGATCAAGAATAAGACTGTCTTTTGGAAGGTCGTCATAACTTACCTCGCCGCGCACCACACTGCCGAGCTGGCTTATATAACGCTTGTCACGCTCCATCACTTGATAGATGGAGTCTGTGCGTTGTGCGAGCCTTAGCACCTCACGCTGAACCTCAGAGGACTCTATCCCAGGAATCAAATACCTCAGCGGGGTGGTTGCAGTCAGCACAAAGGTGAATAGAGCGATGAGGGCAACAGAAAAGACAATTATAGAATAGGCGTTGAGTCGACTTAGGCTTTGCGAATAGACTTCTTCAAAGGTGCTGTCATTTACGACCACCAGCTTGAACTTGTCAAACAGCTTTGACCGTTCTTTGGGCTGATCTGAAGCGTCTTTTGCCATGAAGACAAATATACGCGATGGCCCCCGAAACACTTTAATTTTACTACATTTACATTTCTATAAACACCTTTAGTATGTCGTTCGCAATTTCATTAGGCCTCGTAGGTCCTTGGCAAATAGTCCTCGTTGTGGTAATCGTTCTTCTTCTTTTCGGAGGAAAGAAAATTCCAGAACTCATGAGAGGATTAGGAAGTGGAATTAAAGAGTTCAAAGACGCTTCTGCCGAAGACAAAAGCAAAGAAGACAAGAATCTAGAGTCTAAGAAAGACTAAGCTTCTCTGCTTCTAGTCTATTTTTTCAATTTTAAGTGTTTTGATAATTGCCTCTAGTTCAAAGAGGTAATCTCTTTTCTCTTTGTTTGGCGCGAAGACAAACCCCTCTAGCACAAGATTGCGGTTGTTAATAGTGTCGTTAACCACGTAGGTGATAAACGGCCCGGCCATAGGATAGCCGTTGATATCCCACATTCCCCTCATTTCGGCAGCCTTGAATCCGTTAACTTCGGCTCCAAAAACATAGGGTCTAAAAATGGGCTCCGTTTGCATGTAGGTTTGAATCCCTTCAACGTCCGGACCAGGAATCTGTGCTCTTCCGACCGAATCTCGCATTCGGATCAGGTCTTCTAAAAAGGTGTCTTCATCAGAAAATCGCCCAGCATCCACGGCATACACCAAAAGGTTCATCGTGCCATTTTCTACAGGTCGGTCTATCCACGCAAAGTCGCCTGTAAATTTTGCTGGTCTATAAATAGACGGTATGGTCAGGTCGATTCCGAAAGTTTTATTGAGTCTAGGCTCTGTGTATAACGATCGTTTAAACCGGCTTTGGGCAACGCGCAGGTCGCTTTGGCGAAAACTGTCCACCGCCTGAAGCATGATTTGGTCTACGTTTTGAGCAAGCTCTAATTCGTTTCTTCCCTTTATCACCACCAAGTGTTGCGGCGTTGCATACATGTCTCTTTTCACATGAGCACGAGAAAGGGTGTCAAGCTGCATATATACCACTGATCTAGTTCGCATGATCGCCCCCTTGAAAAGTTCAGGGGTCAGGTGCCGAATGGTATATTTCGCTTCATCAACACCAAGTCCTAGCTGGCGTTGTGACAAGTACGATTTCAATGCGTCTCCAGCCGTTCCTTCTAAAATATCGGTTTCTGCCACAACAATAACCTCGTTTAAAGGCCCGTTCGATTCAGGAAGGTAATTTTTAACCTCCTTTTGTTCGCAAGCCACAGTGCTAATTACCGTTAGGGTGATGGCGAAAATTTGAAGCGCGTGTTTCTTGATCATAGCTAAGATTTGGGCTGTCTTCGTGGATAAACGGTCAGGCGCTGGCCAACGCGAATGGTGTTGCCTTTTAGATTGTTCCAGGTTTTGATTTGAGAAACGCGCACGCCATAGCGCTCAGCAATCAGGCTTAGCGCGTCTCCGGGCCTTACGCGATAGCGCAAGCGTTCAGGGGCATTGATGAGTTCAGGAAGCGGCTTTTCTCTGGCATTCTCTGCCTCTTTAGCCGCGGCGTATACCTCTTGTTCTTGTGCGATGAATGCTCCCATCAACGCTTTAGGGAGCCTAAGTGGCCTTTTAATATCACTCGAATACGGAATGAAGTTTAGCTTGTATTCAGGATTTAGTGCTGATAATTGCTCAACCGTAAGGGGCAGCTGTTTTGAAAGCTGTTCAAAATCTACACTGTGTTTGAGGTGAATCGTATCGGTCTCAAAATAGGTCCTTCCAGAATGCGACGGAGCCAGCTGATGAGCTGTAGCGTTTTCAAAGAGATACATTACGGCGTAAAACCTCGGAACATAGTCTGCTGTTTCTTTTGGCAAATAGGGGCGGATGTTCCAATAATTGGTGTATCCGCCTGATCGGCGTATGGCCTTAGACACGTTGCCTGGTCCAGAATTGTAGGCCGCTAACGCCAGGTCCCAGTTTTCGAAGATCCCGTACAGCTGCTTGAGGTAAGCAACCGCGGCCTGGGTAGACTTCGACGGATTCATTCTTTCGTCGACATAGTTGTTGATCTCCAGATCAAACATCTTTGCCGTCGGATACATGAATTGCCAAAGCCCTTTTGCGCCGACATAGGATTGAGCTTTCGGGTCTAATGCGGATTCAACTATCGCCAAATACTTCATCTCGAGCGGTAGATTGGCTTTATCTAGCTCTTCTTCAAAAAGAGGAAAGTAAAAAGCGCTTAAATCCATCATTTTTCTGATGAGTGTTGCGTCTCCTCTCAAGTATCGGGCGATCTCTCGTTCTAGAATAGGGCTGTACACCAAGTCAAAAGGGGTCTTTTCGTTCAGCAGAGCGAGTCGAGCCTTGAGGTCGTTTGTGCTCAAGTTGTTGTCGGTTGGGGCGCTATTCGGCTCCGGCGCATTAGTAAAAAGACTTCGCGCTTTAACGAGCTCTTCTAGCCATAATGAATCGTATCGGTAAGCCTGATAAGGGTCGGGGAGGTCGTAAGAAAGGTTCTTTTCGTCTGCGTATAGCGCGGCTTTCGCAAAACTCTTGAGTTCGTCGGCGCGAACGGTGCCCTTAGGCCCCCCTTGAGCTTTCGCCTGAATGGCGAAGCCGACAATCCCAAATAGTAATGCGAACCCCTTTTTAACCATGAAACTTATTCTAAAATAGCCGCAACTCCAGGAAGCGTTCTTCCCTCTAAACTTTCTAACATCGCTCCACCTCCGGTTGAAACGTAGCTTACTTTGTCGCTAAATCCGAATTGTTTTACTGCCGACACCGAGTCTCCTCCTCCTACTAAAGAGAAGGCTCCGTTTTCAGTGGCTGCTTGAACGAAGCGCCCAATGGCTTTGGTGCCGCCTGCAAAGGCGTTCATTTCAAAAACACCTACGGGACCATTCCACAACAGTGTTTTAGATGCCAAAATGACCTTTTCAAATTGTTCGAGCGTCTTCGGACCAGCATCTAAACCTTGCCATCCGGCCTCAATAGCGTTTGAATCGACAATTTTGGTGTTTGCGTTTTCAGAAAAGTCGTCTGCAGCAATGACATCTACCGGTATATGCACGGTAACATTGTGCTCCTTAGCTTTCTCTAGAATACTTAAAGCGAGATCTAACTTGTCGTCTTCACAGATTGAATCTCCCACAGATCCGCCTAGAGCCTTGACAAAAGTGTAGGTCATTCCGCCGCCCACAATGAGGTGGTCAATGGCCGGAAGAACGTTCTCGATAATCGTGATTTTAGACGATACCTTCGAGCCTCCCATGATTGCGGTTATAGGCTTTTCTCCTGTTTTTAAGACCTGTTCAATGGCTCTGATTTCTTTTTCCATTAACAAGCCAAAGCATTTGTTTTCACCAAAATACTTGGCAATAATGGCGGTAGAAGCATGGGCTCGGTGTGCCGTTCCGAAGGCGTCGTTAACATATATATCCCCGAGCTTTGATAGGGCCTCAGCAAAGGATTCGTCTCCGTCGGTCTCTTCGTTAAAAAATCTAAGGTTTTCAAGAAGCAGTACCTTTCCTGGGGCTAGTGCCGAAGCGGCTTTCTCGGCCTCATGGCCTATGGTGGCTTCGCTAAACTGAACGCTTACGCCAATGATTTCTGAGACACGATCAACAATATGACTAAGTGAAAAATCATTTGAAGGCTTCCCTCCGGGTCTCCCCAAATGGCTCATTAGAACAACGCTTCCACCTTGTTCTAAAATGTGCATTATAGTTGGCTTGGCCGCCTCAATTCGGCTCGTGTCGGTAATCTGTTTTTCAGCGTCAAGAGGGACATTAAAGTCTACCCGAATAAGCGCGCGTTTTTGATTAAAGTTGAAAGAAGATACGGTCTTCATGCATGGTGTTTTTTGATTCTTTCAAAAGTAACGAAATACTATCTTTGAGACATGGATTTTTCGACGATTGACGGATATGAGAGTGGCAAAGCGTACCTCAAATCCGTCATTGAAAGCCGTCGGGTTCCTCATGCCCAGGTCTTGGTAGCTCAAAACAATCAGTCAGCTCTTCCGTTAGCCCTTTGGTACGTAAATGAACTTCTCGACAAAGCCCCTTCGTTTGGGCGCTTGCTTCATCCTGACGTACACTTTGTGTTTCCGATCAACAATTCTCCTTTGGTCAAAAAGGATCCGCTTTGTTCTGATTTCATGGAATTATTTCGAGCAGCGGTGATGGACAACCCTCATTTATCGCTAGACCAATGGTATGCCGCGGCGGGCATTGAAGATAAGGGGGCGCTCATTAAAGTAGATATGGCGCGTGAAATTTTAAAGCACACTGCCCTAAAACCGGTGCAACACCATTCTAGAATTGTAGTCATATGGGGGGCTGAGCAAATGAATACTGAGGCGGCAAACAAATTGCTAAAAGTAATCGAAGAGCCGCCTAAGAACACGCTCTTTTTGCTCCTTGTTCAGCGCGAAGAGCGGATGCTTCAAACCATAAGCTCTCGCTGTCAGCGGTTGGTCATTCACCCAGAGCCCTTCGAGGCCCTAGTGGGGCATATTGAAAAGCGCGGGGTGTCAACTGAACGCGCTAAAGAAATCGCTTTGCGCTCTGAAGGAAGCCTTAATATTGCGCTTTCTATGCTCTCAGAAGATGATAGCGAAGGAGATTTTGAGCAGCTTTTTGTCGAATGGGTAAGGGCGGCTTTTAAAGTAAAAAAACACCCCTCAGAAGTGGCAGTCTTGCTCGCTTGGGCCGAGCGTTTGGCCTCTCTGTCTAAAGAGCGTCAACGGCGTTTTTTGCGCTTTGCGCAACGACAGATTCGTTCTGCCATGCTACTTCAGTACGGTGCTGAACAACTCGTTGCCAAAAAAGAGCTCGCAGACGGGTTCTTACTAGAGCGCTTTGCTCCATTTGTTCACGAAGAAAACACCTTAGACCTCAATACTCTTATAGAAGAGGCACTATATAATCATTCCCGCAATGCCAACACGAAGCTGCTATTCAGCGACATGGCGTTGCAAATGACCAAGCTCATTCACAAACCTAAGCGTATCAACCCTTCACCATGACATCGATTTACATCATTCTCGTTTTCTTTACTATCGTCTTTGGGCAAAGCGGCCTTGACAAAGCCCTTAATTTCAAAGGGGAGCTGTCCTTTCTCACCTCACACTTTGAAAAAACGGTGCTGCGAAACTTGGTTCCTTTGTTGCTCACCGTAATTATGCTGCTCGAGATTGCAACCGCCCTCGTATCGATTGTCGCTATCACAGAAATCTACCGGGCCCACCATTTTGGGTTTGCAAAAATTGCTGGGGTTTTGGCTGCCACCTCTCTTCTAAGTCTTCTTTTGGGGCAGCGCATTGCAAAAGATTATGCAGGAGCCATGACCGTTGTCGTCTACCTTATACCCACGCTTCTTTTTTGGTTGCTCCTGGAGCGCTTTCAATAATAAGCCTGGCCTATTCTTTTTTCAAATAAAATAGTTTTTGCCTATAATAGGGTGGCGCCATATCCTTTGTTTTAAGCGCGCTTCTAAAAATTTAGATGTCTTTGTAGGGGTGTTGTTCTAAAACTTCACCACAGCGCCTTATTTTGCTTTTTTTAACTGAAAATAGAGTGCAGAAGGCTGTTTTATGGCTTTTCGAGCAAAAAGCGCTTTTAGGGTTTCATAGGCGCCCCTCAAAAGGGGGTTAGAGCGACCCATGTAGCGTTCTGATAGATAGCTCACATAAAATGCGTCAAACCAGTGCGGTTTTGTTTTCACAATTTCGAGCCCAAGCTGAGCGGCAAGCGCGTCAAAGCTTTCTTCTGAAAAATGCCACAGGTGTCTAGGCACATCATAGCCTGCCCAAAAATCGCCATAGTGTTTTGCGTCCCACGACTTGTGATTTGGAACGGCAATGTGTATTAGACCCTCCTCTTTTAGAAGTTCAGCCATTGCGCTCAACACCCCTTTAGGGTTGTGTGTGTGTTCTAAACTGTGCCAAGAAGTAATAAGGTCGAAGCGTCGATTTTCTCTTTTGGCCTCTTCCAGGGTCTTAAAGGTCGCCTCCTTGGGAGACAGCGGGTCGACTCCAATGGCGTGAACTGTGATGGGGGCCGAGGCAACAAAAGACCCGTCACCGCTTCCAAAGTCTAAGGCGCTTATCTGGCGGTTTGATCCTTTGATCTCCTGTGTCACAAGCCTCCATTTCTGGCGATTGCGAAAACGCTTGGCAAGGGCATAAAGCCTCTCGGCTAAAGACCGACCCTGGTTGTTGTGGGAAAAATAATTTGGGGTGTTGTAGTATTTAGAGAGGTCGCTCGGAGCGGGGGCTGTTTTGTACGCCTTTGTCTCTTGATCATAGACAAGCCTAAAGCGCTCCTTCGATAAAAAGTGATCGGTGATCTCCATAAAAATGTTTCACGTGGAACCTATCGCCCAAGGTGAACTAACAATATACTGATATCCGAGGGCGAAACCCCACTAATTCTAGAGGCTTGCGAAACCGTTGAAGGTTTCACCGCGCCTAGTTTTTCTCGTGCCTCAAAAGACAAAGACTTCAGTTGTGTATAGTCAAATCCTTCTGGAATCTTAACATGTTCTAGTCGTGTGAGTTTGTCGGCGTTGGCTTTCTCTTTGTCTATATAACCCGCATACTTAATGCTAACTTCTACTTGTTCAATCGCGTCATCGGTAGGGTTGTGAGCGGCAAAGTACGCTGCAACAGGGCTCAAAGATTTCATGTGTTCAATCGTCAGATTAGGTCTTGACAAGAGCTTGTGCAGTTTATCGTCTTGTTTTACTAACGCCGAGCCCACTGATGACAATAGGGCGTTCGCTTCTTGGTGAGGGTACGAGGTGTTGGTAAAAAACTTCATAAGCGCCTCTGTGTCTCTAAGCTTGGTCTCCATTGCCTTCATTCTGTCCGGCTTAGCAAGGCCCATATGGTAAGCGCGTTCGGTTAGCCTAAGATCCGCGTTATCTTGTCGGAGCAAAGTTCTATACTCTGCCCTCGACGTAAACATGCGGTAAGGCTCTTCTGTTCCCTTGGTTATGAGGTCGTCGATTAACACGCCAATGTAGGCCTCGTCGCGTCTCAATACAAAAGGATCTTTCTCTTGTATGCTAAGGGCCGCGTTGATTCCAGCCATTATGCCTTGACTGGCGGCCTCTTCGTAGCCTGTGGTTCCGTTGATTTGCCCGGCAAAATAGAGACCCTTTATAAGTTTTGTCTCGAGGGTGTTCTTGAGCTGCGTAGGAGGGAAGTAGTCGTATTCAATAGCGTATCCTGGTCTGAAAAACTTTACGTTTTCGAAACCCCTGACCTTTCTAAGTGCGGCATATTGAACGTCCTCGGGAAGTGAGGTGCTAAATCCATTTACATAAACCTCTACCGTCCTCCATCCCTCTGGCTCGACAAAGATTTGATGACTGTCCTTATCAGCAAAACGATTGATTTTATCCTCAATGGAAGGGCAATAGCGCGGCCCTATCGATTGTATGTTCCCATTAAACATGGGCGAACGGTCGAATCCTGAACGCAGCAAATCGTGAACCTCGTCTGATGTGTGGGTAAGATGACAGTCTATTTGGCGGTCCAAAGTAAATTCCTTCAGGTAGCTAAAGTGGCCTGGACGCTCGTCCCCTGGTTGCGGGGTCATCACCGAATAATCCAAAGAACGACTGTCAACCCTAGGCGGTGTTCCGGTCTTCATGCGGCCCGCGTCAAAACCTAGATCGACCAATTGCTCAGTAATCCCAAAGGACGCCTTTTCACCAGCCCTTCCGCCGCCAAAATTCTTCTCTCCGATGTGAATCAGCCCATTAAGGAAGGTGCCGTTCGTGAGCACCACCTTCTTGGCGCGAATGTGAATGCCGAGTGTCGTTGCCACACCCACTACAGACTCGCCTTCTACTAAAAGGCTCGTTACCATTTCTTGATAAAAATCCAAGTTAGGTGTGCGCTCTAACCGAATGCGCCATGACTCCGCAAAAAGCATGCGGTCATTCTGGGTTCTAGGACTCCACATGGCAGGTCCCTTAGAGCGGTTCAACATCTTAAATTGTATGGCGCTCTCGTCGCTAACCAGGCCGCTATACCCGCCAAGCGCGTCGATTTCACGGACAATTTGACCTTTGGCAATTCCGCCCATAGCCGGGTTGCAAGACATTTGACCTATGGTCTGTAAGTTCATAGTAATCAATAGGGTCTTCATGCCCATGTTGGCAGAAGCGGCGGCGGCCTCTGCACCTGCATGCCCCGCACCAACCACTATAATGTCGTAAAGATCTTCAAACATAGCGTCAATGTTCCACGTGAAACATTTGTATTAATTCTTCTTCCTTTTGGCGCATCAAAGCCTCGTCTTCTGCGGTCTTGTCTCCTTGTCCGCTAAGATGGAGGAGACCGTGCACCATCGTTCTAAAGAGCTCGGTCTCAAACTGGCTGTTGAACAACTCAGCGTTTTCTTTTACCCGTTCGTGGCTAATAAGGATGTTTGCCTCGTTGAGTCCGTCATCGCGCAAATCAAAGGTGATGATATCCGTGTAAGTATCATGGTTGAGAAATCGCTTGTTTTCAATAAGCATCTCCTCGTCCGTTATGAACTTGTAAAAAACCTCAAGCTCAAGGCCAAGAAAAACCAAAACCCGCCTTATGCGCTCTTTCCATGAATTAGGCGAGACAGCGTTAGGCGGTAAACCATCAAAAAACACTGGGTTTTCCACGGCACAAAGATACCAATTGATCATTTCGATAGTATTACCTTTGAAAAAAGATTGCACATGTCGGTACGCGTACGATTTGCCCCAAGCCCAACCGGCCCTCTACACATCGGAGGGTTGAGAACCGCTTTATACAATTACCTTCTCGCTAAACAAAAAGGAGGGGCCTTTGTTTTGCGCATTGAAGACACCGATCAAAACCGCTACGTAGAAGGTGCTGAGGAATATATCCAACAAGCATTAGCTTGGGCTGGCATTCCTCCAGACGAGAGTCCTACACATCCCGGAAAGTTTGGTCCCTACCGTCAAAGTGAAAGGCTTTCTGTCTATGGAAAATATGTCAACCAGCTTATAGAACAGGGCAAGGCTTATTATGCTTTTGATAGCGCAGAGGATCTTGAAAAGGAGCGGCAAAAAGCCGCCGAAACTAACGCTCATTTCAGCTACGATTGTCAAACCCGCATGACGATGCGCAACAGCTTAACCCTTGATAGCGAAACAGTGGCGAAATTGTTAGAAGAAGGTGCCTCTTACGTTGTTCGCTTTAAGATGGAGGCTGATCGCACATTGACCATCCATGACGAAGTGCGCCAAAACGTAACTGTTAACACCAATACGCTTGACGACAAGGTGTTGTTCAAAAGCGACGGAATGCCCACCTATCACCTTGCAAATGTGGTCGACGATCATCTTATGGAGATCACTGATGTAATACGAGGAGAGGAGTGGCTTCCTTCATTGCCCCTCCATTTTTTGCTTTACGAAGCCTTTGGATGGAATCCGCCAAAGTTTGCTCACTTACCCCTAATTCTTAAACCGAACGGAAAGGGGAAGTTGAGTAAGCGCGATGGTGAAGCCGGAGGATTTCCGGTGTATCCCCTAGAGTGGAGCGGCATTAAAGGATTTAAAGAAGACGGATACCTTCCGGTGCCATTGTTAAATTTCTTGGCGCTTCTTGGGTGGAGCAATAAATCAGATGAAGAGGTGTTAGACCTCCAAGAGATGATCAAGGCCTTTTCGATGGACGGCATTCAAAAGGCCGGGGCTCGATTTGATGTTGAAAAGCTGCGTTGGTTCAACCAGCAGCACTTGCAAAAAATGAATGACGAGGCCCTTCTAAAGGAGTGCGTTTCTGGGGCCCCTGAACTGCAAGAAGTTTCTAAAGAACACCTGATAAAAGCCCTGGTCCTCGTAAAAGAACGTTTGATTTTTCCTGCTGACCTCAACACAGAACACGGCTACTTCTTCAGCGCTCCAACAGCCTATGACGAAAAGGCTGTGGGCAAACAATGGAAAGAGGAGACCCCTTCTCTTTTAGAAAGTTTTATGGCCTTGGCACAATCGACCTCTTTTGAGGAATCTGCGCTCGAAGAGTGTCTTAAAGGGTTTGTCGGCTCCAAAGAGATCGGTTTAGGAAAGGTAATGGCGCCGCTTCGCATAGCGCTTGTAGGCTCTTTAAAAGGCCCTTCGGTTTATAGCCTTATGGCGTTTTTAGGAAAAGAAGAGGTGGTGCAACGCATCAATCGCGCATTATCTCAGATCAAATCTTAAGCTTCTGAAAGTTTGGCCCACGTATCTCTAAGTTGTGTGGTGCGATTAAACACCAATTCGTCTGGGCTTGAGCTATCATCTACGGCAAAATATCCAAGGCGCTGAAATTGATAGACTTCTCCTGGTTTGACCTCGGATAATGCCGGTTCACAATACGCCGTAACCGTGGTAAGAGAATTTGGGTTTAGAAACTCTAAAAAGTCTCTATCTTTCTGTGTGTCAGGCGATTCGTGAGAAAAAAGACGGTCGTAGAGTCTTGTTTTCGCTTCTATAGCATGTGCAATTGACACCCAATGTAGGGTTCCTTTTACTTTTCTAAGGCTTTCTTCGGTACCGCTGCCGCTTTTACTTTTAGGGTCGTAAGTGGCGTGTATTTCAATGACATTTCCGTCATTGTCCTTAACGCAATCATTAGCCTGAATGATGTAGCCGTTTTTAAGGCGTACTTCTCCACCTAATTTTAACCTGAAAAATTTGCGGGACGCCTCTTCTCTAAAGTCTTCCCTTTCAATATAGAGTT